>CAYGRI010000141.1:0-12357 GCA_964352155.1 uncultured Maritimibacter sp. | reverse complement strand
CAGATCATCGAGCGGGTTCCGGGGGCGGACAAGGTGATCCTGTCGGCGCATTGCCACAACGACCTGGGTCTGGCGGTGGCCAATTCGCTCGCGGCGGTGCGCGGCGGGGCACGGCAGATCGAATGCACGATCAACGGGCTGGGCGAGCGTGCGGGCAACACCGCGCTGGAAGAAGTGGTGATGGCGCTGAAAGTGCGCCACGACATCATGCCCTGGACCACGCGGGTCGACACCACCCGGATCATGAACATCTCGCGACGGGTCGCGGCAGTGTCGGGCTTTGCGGTGCAATACAACAAGGCGATCGTCGGCAAGAACGCCTTTGCCCATGAAAGCGGGATCCACCAGGACGGGATGCTGAAGAACGCCGAGACGTTCGAGATCATGCGCCCCTCCGACGTCGGCCTGTCCGAGACGAATATCGTAATGGGCAAACATTCCGGCCGCGCCGCGCTGCGCTCCAAGCTCAAGAACCTGGGCTTCGATCTGGCCGACAACCAGCTCAACGATGTCTTCGTGCGGTTCAAGGCCCTGGCCGACCGCAAGAAAGAGGTGTTTGACGAGGATCTGGTGGCTCTGATGCGCGACGCGGCGGTGGAAACCGCGAACGAGCGGATCCAGGTGCGCTTCCTGCGGGTGATCTGCGGCACCGAGGCGCCGCAATCGGCCGATCTGACGCTGACCATCGACGGCGAGGACCGGCAGGTCACGGCCACCGGCGACGGCCCGGTGGATGCGACCTTCAATGCGGTCAAGAAACTGTTCCCGCATGAAGCGGTCCTGCAATTGTACCAGATCAACGCCGTTACCGAAGGCACCGATGCACAGGCCACCGTGCATGTGCGCCTGGAAGAAGACGGACGCATCTCGACCGGGGCGGCTGCGGATACGGATACGGTGGTGGCCTCGGCCAAGGCCTATGTCACCGCGCTGAACCGGCTGCTGGTCCGGCGCGGCAAGACGGCGCCGGATTCAGACGTGAAATCTGTCAGCTACAAGGACGCCGGCTAACAGCCACGCCGGGGCCGCGCCTATGGGGTCGACCCCGGCCCGTCCTGCCGTCTCGGTCATCCGTTGAACCGGCGGTGGCCCCGCAAATTGCGATCGCCGCACGGCCCCCGGACGACGGGACGCGTCTGCCAGGGAAACAGGCGCCGTCGCCTGGCGTGGCGGGCGGACGGTCATGGGCCCTGCATCACGCTCCAAAAAGCGGTCCTAGCTATCGAACCTGTGTCCGCATCAGGTGGCGCCCCTATCGCTCACAGGCGAACCCGGTGGCGTTACGGATCAGGTTGTCTCGTCGAACGCCCCGTCGAGGGATGTCACAATGAGCACGAAGACCAACAGCGCGGTCGCGGCGACCCCGATCAGCGCGCCCCCCACGGCTCTGTTGGTTTGCCTTTTCGACAGGCCCGGCGGCTCTGCCTGCTCTGCAGGAGCCAACTGCGTCACCGTGTCCGCCGGCTGGGCGCAAGCGGCCAGCAAGAAAGCACAGAGCATCCCTGCGGAAATGCGTTGTTTCGAGCGCGTCAACCTTTCCCCCCGTTGAACCACCCCTCGAACGCTAGTGGAGATCGCCCCCTACAGCGAGCGAATTGTCGCCGGTGCCAGATCCGCGGCCGAACCGCGTCCTGTGGCGGCGTGGCCCGATCAAAACGTCCGCTGTGCCGTTTCGTGGCGGTGCGGGGCGGGAAAGCGGTCAGCCCGCACCGGTTGCGCCGCTTGAACTCCGCTGACGGCCATCCGCGAACGCCCGGCAGCGGGCATCTTTTTTGCATTGCATCAAAGCCTGCGCAGGCTGCCTCAAAAACACACAGATCCCACAATTTTGGATTGTGCAGCCGAGCAGAGCCCTCAAAACATCAAATATGCGCCTTTCGTCACGGACTTACACAAATCCTGCAATTGCATTTTGACGCCCTTGCACCGGTTTCACGGCGGAATTACGCGAATTCCGCCGGACCGCCCCCTTTCCCTTGGACGCGCGCCCCCATATAAGTCCGGTTGGCACCGGGCATTCCGTCTGGCGCCCGGAACGCTTAACTCTGGGGAAGTCCGCCGCGCATGTCTTTTCTTTCAGGGCTATTCTCGTCGGACATGGCCATCGATTTGGGCACGGCGAATACGCTGGTATATGTCAAAGGGCGCGGGATCATTCTCAATGAACCCTCGGTGGTCGCCTATCATGTCAAGGAAGGCCGCAAGCAGGTGCTCGCCGTGGGCGAGGATGCCAAGCTGATGCTGGGCCGCACCCCCGGCTCCATCGAAGCGATCCGGCCGATGCGCGAAGGCGTGATCGCCGATTTTGACGTGGCCGAAGAGATGATCAAGCATTTCATCCGCAAGGTGCACCGGCGCACGACCTTCTCGAAACCGAAGATCATCGTCTGCGTGCCCCATGGGGCGACCCCCGTTGAAAAGAGGGCGATCCGTCAGTCGGTTCTGTCGGCGGGCGCCCGCAAGGCGGGGCTGATCGCCGAACCCATCGCGGCGGCCATTGGCGCGGGGATGCCGATCACCGATCCCACCGGCTCGATGGTGGTGGACATCGGCGGCGGCACGACCGAGGTCGCGGTGCTGTCGCTGGGCGATATAGTCTATGCCCGCTCGGTGCGCGTCGGCGGCGACCGGATGGATGATGCGATCATCAACTATCTGCGCCGCCAGCAAAATCTGCTGATCGGGGAATCCACGGCCGAACGCATCAAGACCTCTATCGGTACGGCGCGGATGCCCGACGACGGGCGCGGCGCCTCGATGCAGATCCGGGGCCGCGACATGCTCAACGGTGTCCCCAAAGAGATCGAAGTAAGCCAGGCACAGGTGGCCGAAGCGCTGCTGGAGCCGGTGCAGGCGATCTGCGAGGCGGTGATGACCGCGCTGGAAGCGACCCCGCCGGATCTGGCGGCGGATATTGTCGACCGCGGCGTGATGCTGACGGGCGGCGGCGCCCTGCTGGGAGAGCTTGATCTCGCGCTCAGGGAACAGACCGGGCTGGCCATTTCAGTGGCCGACGAATCCCTGAATTGTGTTGCTATGGGCACCGGAAAGGCGCTCGAATATGAAAAACAGCTTCGACATGTGATAGACTACGAAAGCTAGGGTCGGCCCCACGCCGGGGTCCGGAGGCAGACGTGGCGCGAAACGGCAGCAACAGTGACGAGTTCGTTCGCCCGGTCAGGCGCATCCTGATCGGGATGCTCGTTTTCGGGCTGATGCTGTTGTTCCTGTTCTGGCGAATCGACAGCCCCCGCGTGGAACGGTTCCGCGCCCAGATCGTCGATCAGGTGGTGCCGAATTTCGACTGGATCCTGCTGCCCGTCAGCAAGCTGGCCGACATGATCGAGGGCTTTCAGTCATACGCCCGGATCTATGAGCAGAATCAGGAGTTGCGGCGCGAATTGCAGCAGATGAAGGCCTGGAAAGAGGCCGCGCTGCAGCTGGAACAGCAGAATGCCAAGCTGCTGGACCTCAACAACGTGCGGCTGGATCCCAAGCTGACTTTTGTGACCGGCGTCGTGCTGGCGGACAGCGGCTCTCCGTTCCGGCAATCGGTTCTGCTGAACATCGGGCTGCGCGACGGGATCGTCGACGGCTGGGCCGCCACCGACGGGCTGGGGCTGGTCGGGCGGATCAGCGGCGTCGGCAATGCCACCAGCCGGGTGATCCTGCTGACCGATTCCAACAGCCGGATCCCCGTCACCATCCAGCCATCGGGGCAAAAGGCGATGCTGTCGGGCGACAACACCGGGTTGCCCCCGCTCGACTTTATCGAGAACCGCGACACCGTGCGCCCCGGGGACCGGGTGGTCAGCTCTGGCGATGGCGGGGTGTTCCCGGCCGGGGTTCTGGTGGGCACGGTGGTGCAAAGCCCGGACCGGCGCCTGCGCGTCCGCCCGGCGGCAGACTACCAGCGGCTCGATTACCTGCGCGTCCTGCGCTCGCATCCCAAACCCAGCCTCACCGACCCGGGCAGCCTTGTGCTGCCCGAACAGGATGCCGCCGCGCTGGACCCAGAGGCCGCCGATGGCTAGATCTCCAGCCGCGAACCGCTGGATCTATGGCGCGGCCTATGTGGGCGCCGCCAGTGTGATCATCCTGCTGCGGATCCTGCCGACCGACCTGGGCCCCAATGGCTATCCGGGGCCGGACCTGCTGTTGTGCCTGACCTTTGCCTGGGTCCTGCGACGCCCGCATTTCGTGCCGGTCTTTCTAATCGCGCCGGTGTTCCTGATGACCGACATCCTGTACCTGCGCCCGCCGGGCCTGTGGACCGCATTGGTGATCCTGGCGGCCGAATACCTGCGGTCGCGCGAAAGCGCCCTGCGCGAATTGCCGCTGGCGGCAGAGCTGGGATTGGTCAGTGTGGTCTTGATCCTGGTGCATCTGGCGAATTATCTGGTGCTGTTGATCTTTGCCGTCCCGCATGGGCCACTGGGGCTGGTGGTGTTGCAGACAATCGCCTCGCTGATCGCCTATCCGATGATCGTGATCCTGGCGCGGCTGGTGTTCAAGGTCGACAAGATGAGCCCGGCAGACGTGGAAGCAGCGCGGCGAGTGCGATGAAACGGACCCAAAAGGAATCAGAGGAAAGCGCACGCACGGTCTCTCGGCGGGCGCTGATGCTGGGCGGGGCGATGGGCGCCTTTGCCGCCGTGCTGACCGGGCGGATGCGCTATATGCAGATCGAGCAGGCCGATACCTTCCGGCTGCTTGCGGACGAGAACCGGATCAACATCCGGCTGATCCCGCCCTCGCGCGGGCTGATCCATGATCGCAACGGCCTGATCCTGGCCGAGAATGAGCAGAACTATCGCGTGGTGATTGTCCGCGAGGATGCGGGCGATATCGACACTGTGCTGGAACGGCTGCAAAAGATCATAAAACTCCCCCCCGAAGAGTTGGAAAAAGTCAAGTCAGAGATTGCGCGGCGCAGCCCCTTCGTTCCCGTGACCGTCGCCGACCGCCTGACATGGGAGACGTTTTCCGAAGTCGCGGTGAATGCCCCCGCCCTGCCCGGTGTGTCCACCGAGGTGGGTCAAAGCCGGATATACGCCCTGCAGGACGACTTTGCACATATCGTCGGATATGTCGGCCCCGTCAGCGACTTTGACCTGACCGAGGGCTATCTGTCGACCGACGACGATCCGCTGCTGCAGATCCCGAAATTCCAGGTCGGCAAGACCGGGGTCGAGGCCAAGCTGGAGCATGACCTGCGCGGTCAGGCCGGGACCCGCCGGATCGAGGTGAATGCCCAGGGCCGCGTGATGCGGGAACTGGGCCGGATCCCCGGCCGGTCCGGCGACAACATCCGCCTGACGATCGACAGCGCCCTGCAGAACTACATGCAGGCGCGGCTGGGCGAGGAAAGCGCCAGCGCGGTGGTGATGGATGTCGATACCGGAGAGATCCTGGCGATCACCTCTGCCCCTTCCTTCGACCCCAACAGTTTCGTCCGCGGGATCAGCGTGGCCGACTACCGTGCCCTGCTGGAGGACGACCACCGCCCGCTGGCCAACAAATCGGTGCAGGGAGCCTATCCGCCCGGATCCACATTCAAGATGGTCACGGTTCTCGCCGCGCTGGAAGACGGAGTGATCGAACCCGAGGAACGGATCCATTGCGGCGGCTTCACTGAACTGGGCAACCGGCGCTTTCACTGCTGGCGGCGCGGCGGGCATGGCAAGGTCGACCTCAAGGAGTCGCTGCAGCAATCCTGCGATGTCTATTACTACGAGATCGCCCAGCGCGTCGGGATCGAGAAGATCACTGCGATGGCGCGGCGGCTGGGGCTGGGGATCCGGCATGACTTGCCCGTCTCGGCGGTGGTCGCGGGGCTGATGCCCACGAAACAGTGGAAACGCGACAACCGTGACGCCGAATGGCTGATCGGCGACACGTTCAACGCCGGTATCGGGCAGGGCTTTGTCCTGTCGTCGCCGCTGCAATTGGCGGTGATGACCGCGCGGATCGCCAGTGGCCGTGCGGTACAGCCGCGCCTGATCAAGACCTTCGATGGCCAGGACGAGGCGCCGGATTTTCCGGCTCTCGATATTTCGCCGGTGCATCTGAAATACGTCCGCGACGGGATGGATGCGGTCACGAACACCCGCCGTGGCACGGCTTATGGCAGCCGGATCGTGTCGGACGGGATGCATATGGCCGGCAAGACCGGCACCAGCCAGGTGCGCAACATCACAATGGCGGAGCGTGCGGCCGGTGTGACCCGAAACGAGGACCTGCCGTGGGAGCGGCGCGACCACGCGCTGTTCGTCGGCTATGCGCCGCTGCAGGCGCCCAAACTTGCGATCTCTGTCGTGGTGGAACATGGCGGCGGCGGCTCGACCGCGGCGGCGCCGGTCGCGCGGGACATCATGCTGCAGGCGCTGTATACCGACACCCCGCCGCTGGCCGCCTACCCATCCAGCCAGCGCGGCCGGATCAAGACGCAGCAGGAAAAGCTGGAGCTGCGCGACCCCTCGGCCTATGACGGCCGCTCGCGGGCATGAGCTATCTAGAGTATACCGTCAAACGGGTGCCCACCGGCGCCTCGAAGATCCTTTATCTGAACTGGCCCCTGCTGCTGCTGACCATCGCCGCCGCCAGCGTCGGGTTTCTGATGCTGTATTCGGTGGCCGGCGGATCCATGCGTCCCTGGGCCGAACCGCAGATGCAGCGCTTTGCCTTGGGTCTGGCGCTGATGTTCATCGTCGCGATGGTGCCGATCTGGTTCTGGCGCAACGTGGCGGGGCTGGCCTACGGGATTTCTGTCCTGCTGCTGATCGCGGTGGAATTCCTGGGCGTGACCGGGATGGGTGCTCAGCGCTGGATCGACATCGGCTTCATGCGGTTGCAACCGTCGGAGCTGATGAAGATCACCTTGGTGATGCTGCTGGCCGCCTACTACGACTGGGTCGACATCAAGAAGATCTCGCGGCCGTTGTGGGTGGCGATTCCGGTCGTGCTGATCCTGCTGCCGACCTATCTGGTCCTGCGTCAGCCCGACCTTGGCACCGCGATCCTGCTGGTGGCGGGCGGCGGCATCGTGATGTTCATCGCGGGCGTCCACTGGCTGTATTTCGCCGCGGTGGTGGCCGTGGCGGGGGGGCTGGTTGCGGGCGTCTTCTATTCCCGCGGGACCCCGTGGCAGCTGATCAAGGATTACCAATACCGCCGGATCGACACCTTCCTTGATCCGGAATCCGACCCGCTGGGGGCGGGCTATCACATTACCCAATCCAAGATCGCCTTGGGCTCGGGGGGCATGTCGGGACGCGGCTTTATGCAAGGCACGCAGTCGCGCCTGAACTTCCTGCCCGAAAAGCACACCGACTTTATCTTCACCACCCTGGCCGAGGAATTCGGGTTCATCGGCGGGATCTCCTTGCTGACGATCTACGGGCTGATCCTGCTGTTTTGCATCGTCTCTGCGATGAACAATTCCAACCGGTTCGGCGCGATCCTGACGCTGGGGATCGCGGCGACCTTCTTTCTGTTCTTTGCCGTGAACATGTCGATGGTGATGGGGTTGGCACCCGTGGTAGGCGTGCCGTTGCCGCTGGTCAGTTACGGCGGCTCTGCCATGCTGGTGCTGCTGGTGGCCTTCGGTCTGGCACAATCGGCGCATGTTCATCGACCAAGGATACGCGGATGAGGAAGATCTTGTTTTCCGGCGGCACCGAAGACCGCTGGAACACCTATAGCGAGGTTCTGCCCGCCGCCCTGCAAGCGGCCGGGATCGTGGCCGAGATCGCCGAGGACTGGCCACCCGCCGAGGTGGATTACATCATCTATGCCCCCAACGACGGGCTGACCGATTTCTCGCCCTTCGTGAAGGCCAAGGCGGTGCTGAACCTTTGGGCCGGTGTCGAGGCGCTGACCCGGAACGCGACCCTGACCCAGCCGCTGACCCGCATGGTCGACCGTGGCTTGACCGAGGGGATGGTGGAATGGGTCACCGGCCAGGTGCTGCGGCACCATCTGGGGATGGATGCGCATATCGTGAACCCCGACCATGTTTGGAACTGGGCGCCTCCGCCGCTGGCACGGCAAAGGCCGGTGACGATCCTGGGGCTGGGAGAGCTTGGAACCGCCTGCGCGACGGCCCTGGCGGCGTTGAACTTTCTGGTAACGGGATGGAGCCGCAGCCAGAAGGACCTGCCGGGCCTCACCTGCCTGTCCGGCGAGGACGGTCTGACAGAGGCCCTGTCGACCGCGCAAATCCTGGTGCTGTTGTTGCCGATGACCCCGGCGACCGAGAACCTGCTGAATGCCAAGCGCCTTGCGGCCTTGCCCAGGGGCGCCGTCATCCTGAACCCGGGGCGCGGCCCGCTGATCGACGACGCGGCGTTGCTGGCCGCGCTTGATACCGGGCACATCTCGCAGGCCACGCTGGATGTCTTCCGGGAGGAGCCTTTGCCGCAGGATCATCCCTATTGGGCGCATCCCAGAGTCACGGTCACGCCGCATATCGCCAGCGCGACCCGCGCCAGCACGGCGGCAGATGTCATTGTCGAGAACATCCGCCGCAGCGAGGCGGGCGAAGAGTTGTTGTATCTCGTGGACCGCTCCGCCGGATACTGAGCCCTGCCGCGCTGTGCCGACGCATGTCGGGCAGGAAGAACGTCAGGCAGGAAACGGATCGGGCGAGACAGCCGGGGTTATTCCCCGCCGCTCGCCCGCGTTTGCCAAGATGCCGGGAGAGATCCCCCGAAACGTCTTGCGCCGTCAGATCACACCGCGCTGGCGGAACAGATCCTTCAGATCCGCCTCGGCGCGCGCTCCGATGTGGCTGATCACCTCGGACCCGGCGATGCATCCCATGCGGCCGCAGGTCTCAAGGTCATGCCCTTCGGCCAGCCCCCACAGGAACGCCCCGGCAAACAGATCCCCGGCCCCGGTCGCATCCACGACCTTGGTCGGCACCGCCGGAACATGCCAGCGCTCGCCGCCGGACAGAACATGGGCACCATGCTCGCTGTCGGTGCAGACCACGATCTCGATCTCGGCGGCGGCCTTGGCGAGGGCGGCCTCGAAATCGTCGGTCTCGTACATCGACAGGATCTCGGCCCGGTTCGCGAACAGCAGATCCACATGGTCGCGCAGCATATCGGCAAAGGCCGCGCGGTGGCGTTCGATGCAGAACGGATCCGACAGGGTGATAGAGACCTTGCCCCCCGCGCCCTTGCAGGCCGCTACCGCCTTGGCGAAGGCTTCGTGGCTGGCGGGCCCGTCAAAGCGGTAGCCTTCGAGAAAGATCCACTCTGCCTCGGACATCTGCGCCTCGTCGATGTCCGAGGGCTCGAGGAATTCGGTGACTCCAAGATAGGTGTTCATCGACCGCTCGCCATCGGGGGTGACCAGCACGATGCAGCGCCCGGTTTCGGCGGCATGGTCGGACGGTGCCATCGCGGTTTCATAGACAGCCCCCTGCGCTCGCAGGTCATGGGCAAAGATCTTGCCCAGCTGGTCGTCCTTGACCTTGCCCACATAGGCCGTCCGCCCGCCCAAAGCCGCGATGCCGGCGATGGAATTGGCCGCCGATCCGCCCGACACTTCGCGCGACGGGCCGACCTTGCTGTACAGATCCACGGCACGGTCCATGTCGATCAACTGCATGATGCCTTTCTGGATCTCGTTGTCGCTCAGAAAGGCGTCGGTCGTGTTGGACAGCACGTCGACCATGGCATTGCCGATGCCGACCACCTGAAAGGCTTTGCTCAT
The DNA here is from genome assembly GCA_964352155.1 of uncultured Maritimibacter sp. Classification (GTDB taxonomy): domain Bacteria; phylum Pseudomonadota; class Alphaproteobacteria; order Rhodobacterales; family Rhodobacteraceae; genus Psychromarinibacter. The sequence continues at coordinate 2,634 of CAYGRI010000141.1, read as the reverse complement.
TGGGTTTTCTCCTCGTAGGGACACAGATCGGAAATGGGACAGGCGCCGCATTTGGGCTTGCGCGCAACGCAGATGTAACGGCCGTGCAGGATCAGCCAGTGATGCGCGTGGCGCTGGAACTCCGCCGGGATGTGATCTTCGATCGCGCGTTCGACCACGTCCACATCCTTGCCAGGCGCGATGCCGGTGCGGTTGCCCACACGAAAGATATGGGTGTCGACCGCCTGTGCCGGATGCCCCCACCACATGTTCAGCACCACATTCGCGGTCTTGCGCCCGACGCCCGGCAGGGATTGCAGCGCCGCGCGCGAGGACGGGACCTGTCCCCCGAACTCATCCACCAGCTTCCGGCTCAGCTTGATGACGTTCTTGGCCTTGTTGCGGAACAGGCCGATGGTCTTGATATGCTCGATCACGCCCTCTTCGCCCAGGGCCAGCATCTTTTCCGGCGTGTCGGCTGCCTGAAACAGCCCGCGGGTGGCCTTGTTGACCCCCGCATCGGTCGCCTGCGCCGACAGCGCCACGGCCACGACCAGCGTATAGGCGTTCACATGCTCCAGCTCGCCCCTGGGTTCCGGCTCTGCCGCCTGGAAACGCCCAAAGATCTCTCGCAAGGTGTTGTAATCGAGTTGCTTTGCCATCGCGTCCGTATGCCCGCCCGGGCGCCGTCAGACAAGCCTGAATGCAGGATGGCCCCGTGACGGGACACAATCGCAGGAATCGGGTCGCGGCGCGGGCGGCCTGCGCCTAATTTGAGCCACAGCACAAGGACACGATTCATGACCGATCAGGCCCCCGAACAAAGCTATCATTTCGCCGTTATCCGGCGGGCCATCGACCTGATCGACACGCGCGCGCCAGTGCCCGTGCCGCTGGACGCGCTGGCCGCCGAGATGAACATGAGCCCCGCCCATTTCCAGCGCCTGTTCAGCCGGTGGGTCGGCGTCTCGCCCAAGCGGTACCAGCAATATCTGTCGCTGGATCATGCCCGCACGTTGCTGCGGTCGCAGGTGCCCACGCTGGAGACGAGCCTGGCGCTGGGCCTGTCCGGGTCGGGCCGTCTGCACGACCTGTTCCTGCGGTGGGAGGCGATGGCCCCCGGCGATTACGCCCGGCAGGGGGCGGGCATGACGATCCGCTGGGGCTGGTTTGACAGCCCCTTTGGCCCCGCGCTGGTGATGGGTACGGACAAGGGGCTGTGCGGGATCGGTTTCGCCTCCGAGACCGGAGAGGACGCCGCGATGGCGGATCTAACCGGGCGCTGGCCGCGCGCCAGCTTTGCCGAGGATCCGGCCTTTCTGCAAGGCTGGGTACTGTCCGCCTTTGGCGCGGACGGCTCGCAGGGGCCGACACCTTTGTATCTGATCGGCGCCCCGTTTCAGATCAAGGTCTGGGAGGCGCTGCTGGCCATACCTTCGGGCCGGGTGACGACCTATTCGGACATTGCGGGCACGATAGGCCACCCCAAGGCCGTCCGCGCGGTGGGCACGGCGGTGGGCCGCAACCCGATCAGCTGGCTGATCCCCTGCCACCGGGCCCTGCGTAAAAGCGGCGGGCTGGGCGGCTATCACTGGGGCTTGCCGGTCAAACGCGCCCTGCTGGCCTATGAATCCGCCCGGGCCGAGGCCTGACCAGGGGGAAATTGGCGGAACACCGCCAGTCCCGCGGCCGCGGCCCTGTCAGACACAGATTTGCCCGCCCTTTGCCGGATTACCGCTGGACCTGTGATGCGGGGGCGGTATTTTGCGGGCGAAGACGTCATAAGAACAGAAAGCAGGGTCAAATGACATTTCGCACCCCTATTTTATTGGCAACCGCCGGGCTGATTGGCCTGACCGCCTGTACCGACCCCTCGACCCAGACGGATGACCCCAGAAAGCGCACCAAGGAAGGCGCCGTCGTGGGCGGGCTTGTCGGTGGCGTCCTGGGGGCAGTCGTCGGCGGCAACGACGCGGGAGAACGGACGCGGGGCGCCGTCATCGGTGGGATCGTGGGCGCCGGAGTCGGGGCTGCGGTTGGCTACAACCTGGACAAGCAGGCCGCCGAACTGCAGCGCGACTTCTCCGATGGCCGGATCCAGATCATCAATAACGGCGATTCGCTGACCGTCCGGATGCCGCAGGACGTTCTGTTCGCGGTCGACAGCAGCCAGGTGAACGCCTCGCTGCGGTCTGATCTGGCCGTGCTGGCGGACAGCCTGCAGGCCTATCCCGGATCCACCGTGCAGATCATCGGCCATACGGACAACACCGGCGGCGCCGATTACAACCAGCGCCTTTCGGTGCAACGCGCGCAGGCGGTTGGGGCCGTGCTCGTCTCCAACGGTGTTCCGAACGGGCGGATCTCTGCCATCGGTCGCGGGGAATCCTCGCCCATCGCGTCGAACCTGACGGCAGAGGGCCGGGCGCAGAACCGGCGCGTGGACATCAACATCATCCCGAACTGAGGCACCCTCGTTTCAGACGGAAAGGGCCGCGCCAAAAGCGCCGGCCCTTTTTCCTTGCCCGGCGCGGCAGTCAAGCCTTGCTTGCAACTGCCTGATCGCCCCCGACACAGGGCGAAAGAGCAAGCCGTTGTTTTAGAGCGAGATGAGATTAGGTTGAAGCGTATCCGGCATTGGCGAGATAGTTTGCA
>CAYGRI010000140.1:0-12502 GCA_964352155.1 uncultured Maritimibacter sp. | reverse complement strand
AAGGTCGTCGTCATGGTGTCCTCCAGAAACGAAAAAACCCGCCACATGGGCGGGTTCGGTTGGATTCGTGGATTCTGTGGGGGGGGCGTGTTCGGCCCGCGATCATGCTTGCTCGATGGTCAGGTCCTGCACCCGGATCATCGTGAAATCATCCAGCGGGAACAGTTCGTCGCTCTGGTTTCCGTCCGTCATTTGCACCGTGAAGGACCCGTCCACATCCGCGGCTCCGGTCAAATCCAGCCGCGCCTTGATGAACATCCAGCCCGGGTGGGACGGGTGTTCCTCGACCCAGACATTCGACCATTCCGGGCTGTGAAACCCGACCCGGTTGGCCGCAGTCGTGCCGTCCAGGGTAACATCGACATACATCTCCCACAGCGGATCGGCGAAGACCGTGTTGAACAGCAGCCAGACCTTTGACACCGCGTAAGTTTCGACCTTGCAGCGCATCCGGACGATCAGCGGCCCCGCAGCCAGCGCTTCCCAGTTCAGCAGTTCCAGGTTAGCGCGGCCGGAGCCAGAGTTCGTCCGCCACTCGCAGGCGCTGGAGTGGCCGGAGAAGCCAAGTTTGTTTGACCAGAGCGCGCAGTTTTCCTTCGCCGTGCCGGAGGTTGAACCTTTGATCCACCGCGACCACAGAATGGTGCCGGACGGATCTCCCCATGGCCCAGCACCACCCGCCGCTTTGTCCAGCTTCAAGTCCTACAACTCTTGGCAAGCAGGTCGACCCGCGCCAACAGGTTCCGCACATTCGAGACATGCCACCTGCCGCCACGCCGGGTCAGCACGCCGCGCTCGTTCAGCGCGCCAGCAATCTGCCGCAAGGTTGTGATCCCCTGCGATTGCAGGTCGACCAGCACTGGCGCCAGCGATTGCGCGAATGCGTCTGCATTGGCCGTGACAGCCTGGCGGAGCGCCGCACCGCCTTTGCCAGCCCGTCTGAGGGCCGCTGCGCCGTGCGGATTGCCCAGCTTGACGCCGCGGGCCTTCGCGGCCGCCAGCGCCTCTCTGGTACGCCGGGAGATGGTCTCGCGCTCTTGTTGGGCGACGAGGGCCATGATGCCGACGGTCAGGTCGTTGGCCTCGGGCATGTCGACGGCGAGGAACCGGACGCCGCTGTCGCGCAGCATTAACAGGAAGGCGGAGTTGCGGCTCAGCCGGTCGAGCTTGGCGATGACGAGGATGGCTCCGGTGAGCTGTGCAAGGTTCAGTGCCTTTTCGAGTTCGGGACGGTCGTTTCTGCGGCCGCTCTCGACTTCGGTGAACCGGGCGAGGATCGTGGCGGCGCGGGCTTCGGCAAAGCCGTCAATGGCGATGCGTTGGGCATCCAGACCGAGGCCGCTCTGGCCCTGGCGTTTGGTCGAAACGCGTTCATATGCGATGAAGCGCGGCGGCGTCGTCGTCGGCGCGGATCGGATCGGGGATTGAGACGGCACGGATGGCCGCGTGCCTGCGGGCGAAATAGAAACCGCCGTCATCGACCAGCTCCGCGCCGTATTCCGCCAACCCGAGATCGTGGCCGGGACATGGAAGGCGGCGCGCGCCCGCGCCGACGACATCACCGAGGAAGACGCCCGCGCGGCCCTGCAGCAATTCGATCCGCTGTGGGACGAACTATTCCCAGCTGAGCAGGCGCGCATCGCGACTCTGCTGATTGAGCGCGTGGAAATCGGCACGGAGGGGCTGAACGTGCGGCTGCGCGTCGACGGCCTAAGTGGCCTTGCGCGCGAGATGCTTGCGGCCGACATTGAGACGGCGGCATGACCAGTAGGGTGCCAATCCCGGACACCGTTACGCTCCACGTTCCGTTCCGCATCGTGAAGCGCGGCGGCCGAAAGGAGATGCAGTTGCCGACGGGCGTCAAGCAACCGCGCCGGACCGACAGCACACTGGTCAAGGCGTTGGCCCGTGCGTTCCGCTGGAAGAAGTTGCTGGAGTCAGGCGAGTTCGCAACAATCGCCGAATTGGCCGAGCGCGAGGGGATCGCGCCATCCTACATGACCCGCGTTCTGCGGCTCACACTGCTCGCGCCAGACATCGTGGAGGCGATCTTGGACGGGAAGCAGGGGGTGGAGATGACGCTGGCGAAAGTGCTGGAGCAATTCCCGGTGGAGTGGGAGAGGCAGCGTTTTTCAAAGAAAGAAACGATGTAAACGGCCATTCCGGACGTTGGCCTGACCATCGAGATTCTGCGCTAGCAGCCCGCTTTGCTGACTTTGGCCAATAAAGCGCGCGTACTATCTCGGAAAGTCCGCAGAACTGGTGAAACGCGTTGTCGCGCCAGCCGCTCGTGCTGAATAGCAGCCGCCCCGCGGGCGCAACCCAGCCCAGACCCCGGTGTGGAATGGGGTCAATTCAGATCAGGATAATTAGCTTCTATCCATTTCTTGAGGCCGAATAGGCGTTGGGTTCGGCTCGATTTGCTCCGTGTACGCGAACTTGCGCCCTTTCTAAACTCACTAAGGTTGCCGTCTATTGCCGCCTCGTCATCCACTTCAAACGGTGCTGCCTTGTACGCCATCACAAATTGAACAAGAGGCGTTTGCCAGCTCGCCGCTGAAATGCCGGTCATTGTGTCTAGCAAGGTGTGAAGCGTGTAGACGTAGTTCTGTGTTTCGAAGAAACTGCGAACCTCAGCGTTCTGAAAGATCTGGCTTATTGTCTTTAGTGACTGCTTGAGCTTCGCCGTATCGCCTGCGGCATCTTTATACTTGTTGGTAAATTCGTCATACAATTCGTTCATGCTCTTAGGGGTATCACTAACGATTCCCTTTCGTTCATAGCCTAGTAATTGACTGGCAAATTCAACGTCCGCCATCCGGCGGACATTGTCTTTAGTGAAGATCTCTAAGGCCTTCATTTCTTCACTGTCGGCAATTTCGAGTGAAGCTGTGAGGAACTCACCATTCAGTGTGGCGTTGCGCATTTCTTGGGGATTTAGGGATCTATCCGTTTCGTTGAGGCGGGCGAAAATCTTCCTAATTTCTTCTTCATCTACAGAACTGGGAATTCTGCGGGCATTGAGGCTATATTGAAAAAATGCGGCTCTCTGTTCGCTGCTCAGGTCTTTCCAGAACTTGTCCGCGTATGCGGCGTCTTGATGCTCAGCGTCGAGGAACGATGCTTTCAACGGCCACTCATTGCTTGTAAATTCTTTAAGTGTAGAAAGCCGCTGCTGACCATCGACGATACTGAGCTTCTGCTGTCCAGTTTCCGCATTTGGAACCTGCTCCCAAAGATAAATTTCTGGCATCGGATATTCCATCAGAACCGTCTCTATGAGCCTAACCTTCTGCTTTTCCGTCCAGACGAGCCTTCGTTGAAAAGAACGATCAACAAAATATTCGGAAGCACGCATTTTCGTCAGAACTTCAGTGACATTTGGTCTAGAGGATTGGATTTCGTTATTGAATGCCATGCTGCTCTCCTAGTTTCTGTAGGCTCCAGACGTGATACGACTTAGCGTCAGTCCAAGAACAATATACCCGCAGTTTGATCGTCTGCGTGATGCCGAACTTCGTAGTCGCCGTTTTCCGAACGCGATTCAGAAGTACTGTCAGATCCCGTAGATACACCGTATCATTGGGATCATCAGTACCAACGGTAATGAACCGGCGGAAAACGTCCTCCTGAAAATACCTGCGCGCATTTACAGCACCATTGTAATCCGCGCGCCGAAGGTGCCGCCATGTTTCGTTGAAGAGAGCGCGGGAAATCACCACAAGGTCAATGTCCGACACATTGGGTTGGGTTTCGTCCGGCTGAAATGCGCGAAACCCTTTCTGTGGAGACATACTGAAGCCGTACTTGCCGCTTCCAACAATCGCAATATCCGATGGGCTGTTCCCAAAGACTTGGCTAAACTGGCTTCGTACATCCTCGTACTCATCACCACTTCTGGTAGGGCAAACCCACGCATAGTCGTCAAACAAACAGGTATTGACGAAGTCAACGTGCCCATCGATGCGAAGGCGCCGCAGGAGTTCGTTGCTATTCATATGTCGGATACCACTCCAGAGCTATACCATGTCCCGCCGCCAGTTCGGCTTCGCGCTGCGAGACGGGCCGGTAGGACACAAACTCACTGCCGGAACACTCAAGCAAGCCCAGCGCCGCGATCAGAGGCGCGTCGTAGTGGCCCGACAGGAGCAGGATACCTTCGCGGGCGAGGTGGTCCCGGGTGCCCTTGCCATTGTCCGACCTGATGCGCCGCATGAAGTCCTGCTGCTGCGCCACCGCCTCAACCACGTCGCGGGTAATCGGTTCGCGCTGCACCTCGCGGAACAGGTTGGCCATGCGCTGATTGCCCGACTTGCCCGCGAATATCCGCTCGATCACATCGGGCGCGACGGTGCGCCAGAAGTTCGGCGGATACGGGTGGTCTAGCAGAAGCCAAAGTATGTTGGCGAACCCCAGCGCCGATATGCTCTTCTTCGAGTCCTTGTTCTGCCCAAGCGTCAGATAGTCGGGGCGGGCGACTATCAGGCCCAGATAGCAGGTGGCGCGAACTTCGTCGGCGGCGACGAGGATGCAGGGATGATCCACCGCTTCGGTCGGGATCATCCAGTTGCTGCCCATCGTGTTCTTGATGTCCACATCATGCCCCAAGATCACGGTGTCGAGTTTGCCTTTGGGCAGGTCCAGCATCGCGCGCAATTCAATCTCAACGCGCGTGCCGATGTACGTCTTTTCGGTCTTTTCCAATTCGTCGTAGGAGCGTCGCCCGGTCTTGGGGGTCATAATCACGTCGTCGACGCATTGGCGCAGCATCGCGGCGAACTTCGTCGCTAGGGCGTCATTGCCGCCTGCGCGCTTGGCAATATCGCCAGCGATCGCTTGCAACAGTTCATAGTCGGGGTGGCCCGCGACTAGAATGCTTTCTGGAATATTCTTCTTCAATCGCCCGCCGCTCTGAAAATACACGTATTCTCAGCAGGCTGTCACAATCCCCGAGCGGATGGAAGATTAGCCGTTAACCGTGCGCAGGACGCGCCTGCGCAGCGCCTTTGCTATTTGACCCGATACGGCCTGAGCCACTGGGGGCGGAAAGGCATTGCCCACCTGTCGATAGGCATTCGTCTTTGCCCCGGTGAAATGCCAATCGTCGGGGAAGCCCTGTATCCGGGCCACCATCGGCACGGTAAGGCGCGGCATACCGTTGTGGAACGGGTCAGGGGCTTCAGGCGCAATAGTCCGTCCTTCGACGCCTAAAGTGGCCCATGCGGCCCGCGCGCGTGTCGGCCCCAGGTCGGGTCCGCCATGCTTCTTGGAACCGCCCACGATGGTAGGTGCGATTTCATTGGCCTTGGCAGCCCATTCTTCGGCCCCACGCCAGCCCCGCGCTGCCATCAGGTCGCGCAGCGTCTCCCCAACGGTACGCGGGTTGTGCGGGTTGGGTTCCGGCCAGTCGAAGAAGTCGGCACGCTGCTTTTGCATAGCAACGATCACCACGCGCGGGCGCAGCTGCGGGACGCCGTAATCCGACGCGTTCAGCAGTCGCCAGTCTGCCCTGTACCCCAGCTTCTCTAGTTGTGTTTTCAGCCGTTCCCGATAGTCGTGGAAAACAGCGTCGAGGAATCCGCGCACATTTTCAATCATCACTGCGCGGGGACGAGCCGCATCTACAATGTCGATGGCGTCGTTGAACAAGTTCCGTTCATCCCGTTCGCCAAGTTGCTTTCCTGCAACCGAGAAGGGTGGGCATGGCAAGCCCCCGGCGAGCAGGTCCACGCCGTCGTAGTCGGCGGCATTTTCTTTAAACACGCGCATGTCTTCTTCGAGCACGTTCCATTCCGGGCGGTTGTGCCGGAGTGTGTTGCAACAGTGTTTGTCGATCTCGACCAACGCGGTGTGGGCAAACCCCGTCTTTTCCAGCCCGAGGGCTTGGCCGCCAGCGCCAGCGCAGAGTTCTACAGATGTCAGCATGTTGCCCGCCTTCTTTTTATGCATACAACTTGTTGTGGCCGCCCAAATCAAGTCGTGTTTCACAATACCCAATTGTTCCCACTTTGTTCTTATCGGTCGTGCGCGCGGTGAACAAGTCGATACTCGACGCCCTCCAGCGAACGTTCGATCTCCGTTCCATTCGACCGAACGCGACTCTGGTCGAAGTGTTCAGGTCATGGCTCCAGAAAATGCTTTATTGTCAGGGCTCTGAAAGAAATTCACCAAATCGGTGCAGTCATGAGGTTCAGAGAAAAGCCCGCCGAGAGAACGGGTTTTGCGCCGATTGCGGGCAAGGTGGTGTTCAGCCTGTTCGGCAAACCCCTTTGAAAACACGGTAAAATCCAGCGGCCAAGGAATCGGGAGAATAGTTTCTATAGGGCAAGTGGCGGAGAAGGAGGGATTCGAACCCCCGGAGGGCTTTCACCCTCAACGGTTTTCAAGACCGCCGCATTCGACCACTCTGCCACTTCTCCGCGCCGAGATGTTCTATCGTGCAGGCAGGGGCGCGCGCAAGTCCGCCCAGAAAGGCAACAACAAATTGCCAATAATACCTCAACCGCGCTTGACACTTTCCTTTAAGGCCATGAACCGCTACCGTTTCGTTATCCATGTGCACGCCCGCATGTGGGAATCGAGCAAAAAAATCGCGGCAAAGTCCGTGAATAAAAGGGGCAAGGTATGGCAAGGATGTGGACAGGACGATTCGTCCTGGCGGTCTGCAGTGCGACAGCATTGGCTGGCTGCAGCGACATGAAGGATCTACAGCTTTTCAAGAAGAAACCCGGCGGCGACGCCGAGGTGACAAGCGACGCCGACAGCACCAGCACCACCAAGCTGGTCGAGCGCGATGTCGAAGTGCCCGAGGTGTTCCAGGTCTCTGAAAAGGGCCTGTGGGACGGGCGCCCTTCGCTTGGCGGCGTCTGGGTCGCGCATCCGGATGTGACCGCACCCGAGCGGGTGATCATCCGCAACGAAGACAATGGCAAATTCGTCATCGGCGCCCTGTTCAAGCGCGAACGCGACAACCCGGGCCCGTCGTTCCAGGTCTCGTCTGACGCCGCCGCCGCCCTGGGGATGCTGGCTGGCGCGCCCGGAACGCTCAACGTGACCGCGCTGCGCCGCCAGGAGGTGCCGATCTCGGAGGAATTGCCGGCGGTGGATCCCGCGGTCGAAACCACCACGCTGGAAGCGCCCGAAACGATCGAGACGGCGACGCTCGACGATCCGGCCACCCTCGCCGCCGCTGCGCTGGAAGAGGTCTCGCCCAGCAAGCCGCCGCTCTACAACGTCTTGCCGACCTCTGCGCCGGCCGACACCGCGCCCCCGGCCACCACGGCGACGATACCCAGCAAAAGCACCCTGTCCAAACCCTATGTGCAGATCGGCATGTTCAGCGTAGAGGACAATGCCAACCGGAATGGTACCGCCCTGCGCGCCGCTGGCATCTTGCCGGTGATCCGCAAGGAAGAGCATGCCGGAAAGACCTACTGGCGTATTCTTGCCGGTCCGGCCCCGAATGCCAGCGAACAGCGCGCATTGCTTTCAAAGGTTAAGAAGCTGGGCTATTCCGACGCATACTTTGTGAGGAACTGATCCACGACAGAAAGGGCCGTCGACTCTCATGCGCTTTGCCAGACAGATTGCAACATGTGTCCTGATCCTGACCGCCGCCCTGCCGGCCCGTGCCTTTGATACCCGGGCCGAGGCGGCCTTCGTCTATGACATGACGACCGGCACCGTGCTGATGGACAAAGAGGCCGACATCCCCATGCCCCCGGCATCGATGTCGAAACTCATGACGCTGAACATGCTGTTCGAAGCGTTGCGGGACGGGCGGGTTCAGCTGGACACCCGGTTTCGGGTCTCAACCAAGGCTAAGAACATGGGCGGCTCGACCATGTTCCTGAACGAAACCGATCGTCCGACCGTCGAAGAACTGATCAAGGGCATCATCATTCTGTCGGGGAACGACGCTTGCGTGGTGGTGGCCGAAGGGCTTGCCGGCACCGAAGACGCCTTTGCGCGGATGATGAACGAACGTGCCAAGGCCCTGGGCATGAACATGTCCACCTTCGCCAATTCCAGCGGCTGGCCGAACCCCAACCACCGCATGTCGATGCGGGATCTGGGCATCCTGGCGGTCCGGCTGATCGAGGAATTCCCCGAATACTACGGCTATTTCGGCATGGAGGAGTTCGGCTGGGACGGCCGCGCGCCGCAGAACCGGTTCAACCGGAACCCGCTGCTCAAGCTGGGGATCGGCGCAGATGGTCTGAAAACGGGCCATACGCAAGAGGCCGGCTATGGGCTGGTCGGCTCTGCCCTGCAAGGCAACCGCCGCGTCGTCTTTGTTCTGACGGGGCTGGAGACGGACAACGACCGCGCCGAGGAATCAGAGCGGATCGTGAACTGGGCGTTCCGGCAATTCGTTCAGCGCACCGTGGCCGAAAAGGGCGACGTACTGGCCGAAGTGCCTGTCTGGATGGGCGAATTCGACAAAGTCGGCCTCAGCGTGCCCGACGACATCTCACTGCTGATCCCGGCGCTGGTCCAGGGCCATGTAGAGGCCGAGATCAGCTATCGCACCCCGCTGGAGGCACCGATTGAAGAAGGCCAGGAGATTGGCGAACTCGTCATCGCCCTGCCCGACCTGCCGGTGACCAAAGTGCCGCTGGTGGCCGACCGGGCCGTGCCGCGCGGCGGCTTCCTGCCCCGGGTCCAGACAGCGGCCCGCGTGCTGTTCACCTGGGCGGCCGGACGCGCCGCCGAGGCGCTGTAGCACCCGCCACTTGCACCTTCGCGCTGCGGGCGCTACGTCCGCAGCCATCATGTATTCAGCCGCCGCAGCCCCCAAATGACCCCGCCCCGCTTCCTCACATTCGAGGGGATAGACGGCTCTGGCAAGACCACCCAGGCGCGTCTGCTGGCCGAGGCGTTGCGCGCCGCGGGCGAGGATGTGGTCCTGACGCGCGAGCCCGGCGGCTCCGCCGGTGCCGACGACATCCGCCGTCTGGTGCTGGAGGGGGAGCCGGACCGCTGGTCGGCGGAGACAGAGATCCTGCTGTTCACCGCCGCGCGTCGCGATCATCTGGAACGGCTGATCGACCCGTCTCTGGCAGCCGGAAAGGTCGTGGTCTGCGACCGCTTTGCCGACAGCACGCGGATGTATCAGGGCCTGTCGCGCGGCAATCTGCGTGCCAAGGTCGATGCTCTGCACAGGCTGATGATCGGCCGCGAACCCGACCTGACCCTGTTGATCGACATGGATCCAGCGATCGGTCTGGCCCGCGCCAAGGGACGGCAGGGGAACGAGGAACGGTTCGAGGATTTCGGCCTGGATCTGCAGGAACGGATGCGCGCGGGCTTTCTGTCCCTGGCGCGCGAATTTCCGCACCGCTTTCGCGTGATCGATGGCAACCGTCCGCAGGAGGTTGTCGCCGCCGAGACCCTGGCCCTTGTCCAGGCCGCGATGGCATGAGCGACGAAGCCCCCCCGGAACCGGACCGCGCCGAGGGCGCCCCGCATCCGCGCGAAACCCTGCGCCTGATCGGGCAGGACGCGGCAGAGGCCAGCTTTCTGCAGGCCCATAGCTCTGGCCGGTTGCATCATGGCTGGCTGATCACTGGGCCGCGCGGGGTGGGCAAGGCCACGCTCGCCTGGCGGATCGCCCGGTTCCTCTTGGCCACGCCCGACGAGGACGGCGGCGGCCTGTTCGGCGCCCCGCCCCCGCCCACCTCGCTGGACATCTCGCCCGATCACCCGGTGGCCCATCGCACCGCCGCGCTGTCGGATCCGGGCCTATGCCTCATCCGCCGCCCCTGGGACCCCAAGACAGAACGCCTGCGCCAGGAAATCACGGTGGACGAGATCCGGCGGCTGAAGCGGTTCTTTGAACTGTCCGCCACCGATGGCGGCCGCCGCGTGGTGATCGTGGACGCGGCGGATGAGATGAACGTTTCTGCCGCCAATGCGCTGCTGAAACTGCTGGAGGAGCCGCCGCCGCGCGCCACCCTGCTGCTGGTATCGCATCAACCCTCGCGTCTGCTGCCGACGATCCTGTCGCGCTGCCGCCGGCTGCGCTGCCACGCACTGGGTCCGGCGGACATCGCTGCCGCACTGGATCAGGCGGGAGTCGACCCGGGTGAGGATGCCCCAGCGCTGGCGGCGCTGGCCGAAGGCTCTGTCGGGACCGCGCTGCGCCTGATCACGATGGAGGGGCTGACGCTCTATGCCGACCTCCTGCGCGTTCTGGGCGATCCGGGGGCCCGCCCCGCCGCGCTGAAACTGGCCGACAGCGTCTCCGGGCGCGCCGCCGCCCCCCGTCTGGATCTGCTGCTGGACCTGATGGATCTGTTCCTGGCCCGCCTCGCCCGCACCGGGAGCACCGACCCGCCCCAGCCCGCAGCGGCGCCCGGAGAGGCCGAGACGCTGGCCCGCCTGGCCCCCGATGCCCAGGCCGCCCGCCGCTGGGCCGATCTGGCGCAAAGCCTGGGCGCCCGGGCCCGGCATGGCCGCGCGGTGAACCTTGACCCTGCCGCGCTCATCCTTGATATGGTGTTGAAAATCCACGCAACGACCGCCCATCCTGCCGACGGATAATCCATGCCGATCGTACCCGCCATCACCGACAGCCATTGTCACCTCGACTTCCCGCAATTCGACGACGAACGCGACGCGCTGGTTGCGCGCGCGGTCGAGGCCGGGGTGACCCGCATGGTCACGATCTGCACCAAGCTGCGCCAGGAACCCCAGGTCCGCGCCATCGCAGAGGCTTATGCCCCGGTGTTCTACGCCGCCGGCACCCATCCGATGAGCGCCGCCGACGAACCGCTGGCCAGTGTCGACGAACTGGTCGCCCTCGCCGCGCATCCGAAATTCGTGGGCATCGGTGAGTCGGGGCTGGATTACCACTACACTGCCGACAGCAAGGCGATCCAACAGCAAAGCCTTCGGGTGCATATCGAAGCCTGCCGCCAGACCGGCCTGCCCCTGATCATCCACGCCCGCGACGCGGACGACGACATGGCGCGCATTCTGGCAGAGGAACATCGTGCCGGGGCCTATTCTTGCGTGATGCATTGCTTTTCCTCCGGCCCGGCGCTGGCAGAGGCGGCGCTGGATCTGGGCTTTTACCTGTCGATGTCGGGCATCGCCGCCTTCCCCAAAAGCCAGCCGCTGCGCGACATCTTCGCCGCCGCCCCGGTGGAACGTGTTCTGGTCGAGACCGACGCGCCCTACCTGGCCCCTCCGCCCTATCGCGGCAAGCGCAACGAGCCGTCCTATTCCGTCCACACCGCAAAGGTCGGCGCCGAGGTCTTCGGTATGGCGTACCCCGCCTTCGCCGCCCAGCTTCAGACGAATTTCAACCGGCTGTTCCAGAAGGTCCCCGCGTGGGAGGCCGCCGCCTGATGGCCGAGCTGCGCTTTATCATCCTCGGCTGCGGATCCAGCGGCGGGGTGCCACGGCTGGGCGGGCATTGGGGCGATTGCGATCCGGGCAACCCGCGCAACCGACGCCGCCGCTGTTCGATGCTGGTCGAGCGCGAGGCCGAGGGCGGGATCACCCGCATCCTCATCGACACCAGCCCGGACCTGCGCGCGCAATTGCTGGACGCCGGAATCGGCACGCTCGATGCGGTGGTCTACACCCATGCCCATGCGGATCACGTCCATGGCATAGACGACCTGCGGATGATCGTCTTCAACATGAAGCAACGCCTGCCGGTCTGGGCCGATGGCGCCACGCTGGATGACCTGATCTCGCGCTTTGGCTATGCCTTCGTGCAGCCCGCCGGATCTTCCTATCCGCCGATCCTCGACATGAACCTGATCGACGGGCCGCTAACCATCGACGGCGCGGGCGGCCCCGTCCAGATGACCCCCTTCAAGGTCGGGCATGGGGCGATCGATGCTCTGGGCTTCCGGATCGGCGATCTGGCCTATCTGCCCGATGTGGCAGAGATGTATGGCCCCGCCTGGGACGCGGTGGAAGGCCTGGATTGCTGGGTTCTGGACGCTCTGCGCCGCAGCCCGCACCCCACCCATTCGCATTTGTCGCAATCGCTGGACTGGATCCTGCGCGCCGCGCCCAAACGCGCGGTGCTGACGAATATGCATATCGACCTGGACTACGCCACGGTCGCGGCAGAGACCCCCGCAAACGTCACCCCCGCCTATGACGGCATGGTTATCCGCTATGCGCTGTAGGGCGCGCCCGGCAGTCGCTCCCCACATCGCGCGCGCGGCCACCGTCCCCGCTGTCCGCCTCTGATGCAGGCGCTGCTCGACGTCATCCTTCCCGTCTTTCTGGTGATCGGATTTGGCTATGTCGCCGTCTGGCGCAAGCTGTTTTCCGATGCGGGAATCGACTCGCTGATGAAATTCACCCAGCAGTTCGCCTTTCCCTGCCTGCTGTTCCGCGCCATCTCGCAGCTCGACCTTGGCGACACGTTCGACCCCGCGCTGGTCATCAGCTTTTACCGCGGCGCGGTGGCCGGGTTCGAGGCGGGCTTTGTCGGCGCGCGCGTGCTGTTCCGCCGCCCCTGGCCGGATTGTGT
>CAYGRI010000139.1:0-12556 GCA_964352155.1 uncultured Maritimibacter sp. | reverse complement strand
CGGGGGTCCGGGGGCAGCGCCCCCGGCGGATCGAACCTCGTCAGCGGTTCGAGACAGCCAATCCATCCCTCCCGCCGCAGTAGTACGGAGCCCGCCATGGCACATACGGCAATCGACGACAGGTTCCACCGGATCATCGATGAACATGCCCCCGTCCGTCAGCTCGGCACCGGCTTCACCTTCACCGAAGGCCCGCTGTGGCATCCCGTGGAGCAAAGCCTGATCTTCTCCGACATGCCCGCCGATGTGCGCCGCCGCTACACCCCCGGCCAGGGCGTGACAGAGATCCTGACGCCCAGCATGAAGGGCAACGGGATGACCTATGACAACGCCCTCAACCTGCTGGTCTGCGAGCATGCCACCTCCTCCGTCGCCCGGTTCCGCCCCGATGGCACGCGAGAGGTTCTGGCCAGCCATTTCGAGGGGCGCGAGCTGAACTCGCCCAATGACATCGTGGTGCGCCGCGACGGGGCGGTGTTCTTCACCGACCCGACCTATGGAAGGATGGCGCATTTCGGTGTCCCCCGGCCCACGCAGATGGGGTTTCAGGGGATCTACATGCTCCCCCCCGGGCACAACCCGGGCGACGAGGCGGTGCTGGTCAGCGACCGCTACATGTTCACCCAGCCCAACGGCCTGTGCTTTTCCCCCTGCGAAAAGTTCCTTTGGGTCAACGACACCGTGCAGGCCAATATCCGGATGTTTGACGTGGGCCCCGACGGGCAGTTGCGCAACGGCCGGATCTTTGCCTCGGGCCTCCAGGAGACTCTGCGCGCCGGGGTGCCCGACGGGATGAAGGCGGACCGCGACGGCAATGTCTATGTCACCGCGCCGGGGGGGCTGTGGGTCTATGATTTCCACGGCATCAAGCTGGGCGAGATCTCGGTGCCAGAACTTGTGGCCAATATCCACTGGGGCGACGCGGATTGGGGGACGCTGTATATCTGCGCCTCGACCTCTCTCTATTCCCTGCGGACGCAGACCCAGGGCCGGTCCGAAGGCTTCATGACCGCGCGAGGCCCCGCGCCACAAGCGGCCCCGCGCGCGGCGGCGCCTGTGGTTGTGCCCGCTCCCTCCGGGCTGACGATCGCGCCGCGGATCGACTGGATTGATCCGCGCCGCACCGCGCTGATCCTGCAGGATCTGCAGAACGATGTGATCCTCGACGGCGGGGCCTTCGCAAGCTCCGGCAGCCCGGATCACGCCCGCCAGCAGAATGTCGTCGCCAATGCCCGGCGGCTGGCAGAGATGGCGCGGCAAAAGGGGATCATGGTGCTGCATGTCTGGATGGTCTGCGAGGAAGGGCATCCCTATCTGGCCCAGCATTCCGGCCTGATGCAGGGGTTGAAGGGCGAGAATGCCCTGGTGCGCGGGACCTGGGGCGTCGCCCCCGCCGCCGGGCTGGAACCCGCGCCAGGCGATCTGGTGGTCGAGAAGATGTCGATGAGCGCCTGGGAAACCTCGCGCCTCGAAAGCTATCTGCACCACGGCGGCCGCGACACGATCCTCAATTGCGGCGCCTGGACGAACATGAGCGTCGAACACACCGCCCGCACCGGCGCCGACAAGGGCTTTCACATGATCGTGCCAGAGGACGCCTGTTCAACGATGAATGCCGATTGGCACCGCGCCTCGATCAACTATGCGATGCAGAACGTGGCCACCGTGACCTCCGTCGACGCGGTGATCGCGGCGGTGGGGTAGCGGGCCCCGCCCGGCGCCCGTGACGCGCCCGTGCTGGTCTGGAGCCCGCGCGGTGTCAGCCTCAGGTGGCTCGCCGGTGCCCCGATGCCGCCTTTGAAGGGATTTACCCGGGCGCGGTCGAAGGTCGCTTGACCGCAACGCGCTTCAAGGCGAGCCGCGCCAACCCCGACTCGCGCGCCGGGCCGGACAGGCGCGTGCTTTGCTGGCTCCGCCTCGGTCCGTTATGTGGCGGCGCGACCCCGATCCGGCGCGATATGCCCTAATAGGGCGCTTCGACGTCGCCCATGCAGACGTAGACGGACTTCATCTGCGAATAATGATTGATCGCCAGCTTGGAATTCTCACGGCCGACGCCAGACATTTTGGACCCGCCGAACGGCGCCTCGACCGGGGCGAGGTTATAGGTGTTGATATAGCAGGTCCCGGCCTGGAACCCCGCCGCCACGCGATGGGCGCGGGTCAGATCGGCGGTGAAGACCCCCGCCGCCAGCCCGAATTCGGTGGCGTTGGCACGGGCCATCACCTCTGCCTCGTCGTCGAAATCCAGCACCGCCATGACGGGGCCAAAGATCTCTTCGCGGGCGATGGTCATGTCGTCGGTCACATCGGCAAAGACCGTGGGTTCCAGGTAGAAGCCAGGGCGGTCGATCTGGCCGCCGCCGCAGACCAGCCGGGCGCCTTCCTCGGTGCCCTTGGCGATGTAGCCCTTCACGATGTCCATCTGGCGCTCTGAGACCATGGGGCCGAAACTCACCGCCTCGTCCATCGGGTCGCCGATGACCGCATCGCCCAGCCGTTCCGCCAGCCGAGCCAGGAACCGTTCCTTGATGCCCTTTTGCACGAAGACGCGGGTGCCGTTGGAACAGACCTGACCCGAGGAATAGAAGTTGCCCAGAATCGCGCCGCCAACCGCATTGTCCAGATCGGCATCGTCAAACACGATCATCGGAGACTTGCCGCCAAGTTCCATCGTGACATGCTTCATCCCGGCCGCGGCGGCGCTGTAGACCTTTTTGCCGGTGGGCACGGAGCCGGTCAGTGACACCTTGGCGACTCGCGGATCGGTGACCAGCGTCGCGCCCACGTCGCCATAGCCCTGCACGACGTTGTACAGGCCCGCGGGCGCCCCGGCCTCCATCAGGATCTCCGCCACTTTCAGGGCCGACAGGGGCGTGGTTTCCGAAGGCTTGAAGACCATCGCATTGCCGCAGGCCAGCGCCGGGGCGCCTTTCCAGCAGGCGATCTGGGTGGGGTAGTTCCAGGCGCCGATTCCGACGCAAACCCCCAGCGCCTCGCGGATCGTATAGACGAAATCGCCGCCGCCCAGGGGAATATGTTCGCCCGTCAGGCTGCCCGCCAGCCCGCCGAAATATTCCAGCGCATCGGCGCCAGAGGTCGCATCGGCCACCAGCGTTTCCTGCAAGGGCTTGCCGGTGTCATGAGTCTCTATCACCGACAGGTCGTGGTTGCGCGCACGCATGATGTCGGCGGCGCGGCGCAGGATGCGGCCGCGCTCTGTCCCGGTCATCTGCGCCCAGTCGGCTTGCGCCCGCGTCGCCGCCTCCAGCGCCTGATCGACGATGGCGGGGGTGGCGGAATGCAGGCGGGCAATGACCTCTCCTGTCGCGGGATAGATCACGTCCAGCGCGGCGCCTGCGGTGTCTTCGACATAGGCGCCGTCAATGAAATGGCTGGCGGGGGGCTGGAATTTCATGGCGCGGAGACTCCTGTGCTGTTTGTCCGCCTCCTACGCCCTTGTGCAAGGCGCGTCCAGCGGCGCTAACGCCCGGGCAGCCAGGTCGCCAGTGGGGGAAAGACGATCAGCAGCGCCACCACCGCCAGCGAACAGGCGATGAAAGGGATGGCGGACAGATAGATCTCTCGCATCGTCGTGTCAGGGGGCGCCACGCCCTTCATCACGAACAGCAGCAGGCCGAAGGGCGGGGTGGTAAAGCTGATCTCCAGCGCCAGCAGCATGATCAGGCCGAACCAGATCGGATCGAAGCCAAGGCTGGCGGCCAGGGGGAAGTAGATCGGCACCGTCAGCAGCATGATAGAGATCTGTTCCATGAACATGCCCAGCAGCAACAAAACGCCGAACAGGACCAAAAGCATCAGCACCGGGTCAAGCTCAAACCCGATGGCCCATTTGATCAGCCCGCGCGAGGCGCCGGAAAAGGCCAGAAGCTGGCTGAACGTGGCCGAGCCAAAGACGATCAGATAGGCCATAAGGGTGACCTTAAGCGCGCCCCGGACCGAGGCTTTGATCGACGCCCAGGTTAGGCAGCGATAGACCGCCGCCAGGATCAGCACGCCAAGGGCGCCGAAGGCCGCCGCTTCGGACGGGGTGACAAAGCCGTTGATCATCAGCACGACGATCACCACCATCAAGCCGATCATCGGCACCACGTCGCGCATCAGCAGGGCGAGCTTTTGGCCAAGGCTCTGGGGGCGACCTCGTAGGCGGGGGCGGCGCTGGGGTCGATCCGGGTCATCAGCCAGATCGTTCCGATGTAAAAGCTAGCCAGGATCAGCCCGGGGATGATCCCCGCGATCAGCAGCGCGCCCACATCGATCTGCGCCAGCGTTGCCAGCAGCACTGCCAGGGCCGAGGGCGGAATGATTATCGCCAGCCCGCCGGTGCCCAGGATCGGGCCGATGGACATATGCTTTTTGTAGCCGCGCTTGGTCATCTCGGGCACCATCAGCGAGCCCAGCAGCGCGGTGGACCCCATGGAGGACCCCGACAGTGTCGAAAAGCCGGTGCCGCCCAGGACGGTGACGTAGCTCAACCGGCCGGGCAGCTTGCCCAGCAGCCGGTCGATGGCCGAGAACATGCGCCCGCCCAGCCCGGTATGGAAAAAGACCTCTCCCATCAGCAGGAACAGCGGGATCGGGACCAGCGCGAATTTCGTCAGCCCGCCCCAGCCGTTGTTCAGAAGCTGAACGACGCCGCGCTCGCCGCCCATGAAGACCCAGGCGCCCAGGATGTTGGCGGCCAGAAAGGCCAGTGCCACCGGCATTCCCAGCGCCATCAGGAACATGATGGAGCCGATCAGCAACAGCAGGGCTTCGTACCATTCCATTATTCGTGGATCCCTGCTTCGCCAGAGTGCATCAGGTCCGAGCCAAAGACGAACCGGGAAAACTCGATGGCCATGATCGAGAACGCGATGGGGAAAGAGATCGTCAGCATCCAGCGCGGGAAGAAATAGGCGCGCACGTCAAAGTCGTTGCGGGCGATGTTGGTCAGGCACAATTGCAGCCCGTACCACGCGAGGATCACCGACACCGCGACGCAGGCCAGCGCAACGGCGCGGCTGACAAGGCGGCGAAGGGTCGGGGGCAGATAGGCGGTGACCAGTTCGATATGGACATGGCCCTTTTCGCGCACCAGCCAGGGCGCGCCCAGCATCGTCATGTATAGAATGCCGTATTCGGTGCTGGTGAACAGCCAGGCATAGGGTTGCAGCCCGACGTTGCGCATCACGACCGAGACGACGATCGCGACCATCAGCCAGACCAGCGTCGCTGCGGCGATGGAAGCCAACGTGTAAAGCAGGGCGTCATAGACTCGGATCAGGCTGCGCATCGGCTCCCCCGAACGTGGCGGCCCGGATCCTGCTGGGACCCGGGCCGGTGGTGGAGGTGGCGCTTACTTGTCGGCGTCTGCGTCGTAGAACAGGCCAATCAGCGTGTCGTAATTGCCGTCGCCCTGGGGCGCTGCGGTCATCAGTTCCTTCATCCGCTCCCAGGTCTTTTCGCGGGCGGCGAGCAGGTAGTTGGCTTTCGCCTCCCCTTCGAGCGAGACGACCTCCATCCCCTGTTCGGCCAGTGCGGCAAAGTCTTCGTCCCGCTTGGCGCGCAGGGCGTTGACGCTGTCGATCTCGTGCTGAATCGCCACGTCTTGCAAGATCGTCTGCGCCTCGGGCGACAGCGCGTTCCAGCTGTCGAGGTTCACGATCACACCCAGGTCGGTCGAGAAGAAGCAGGGCTCGATCCGGTAGTTCAGGAACTCGTTCCATTTCAGGTCGATCAGGCCGATCTGGGTCCAGCCGGTGGCATCCACCACACCGCGCTGCAGGGCGGCATAGACCTCGCCCGTGGGCAGGTCGATCACCTGGGCGCCGAGGTAATTGGTGAAGAAGGCGTTGTAGACGGCATTGCCGCGCAGCTTCAGTCCTTCGACCTCCAGATTGCCGGCGTCGTCAAACGACGGTGCGTCGCGGGTCCACAGGTTGTAGCAGACACCGGAATCGAACCAGCCGAGATACTTGACGCCCATCTTTTCCTGGTGGATCTCGTCGATCAGGGCGATGCCGCCATTCTCGCGCGTTTCGATGGCGGTCAGGTTGGATGCAACTAGCGCGTCCTTTTCCGGCAGGGCACCCGCGTAGAACGAGCCGGGGGTGTAGACCATGTCGACGATCCCGTCGCGGACGGCGTCGGGCTGCTGGAACATGCCGATGGCCTCGGGGCCGCCGCGAACCTCGATCTCGATCACGCCCTCGCCCGCGGCATTCACCTTGTCCACGAAGGACAGAAAGCTTTGCGTGTAGATCAGCGTTTCGGGAAAGGCGTGGACGGCGGTCAGCGTCTGCTGCGCCTGGGCGGCGGTGCCGATCAGGGCGGAACCGGCGATCAGCCCGGCGGCGAATTGAATTTTCATCTGGTAGTCCTCCGTGTTGGTCTTGTTTTGGTTTGTTGGGTGTGCGGCGTCAGTCTTGCGGGAAGGCCCAGGGCCGGGCCGCCGCGCGGGTCTCGCGAAAGCGGGCGATGGCGGGGCCATGGGCGCGGGTCAGGTCGATGTCGTCCCAGCCGTTTTTCAGCTTTTGCCGCCAGACTGGATCCAGCATGATCTGCAGCGCTTGGCCGCCCACGGTCACGGTGCCGGTCTCAAGGTCCAGCGTCGCGGGGGCGGTGCCGTCGCCCTGGGCGCCGATCAGCGCTTCGATCTCTGCCTCTGTCACCCGCGCGGGCAGGAGCCCGTTGTTGACGGCGTTGGCCGAGAAGATATCGCCGAAGCTGGGCGCGATCACCGCGCGGAACCCGGCGTCGACCAGCGCATAGACCGCCGCCTCGCGCGAGGATCCGGTGCCGAAGTTGCGGCGGGCGATCAGCACGGACGCTTCGGGCGCGCGGGCCAGGGGAAAGTCGGGGCGCGGGGTGCCGTCCGGGTCGCGCGCCATGTCATGCAGCAGAAACCGGCCGTAGCCCTCGGACCGCGGGGTCGACATGAAGCGGGCGGGGATGATCTGGTCGGTGTCCACATTCTCCAGGTCCAGAACGACGGCGATCCCATCGTGGCGCGTCCATCCGGTCATGCCGGGTCCCTCCCGTCGAGCAGGGGGCGCACATCGGTCAGATGGCCGGTGACGGCGGCGGCGGCGACCATGGCGGGGGACATCAGATGCGTCCGCGCGCCCGGCCCCTGACGGCCGCGAAAATTGCGGTTGGTGGTCGAGGCGCAGCGTTTGCCGGGCGCTACGAGGTCACCGTTCATGCCCACACACATGGAACAGCCAGACCCCACCCAGTCCAACCCGGCGTCGATAAAGATCCGGTCCAGCCCTTCCTGTTCCGCCTGCTGCTTGACCCGCCGCGACCCGGGAGACACCAGCCCCGGCACCTTGGCCGTGCGCCCGGCCAAAACGGCGGCGGCGGCGCGCAGATCCTCGATCCGGCCATTGGTGCAAGAGCCGATAAATACCTGATCGACTGCCACATCCGACAGCCGCGTGCCCGGCGCCAGCCCCATATAGTCCAGCGCCGCGCGCATCCGGTCCGCCCGGGCGCCTGCCTGAGCGGGGTCAGGAAGAATTGCGGTCACCGGCAGCGCCTCTTCCGGAGAGGTGCCCCAGGTGACGATCGGCGCGATCTCGGATGCATCCAGCGTCACCTCCCGGTCAAAGGTCGCGTCCGGGTCGCTGGTCAGAGTCTGCCAGAGGGTGACCGCCGCGTCCCAGTCTTTCGGCGCATAGGGGCGGCCCTTGAGATAGGCGAAGGTCGTCTCGTCCGGGGCGATCATGCCAAAGCGGGCGCCGCCCTCGATGGACAGGTTGCACAGGGTCATGCGGCCTTCCATCGACAGGGCGCGGATCGCCTCGCCGGCATATTCGATGGCATGGCCGCGCGCGCCGTCGGCGCCCAGCCGGGCGATCCAGGCCAGCGCCAGATCCTTGGCGCCCACGCCGGAACCCAGGCGGCCAGTGACGCGGATCCGCAGCACCGGCGGCTTGGCCTGCCAGATCGTCTGGGTCGCCAGCACATGCGCCACCTCGGTCGCGCCGATCCCGAAGGCCAGCGCGCCAAAGGCGCCGTGGGTCGAGGTGTGGCTGTCTCCGCAATTCAGCGTCAGGCCGGGCAGGGTCAGCCCCTGTTCCGGTCCGATCACATGCACAATCCCCTGGCGCGGGTCGTCCAAGCCAAAGCAGCGGATGCCATGCCGGGCGGTGTTCGCCATCAACGTGTCGATCATGCGCCCGGCGGCGGTTTCAGGCGCGCCGCGGGTGGGGGCATAGTGATCGGCAACGCCAAAGGTCAGCCCCGGTTCCGCCACCGGCAGCCCGCGCGCGGCAATCTTGGCAAAGGCGTGGTGCGAGCCCTCATGCACCAGATGCCGATCGACCCACAGCAACGAGACGCCATCGTCGCGCTGCAGAACCTCGTGCTCGGCCCAGATCTTGTCCAGCAGGGTGCGGGATGTCATGCGCCTGTGCCTCCGATCACCGGTTCCCAATGCCGCGCCTCGCCGGTGCCGACGCGGGTCATCGTCATTTCCAGCCGGAACAGGTCGGGCCGATAGAGCGCAGACAGGTATTCCACCCCGCGCCCGGTGTCGTCGCGCACCACCCGCCGCAGGGACAACAGCGCCGCGCCGACAGATACGCCCAGGTCATCCGCCACATCCGGCGCGGCCAGCGTGGCAGAGACGGATTGATGCGCCTCGTTCAGCCGCACGCCGCTGCGCTCCAGCAGGCGGAACAGGGGTTGGGTGGCCAGATCCGCCTCGCCGTAATTCTCGGCGATCTCCTCGGGGACATAGGTGGTGAGGTGGGAAAACGGCCGCCCGTCCGACAGCCGCACCCGCACCGCGCGCTGCACGCGGGCGCCCGGCGGCAGGGCCAGCGCCTCGGCAATGGCATCGGGGGCCGGGCCGTAGGAGAACGACAGCAAGCGCGCCGTGGTGGCGCGGTCGATCTGCACCAACTGCGGAATCAGCGCCGCGAAATCGGCAGAGATCGCGGGATCCGTCCCGCGCGGCAGCACCACCGACCCGGCGCCGGTGCGCTTTTCGATCCAGCCATCCTCGGTCAGCGTTTCCAGCGCCCGGCGGATCGTGACGCGGCTGACGCCAAAGGTCTCTGCCAGCCTGTTTTCGCCGGGCAGCAGGGTTCCGGGCGGGAAGACTCCGTTGGAAATCTCGTCGCGCAGCAACAGGTAAACCCGGCGCGCCTTGCCGCCCTCTGGAAGCGTTCCCTGCCCTTGCATGGCCAATGCCGCGCGTCCCCTGCTGCGCCGGATGTCTCGCATCCGGCAGATATTTGACCTTTTCATAAACCAAAACCTGTTCTATGAAAAGTACAGATTTTAGGGAGGTTCCATTGCCGATTGTCGAGGCCCACATCCTTGCAGGCTACAGCCCGGCGGACAAATCGCGGCTGACCTCTGCGCTGACCGACGCGGTGCGATTCGTTGTCCCGGCGGCGCCGGACGCGATCACCGTGATGCTGCACGAATACCCGCGCGAGGCTTATGCCCGGGGCGGCGCGCATCGCGATCCCGCGCCAGCTTTGCCAGAGCCAGGGCAATTGGTGACCCGCTATCTGGCGCGGATGGAGGCGCGCGACCTGGAGGCCGCCTCTGCCATGCTGGCAGATGGGTTTCAGATGGTCTTTCCCGGCACTGGCCCGATGACCGAGCTGTCCGAGCTGATCGCCTGGTCGAAGGACCGCTACCGGTTCGTCAAGAAGACCTACACGGCGGTGGAGGCGTTTCAGGGCGAGGCGGCTGCGGTTGTCTATGCGCGCGGCGCGCTGTCGGGGGAATGGCCCGACGGGACGGCCTTTGACGGGATCCGCTTCATCGACCGGTTCGAGGTGCAGGACGGCAAGCTGCTCCGTCAGGACGTGTGGAACGACATCGCCGAGGAGCGGCCAGCATGACAGAGTCAATCGACCCGATCACCCTGGCCGTTCTTGCGGGGCGGATGGAACAGATCGCCGACGAGATGGACGCCACGCTGTTCCGCGCCGCCTTCAATCCGATCATCGCCGAGGCGCATGACGCCTCGCACGGGCTTTATCACGCGGCGTCGGGCGACACTCTGGTGCAGGGCAAGTCGGGGCTGCCGATCTTTGTGGGCGTCATGTCCTTCGCGGTGAAGGCGGTGATCGACAAGGCCGCCGCCGATGGCGATCTGGTGGATGGCGATATCTACATCTTCAACGACGCGCATATGGGCGGCACGCATTTGTCGGATATGCGGCTGGTGCGGCCCTATTTCCGGGATGGGGCGCTGTTTTGCTACCTCGCGAGCGTCGGCCACTGGCATGACGTGGGCGGCGCGGTGCCGGGCAATTACAACCCCTCGGCGACAGATGCGTTTCAGGAGGCCTTCGTGCTGCCGCCGGTCAAGCTGGCGCGGGGCGGGGTGGTGCAGCAGGACATCATCGACATTCTGATGCGCAACACCCGGCTGCCGCAATCGGCGATGGGCGATCTGAGCGGGCAGCTGGGCGCGCTGGATCTGGGCGTCAAGCGGCTGGACGAGTTGCTGGACGAATACGGCGCGGCGACGGTGCAGGCGGCGCTGGACGCGCTGGGCGACCGTGCAGAGGCGCTGATGCGGGCCGAGCTGACCGACCTGCCCGACGGGCGGTGGGAAGCGGTGGATTACCTCGACAATGACGGGATCACCGATGCCGCCCTGCCGATCAAGGTGGCGCTGGAGATTGCGGGAGACCGGCTGGTGCTGGATTTCGCGGGCACCGCGCCGCGCACCGCTGGCCCCGTGAACATCGCGCTGCCCACCGCCGTGGCGACGGCCTATGTGGCGATCAAACATATCTTTCTCGATTTGCCTGCGAATGCCGGGGTGATGCGGCCCATCGACGTGCGCGTGCCCGAAGGGTCGCTGCTGTCGGCCGAGTTCCCAGCGCCGGTGGGGGGCTATACCGAGACGATCCTGCGGATGATCGACGTGATCTTCTCTGCCGCCGCACAGGCCGCGCCCGACCGGGTGGTCGCCAACGCCTACGGCACGATCAACGCGCTGTCGATCGCCGGGCGGCGCAAGAATGGCGCTCCCTGGGTGATGTTCAGCTTTTATGGCGGCGGGCATGGCGGCAGCGTCGAAAGCGACGGGCTGAACCACGGCAATGCGCCGATTTCCACCGCGACGATCCCGCCGCTGGAGATCCTCGAAGCCGCCTATCCGGTGATGTTCAGGCAATGGGCGCTGCGCCCCGACAGCGCGGGCGCCGGGCAGCATCGCGGCGGGCTGGGCGCTGTTTACGAGATCGAGGTGCTGGAAGAGACCGCGCAGGTCTTTCTGTTCGGCGAACGCGGGCGCTTTCCGCCGCAGGGCGCGGCGGGGGGGGAGACCGGGGCGATGAACCGGTTCTCGTATCAGCAGGCGGATGGGTGGCATCGCCCGCCGCTGGTGTCCAAGATGCTGGGCATCAAGCTGGTGCAAGGGCAATCCGTGTTGCTGGAAACGCCGGGGGGCGGGGGCTATGGCCCGGCGTCCGACCGGCCCGCCGAAGCCGTCGCGCGGGATGTGGCGCAGGGCTATCTGACGCCCGATGCCGCCGATGCCGCCTATGGCCCCGCCTGGAAGGAGATCCGCCCATGAGCCGGATGATTGGCGTCGATGTGGGCGGGACCTTCACGGATGTCTTCGTGCTGGACGAGTTGTCCGGCCTGGCCGAGGTCGCCAAGGTGCCGACGACGCGGCCCGACCAGTCGGGCGGGTTCCTCGACGGGATCTCGCGCCGGGTCAGCGATCTGTCCACTGTGGATGTGGTGGTGCACGGCACCACGGCGGGGACCAATGCGCTGCTGGAACGCAAGGGCGCCCGGATCGGCGTGATCACCACCGAAGGAATGCGCGACGTGCTGGAGATGCGGCGCCGCGACCGGCCCCGGACCTGGGGCCTGCGCGGCGACTTTGACCCCATCGTCGCGCGCACGCTCCGGCTCGAAGTGCCGGAACGGACGCTGGCCGATGGTACGATCCGGGTGCCCGTCGATCTGGACGCGGTCCGCGCCGCCGCGCAGGCGCTGCTGGATCAGGGCTGCCTTGCGGTGGCGATCATCTTCATCAATTCCTACGCCAACCCCGAGAATGAACGTCAGGCCGCCGCCGCCTTGCGGGCGATGTGGCCAAACCCGCATGTCAGCGCCTCGGCCGAGATTCTGCCCGAGATCCGGGAATACGAACGCTTTTCCACCACCGCGCTGAATGCTTATCTGCAACCCGAAGTGTCGGGCTATCTGGACCGGCTGGACAGCGCCCTGACCGGCGGCGGCTTTGCCGGAGAATTTCTGATCGTGCAGTCGAATGGCGGGGTGATGGGGACGGAGACCGCTTGCCGCCTGCCGGTGCGCACCGCGCTGTCGGGTCCCGCGGCGGGGGTGATCGCCGCGGCGCATATCGCGACCACCGCCGGGTTCGACAATGTGATCACCGGCGACATGGGCGGCACCAGTTTCGACGTGGCACTGATCGCGGCCGGGCAGTCGATGCTGTCGCCGCAAACCTCGATCGACTTCGGCATGGTAATCCGCAACCCGATGATCGAGATCACGACGATTGGCGCGGGCGGCGGCTCTATCGCCTGGGTCGACA
>CAYGRI010000138.1:0-12656 GCA_964352155.1 uncultured Maritimibacter sp. | reverse complement strand
ATCGATCTCTTCGCGGGTCATGTTGCCTTTGTCGGGATAGGTATATTCACCCATAGACTCAACAACCATCGCCATGTCCATGATTCCAATGGAGGAAATATCAAGGATGCTGGCTTTGCCCTTGAACTCGGGGTTCAGCAGCTCGGACCAGTTGCTGATCGGACGGCCGATCAGATCGGGGCGGATGCCCAGCGTATCGGCGTTGTAGATCGTCGGGATCAGCGTCATCCAGCCGGATTCTTCGGCCACGAAATCCGTCCCTTCGGCCCCCGAGGTGAAGCCAACCGTATGCGGCGCCGTGCCTTGGGCGATGGTGCTTTCGGGCGTCAGCAGACCGTTGCGGAAGATGCCCACGATCTTGTCGTAATTCTTGATCTTCGAGGTGTCCATCGCCTGCAGATTGCCCGTCGGCCAGACCTTCTTGCAGATCCAGTATTCGATGTCGGCGATGTCAAAGCTGTTGGGCTGGGTCGCCGCGCGCTGGGTCACGCTGTCGGAATCCAGCGCCGTCATTTCCAGCGTGAAGCCCAGGTCTTCCTTCACCTTCTGCGCCACCTCGTTGAGATTGGACACCCCGGTGCCGAACTGGCGCAGGGTCACATCCTTGATGTTCTGCGCCCAGATCATCGGGGCGCCGAGGGTGCTTCCGGCGGCAAAGGCCGCGCCGCCCTTGAGCAGACTTCTTCTGTTGACTGTCGTCATCGGGTCATTCTCCTTGTCGGTATGTTCGATTACTTCGAGAGTTTGTGGAGTTGGTCTTGTTCCCAGGTCAGACCCACCTGATCGCCCGGGTTTCGTGGTTGCGAAAAGAACAGCGCGTCCGCCAGCAGCGCCGTGATCTCTTGATCGCCCGCCGCGCGGGCGGTGACAGAGACATGGGTGCCCTGATATTCCACAGCCGTCACAGCCGCGTCGAGCTTGCCAGAGGCCGGCTCCGTCAGCCCGACCGCATCGGTGCGGATCGCGAAATGACCGTCTGGCAAAGCGATGACATTGTGCCCGCCCATGAACCGCGCCACGAATTCAGTCTTTGGCGCGTTGAACACCTCGCGCGCGGGGCCGGCCTGTTCGATCACGGCGTTGTTCATCACGACGATCTCGTCGGCCAGGGCCAAAGCCTCGTCCTGGCCATGGGTGACGTGGACAAAGCTGATTCCAAGCTCTTGCTGCAGCTTGCGCAGCTCGCCCCGCATCCGGATGCGCAGGAACGGGTCCAGCGCCGACAGGGGTTCGTCCAGCAACAGCACCTGCGGCCGGGTGATCAGCGCCCGCGCCAGGGCGACACGCTGCTGCTGGCCGCCCGACAATTGATCCGGCAGCCGGTCACCCAGGCGGGTCAGGTCCACCAGTTCCAGCATCTCGGCCGCCGCCTTGCGCCGCGTAGCGGAGTCGATGCCCTTCATTTTCTGGCTGAACGCCACATTGTCCAGCACCGTCAGATGCGGGAACAAGGCATAGTTCTGAAACATCATCGCCGTGCCCCGCTTGGCCGGCGGCAGATGGGAAATGTCGCGCGCGCCCAGCAGGATCGACCCATCCGACACGCTTTCATGTCCCGCCACCATCCGCAGCGTCGAAGACTTGCCACAGCCCGACGGCCCCAGCAGGCAGGTGTAGCTTCCGGGCCTGAAGTGGTGGTTCACGGCATCCACGGCCACGGTCGTGCCGTACCGCTTTGTGACGCCCACAAGCTCGAGATCCTTGATCGGTTCGCTCATCTTTCCCCCGCGTTTCACCGGATCGAACGGCAAGATCCGACCGCCGTGCAATCGCTAAGCCGCTCCGCCGCCGCACGTTTTCCGCACTTGCTCAATTGTTGGACGCACTGCGGCGGGGTACGCATAATAATTGGACACAGTTTTGTATACAATCAAACCGACAATTGAACACAGACGGACCCGCTCTTGTGAGGAGCGCGCAGGTCTGACAATGATTCCCGTGCAATGACAGACCGTATCAAATCCGCCCCACACGCCCAGAAAGCGACCGGAAACAAGGCCTCGGCCGAGGCCATCGTCGCCTCCTTGTCACTTGCCATCCACGAGCATCGGCTGGCGCCCGGCACCAAGCTGGGCGAAGACGAGCTGGCAGAGATCTACGGCGTCTCTCGCACGGTGGTGCGCGCGGCGCTGCACTCGCTGTCGCATCTGCAACTGGTGGACATCCAGCGCAATCGCGGGGCCTTCGTCGCCAAACCGTCGCTGCAAGAGGCCCGCGAGGTCTTTGAGGCGCGCGAGCTGCTGGAACCGCGCACCGCCCGTTCCGCCGCCGAGCGGGCCACGGCAGAGGATGTCGCGCGGCTGCGCCAGCATATCGCCGACGAGCATGACGCGCTGGCCGAGTCCGACCAGGGCCGCGCCCTGCATCTGTCGGGGCTGTTCCACATAGAGATTTCGCGGATCGCCGATCAGGCGACCATCGCCGGGTTCATCGAGGCGCTAATCGCCCGCTCCTCGCTGATCATCGCACTGTATTGGCGGCGCGAGAGCGCGTTGTGCGAGCGGTTCGCCCATACGGCGCTGCTGCAGGCGATGGCGGACAATGACGGCCTGCGCGCCGAAGAGCTGATGCGCAGCCATCTCGTCGACCTGCATTCCGCGCTGGATCTGCGCGACCGCACCGCCCCTCCGCGCTCGCTGAAAGACGCGTTGCGCCCATGACAATCCGCCGGATGACCATTGGCGATCTGGCCCGCGTTCTGGATTGGGCCGCGGCAGAGGGCTGGAATCCGGGGCTGGAGGATGCCACCGCCTTCCTCGCCGCCGATCCCGACGGGTTCTTCGTGAAAGAGGTCGACGGCCAGCCGGTCGCGGCGATCTCGGTGGTCAATCTCGACGACAGCTTTGCCTTTCTGGGGCTGTACCTTTGCCTTCCCGCGTTTCGTGGCCGGGGCTTCGGGCTGGCGGTCTGGAACGCCGCCCTGCCCCATGCCGGTGCGCGCTGCATCGGGCTGGACGGGGTGCCGGCGCAGCAAGACAATTATGCCCGGTCGGGGTTTCGGCGCACGGGGCAAACGGTACGCTATCGCGGCGCCGCCTTGCCTGGTACCGGCGCGAGGCTTTCCCCTGCGGCGCCGGGAACATTGATCCGCGCCGATGCCCAGGCGACGGGGCTGCAACGCGCCGCGTTTGCCCGCGCCTGGTTTCGCGACACCGAGACGCGGCGCACGCTTTGCCTGCCCAACGCGGAGGCGCCCGCCTTCCTCACCCTGCGCACATGCCGGGAGGGGACAAAGATCGGCCCGCTCTATGCCCCCGATGCCGACACCGCCGCCGTTCTGCTGGGCAACCTGCCACAGCGGTTCCGCGACGGGCCGCTGTTCATCGACGTGCCCGATACGGCACCCGCGCTGGCCGATCTGCTGGTGGTGCAGGGCTTCGTCCCGGTGTTCGAGACCGCCCGCATGTACTCCGGCACCGCCCCTCCGGCCCGGCCGCCCGCCTGCCATGCGGTGGCCACCCTCGAACTGGGGTAGCGGATCCTAGAAGAAATCGATGCCGTCCAGCGCGTCATCATCGCCTTGCGTCGCAGGGGCGGCTGGTGCGGGCGGCTCCGGCGGCGCCATGTGCAACCCGCAGGCCCTGGCATGCACGTTACGCTCCCGCTCCATCGAGTAGATCGCGAACAGGCGGCTGAGCCCTTCCTTTTCCAAAGGCTGGCCCCAGTCGACCCGCCCGGCGATGTCCCGGAGCGTCGGCGCAATCTGATCCAGCGGGCGCAGTTCCCCCAGGACCGAGGCGACAATGTCGGACATCGCATGCTCGGCCTCTGTCACGGCAGACTTTGCCGACTCGATCCCCGCGACGAAGGTTTCACTATCGGCCAAGCCCGCCCGCGCCTCGTTCAGGGCCGCCGCCAGGCCTGTGGCCGCCTCGGTCGCTTCCTGCGACAGTTTAAGGATACAGGCCTTGATCTGTTCCATCGCGTCTCTGCCAGCCTTGACCGACACGATGCAATGGTCGGCCACCTCCTTGACCGCGATCGCCAGCGTCGACAGGGCCTTCTGATTGTCGCCGGTGCGCGCGGCCAGGATCATCGAGTTGATCGAAGCCTGCGAAACCTTGTCATAGGCCTTTTCCAGCTCAACAAAGACTTTTTCCAGCTCTGCCAGAGTGTTATCCATGATGGCGCGTCCCCGGTCGGCCTCTTCCGAGGCGCGAATGACCGGTGCGCTTTGCGCGCTCGCCTGCACCAACATCTCGCTTCGGTACCGAAGCACCGCCGAGATCGCGCCCGCGAAACCGCCATCGCCCGCGTCGCTGTCCTGGCGGATTGTCACGTTCTTCAGCCGGTCCAGCCGCGCATTGGCATCGCGCACCGCCGCCTCGAGGTCGTCGGCCAGCGCGTGCAACTGCGCCCCGGCCAAGCGGCCATAGCCCGGGCCGGCCTGGGTGATCTGACGGATGTGATCCAACCGCTGGGTCATCTGGTCAGAGAACTGGATCATCCCGCTCAGCCCCGAGATCTCGCGGTTCACTTCGGTTTTTGCGCCGCTGCAGGCCCGGGCCAATTGCCGCCCGGCCTCGGTCTTCTCCTCTTCCAGCCGGGCGCCAAGCTCTTCGCCTTCGCACAGGGAATCGCGCAATCTGCCCAGCGCCTCCGCCGCCTTGCGCGCCGAGGCCATCAAAACCGCATCCAGAGAGGACAGTTCCTGGATCTTCTCGCTGACATGTTCGGCATGGGTCATCAACGCATGCGCGGTCGCCCGCAATTCCTGCCCATAGGCGCGGAACGCATCAAGATGCATGCTGGCCGCCGTGCTTTCGATGATCGAAGAGGTCGCCCAAAGAAACTTGCCGCGATGGCGCACGTTTTCCAGGGCCGCTTCGGCACGACGCTCAACCTCATGCAGGCTTGAGGTGCGGTCGATCGAGGCGGCCCCGTCGAACAGGGCCTGCGCCTGCGAGATCCGCTCCTGCAGCGGAGTGGACTGGCCCAGCGGCTGGGCGCACTGCGTGCTTGCCGCCGTCAGACGTTCCAGCGTCACCCCCATCGCCTGACCGCCCTCGCGGACCCGCGTCAGAGAATCGTTGAGCTGTGTGAACACCGTATGGACGCGCTTGTCGACCTTCGCAAGATCGGCGCCTGTGGCGGCTTCGGACGCAGGATTGGACCGTCGATCAGGCGCATGCAAGGGGTCGACAGCAAGGTTCGATATTGCCATGGTTCGGTCCTTTCGAGCGGGTTCAGGCGACACGGTCGGCCTGAATTTCGTTGATGATCGCCTTGGGAAGCAGCCCCAGATCGCATTCCTGTGCCACCGCGCCGAGGCGCATGGCCACTTTCGGCATCCCATAGACGACGCAGCTGGCCTCTGCCTGGCCCAAAGTCACCGCCCCGGCCTGCCGCATTTCCAGCAGGCCCTGGGCCCCGTCGTCGCCCATGCCGGTCATGATCACGCCGACCGCATTGGCCCCGGCCTCCTGCGCTACGGAGCGAAACAGAACATCGACCGATGGCTTGTGCCGCGACACCGGCGGCCCGTCGCGGACAAAGACGCCGTAGCCTTGGCCCGCGCGGGTCAGCAACAGATGGCGATTGCCGGGCGCGATCAGCGCATTGCCCGGCTGACAGAGGTCGCCGTCGCGCGCCTCGGACACGGAGATCTCGCACAGGTTGTCCAGCCGTTGCGCCAGGGCGGCGGTGAACCCTTCGGGCATGTGCTGGACAATGACGATGGGGGGGCAATCCGGAGGCATCGCCCCGAGCAGGACGTCCAGTGCCTTGGGGCCGCCGGTCGAGATCCCGATCGCGATGACGCGCCCGGCCGCCCTGTCCGCGGGGATGCGCGGCTTCACATAGGGCAGCATCGCGTCGGCGGTCAGTCTTCGGTCCGCGGGCGGGGGCGCGGATGGCTCGTGCAGCGGCTTGGGGCCGGACATGGCGGACCGGCGGAGCGTGTCGCAGATCGTCCGGCGCATATCCTCCAGCCCGGCTTTCACGTCCTGTTGCGGTTTGAGCAGAACATCCACCGCACCCGTTTCCAGCGCCTGACGCAGAGCCTTCGTCCGCCGCCCCGCCAGCGAGGACCGCAGAATCACCGGAACCGGGCGCTGCGCCATCAGGCGGCGCAGAAGGCCGGTCGCGTCCAGGCCCGGCATTTCGAGGTCCAGAAGGATGACATCCGGGGCAGCGCGCCGAACCCTCTGCTCCGCCTGAAGAGGATCCGATGCGACCCCTACAACCTCCAGGTGCTTCGACTCATTGACGATATCCGTGATCGCCTGGCGCGACACGGCGCATGCCTCGACCACAAGCACACGAAACGGTACGGCGCGACCGATCATGGCAGGCTCCACCTGTCGGTCGCGGAGGCCCCCAAGAAGGGGCCGACCCGGTTGGAACCGGCATCATACCAGGTCGCGATCGCAGAACATGCGGCGGTATCGACGTACACAGCCTCTTCTCCCTCCCACTCCAGCTCCATGGCTCAGCCCAATTCACGCAACGGTTCGCCCGCCTTGCTAAACGACACAGCCTTAAGCGCCGTCTTTGTTCTGCCGCAGCAGAGCATCCGGTATCGCCGCTCCGACCCATCGACGGCGCAGGCGAACGGCACCGGCCCGACTGATGCCAGGCGGGAGGCTGGACAGCGCCAGCGCGACAGGTCTGGCTGCCGCGGCCTTGCGGAACATCCGCAGGCTGCGGCTTGGGTCGGCGATCTGGTCATGGCCGTTGGTCCCGTTCGCTTGGACTTAACCGCCATGTCCGGGCCAATGCGGCACGAGAACAGGCCGCCAGGCGGTCTTGCCCGGTGGTTTGCGCCACAGCCCGGAGACCGCCTTCCCGGCGATGGTCAGACCGTCATCCACAGCAAAGCCGACGCCCGCATCAACCCTATTCCCCAGACAAGACCGCGGCCCCCTGGCGGGCGCGGCACCTGTGGCGCCGCGTCTGAGCCCGAGGAAAGCCGGTTTGAACGTCATCGCATGCTCCGTTTTGAAAATTGTTTTCAAGAAGTATGGCGGAGCCACGTTTTCAAAACATTGAGGAATCGGAAAATATTCAAAGAAACTTGAAACCGGGGCGCGAAAATCTGCCTCAGGAATGAACATCCCAGCAGAGGTATGGAGCGCCTGTTACGCCTGATTCCACGGCAAGAACCTGCCTTTTCCCAATGAACCGTGCGGATTCCCCGGGACCATGACGCCCGTTCGGCCGCAGCGCGACACCCCGCGTGGTTAAGGGATCCGGTCGGCATCAACCAAGGCACATAAAATGCGTTCAAGGATTCTTTACTGACCCGGCAGCGACGCAGCCCGCCTAGCCACAGGTATCCAAGGCGAAAACCTGATGGTTCGTAACCCTGGACGCGCGCGGCGGAGCCTGTGACGCCGTGGGGTTTGCTCTGCCCCCCTCTGCGATGCCAAGGGCCGCGACGCCGGACGCCAGGTTGGATCAGAGGCGGATTGCGATCTGTCGTCTTCGCCCGAACCGGGGCTATCGAAGGGCACAGGCGGGACAGATCGGCCAACC
The DNA here is from genome assembly GCA_964352155.1 of uncultured Maritimibacter sp. GTDB lineage: Bacteria > Pseudomonadota > Alphaproteobacteria > Rhodobacterales > Rhodobacteraceae > Psychromarinibacter. The sequence goes on along the minus strand of CAYGRI010000138.1, from coordinate 5,180 downwards.
GGAGCGCGGTCAAAGCCCCCCCCCAACCGCGCGCTTGCCAGAAAAGGGCCGCGGCACCGGCATCGTAAAGTGCTTTAACTGGTCCATCGGCATCGGAGGACCAAGGGCGAATCCCTGCAAGGTGTTGACGCCAAGCCCGGCCAGCAGATCGGCCTGCTCCATCGTCTCGACCCCTTCGGCGGTGACCCTGTTGTCCATCAGCCTGGCCATCCCGATGATCTGCCGCAATATGCCCCGGGACGTCTCGGACAATACGATATGGTCGACCAGGCGCTTGTCCACCTTGATGACCTCCGGCTTCAGATGCAGCAGCCCGATGATAGAGGCATGGCCCGACCCGAAATCGTCAATCTCGATCGAGACGCCCAGGTCGCGCAGCCGGTCCAGACTGAAGCCGAACAGATCGGATTGCTCCTCCACCAGAACCGTTTCCAGAATCTCCAGCGCGATCTTCGGGCCTTTGCCCACATGTTGGCGCATCTCATCGACAAAAGTGCTGTCCTGAACCCGCTCTGCCGTGACGTTGAACGAGACTTTGGGAACCATAACACCCTGCACCGCCAGCTCATGGATCTGCTCGATCGCCTTGCGAAAGATGATCTGGTCAATGTCGTTCACCATCGACATCTGAGCCGCCACAGGCAGAAAGTTTCCCGGCGCCAGCAGTCCAAGACTTGGCGAGTTCCACCGCGCCAGCGTCTCCAGCCCCACAAGAACGCGGGTCCTGGCGTCAAATTGGGGCTGGAACCAGGGCTCGAACTCCTCCCCCGCGATGCCGTTGCGCAATTCGCGCGCCAGCGAACGATGATCCAGGACGGCCCGGTGCAGCGTCGGTGTGTAATGACGCACCCCCGCGCGGCCCATCTCTTTGGCTTCGTAAAGCGCCGCGTCCGCCGCGATGATCACCTCGTCCAGCGACACGAGCTGGCTGGCGGTGCTGGCCACGCCGAAACAGGCACTGACCCGGATCTGCCGGCCGGCAAAGGTTTTTGGTTTCTCGATGTCCGCCTTCACCCGCTCGGCCAGCACACCGGCCTCTGCCGGAGTGCTCCCGGGGCCGAGCAGCAAGACGAACTCATCCCCGCCGACGCGGGCGGGAAGATCCACCGATTTCGTTCTTTCGCGCAGGATTCGCGCCACGTCCTGCAGAACGAAATCACCGGCGGCATGCCCCAGGGTGTCGTTGACATGTTTGAAGAGATCGAGATCGATCCGCACAACCGTCGCCGAGGGATCGGGCATCTTCGACCGGCTCTCCAACGCCAGATCCAAGGCCCGCCGATTGGGCAATCTGGTCAGGGGATCCTGCAGCGCCTGCTGCTCGATCTCGGCATGGGCCGCCAGCAAGGCATCCTGCTGTTGGCGCCGTTCTGTCACGTCTTGCGACACGGCGGTGAAGCCGTAACATGACCCGTCTTCGTTCAGCAGCGGCGAAAGGCTGACCGACAACCAATAGGGCGCGCCGGATTTGTTGTAGCACTGCAGTTCCACAAGGGCTGGGCTTTGGGTCTGCAACGCCAGCCACAGCTTCTTGACCGCCACAGAGGAGGTCTTGGGCCCTTCAAGATAGCTCCCGGCCCTTTGTCCGCGAACCTCTTCCAGGGTGAACCCGCTGAGCTGCTGATGCGCGGGGTTGACCCAAAGGACACGCCCATCCAGGTCCATGATGACGATCGCTTCGTTGGCCCGTTCGACCACGGCGGCCAGCTCCGCCAGCTTCTGTTTTTGCAGTTCCAGCCGGCGATGCGGCTCTACCAGCGCGGCCCGGCCGATCCAGGCAAATATCGCAATGGAAAGTGTCAACACCCCGGAGACCGCGCCAACCGTCCGCGCCAGCAGATCCATTCCTGCAGCGGAGGCCGCCTGGTAATCCGGGACCAGCAGGAGCGTCAGATCGGTGGTGGCGATCGGAGCGACAACGGCCTTCCTCAGGAAGTCCTCCGACAGATGGTTCACCTGCTCCGACGGGACGAGCAGAACCGCATCGGCGATGTCGCTCGGCGGGAATACCGCGGTCAGCTCGAACGAAAACTGTGCAATGATACTGCCCTCGACCAGCCCGCGATTGTACACGGGAACCGCGAGCAACAATCGTCCGTGCGAGGCGCCCGGCTGATAGCCGACGGCGTCCGCCGCGCCGGGCACCTCGTCGGCGATGGCGACCGCCAGTGTTCTCAAGGTATGGCTGTCAAAGGACGGCCGCCCATTGGCCCGAATGTCATTCTCTGCCAGCTGGTCGCCCGCAATGTCGAACACCCCGATCCAGTCCAGCCGTTCGTGATCATGCGGCCCCTCCAGGTACCCCAGCACCTGGGCGAGGTTGCTTGAATAGCCGACGACAAGGCTTATCACCTCGTCCCGATCGGAAACTTGGGCCAGATACCGCCGATCTCTCTCAAGCAACTGCGAGAAGTTGAAGGCGTCCTTGAACACTTTCTCTTCCAAGGCGTCCTTGGCCTGCGCCTCGAGAAACGGCCCGGCTGTGAGTTTGACGGCGATGGCCGAGGTGCCGATCGCAAGGCCGAGCACCAGGATGATCAGGGTCCAGAAGCGGCGTCCGACCACGGTGGACGCGTTTGCAGGCACACCCTGGCTCTCAGTCTGCATCCACCAGCCGCCCCCGTTCGTCGAAGCGCGCCATGCACAGATCCGTTATCCCCAAGGCCTCATGCGCATCCGGCGCCTCCGCCGAATAGGGCGCGAAGGGCGGATCGTAGCGCCCGAGAAGACCGTCAACAGGCGTCTCCAATGCTTCCAATGCGTGATGAAGCGCGATGCGTCTTGCGGCAATTCTACCCGTCTGCCACCCGGGGGTCCGGGCGGCCTGCTGTGCCGCCGCGAGCAGGATCAGCGTCAGATCGTAGCCATGCAGGAACCCGGCCGCTGCATCCAGATCCGGCAGGCTGTCCACCCCCGCCCCCGATGCCCTCAGGGCCGCGGCAATCCCCGGGCTGCCATCCTTTTCCCGCCGCAGGCCACAGGTTTGCAGCACCGTCAGCTGCATCTGGGTTCGCATCTGATGAGGGACCGTTTCCGCAAACTCGCCGCCGGTGATGCCCCAATGGCTGAAGATCCGCAGGCCCGGCCGCTGGGCATGCAGCGCTTTCACCACCTTCGCGCCGGAGTTCCAGCTTGCAAAAAGGATTGCGCAATCCACCTGGATCCGCCCCACGTCAAGCGCAAGCGACCGGGCCGACGCCGCACCGACCGAACTGGCGAAGAATTCCACACCCGTTGGGTGCATGCCGCGCCGGTTCAATGCCTCGGTCAGGGCGACCTGCCCCGCGCGCCCCCAGCCACTGTCCAGCAAAAGCAGCGCCACGGCGTTGCATCCGGCCCCGTCAACCGCGTGTCTGACCAGAAACTCGCCCGCCTGGCTGTCATCGACCGACAGCCGGAAAAACCAGTTCTGCGCATCCTCTGCGGGCCGGGTGATCGGGGCGGCTGCAGCCCAGGGAAGTAGGGTTAAAATATTGTTTTCATTTACAAAAGATCGATTCGCAAGGTAGGGTGGCGAATGCATCCCGCCAAAGATCACCAGGGCACGGTCGCTGGCCAGATAGCGATCCATCGTCCTGCGCGAGCGTTTCACATTGCCCCGGTGGTCGATGGGTATGACCGTCACCGCTTCACCGGCAAGACGGTTGTTCTGTTGCGACAGCGCGGTGCGGATGCCCAGCTCGATCGCCTCTGCCGCGTCGGAACTGATGGTGTATTCCGCGTCAATGTAGATTTCGACGGTTTGCGCCCGGACGCCCTGAAGGCAGGCAAGAAAGACAAGAAGCGCCGCGCCCGACACCAAACATACTGACCTGAACCAACTTCGCATTGAGCGTTCCTCTGCCCATTCCCGGTACGTTATGAAAGACAGTCATTACGAATTCGTGTGCTGCGGCCTTTTCGGCGCGGTCCCTGTGGTTCTCACCTGGGCAGGATCGTTCGGATGAACGGCAAGATCGGACAACCCCTTGCTGCCCGCCCGTTTGTCGGGGGACGTGCACGCACCATTGTTCAGGGTAGGTCCGCAACAATTTTCCGCCGGGGGCGGCGCCTGTGCCCGCGCCGTCGCACCAAGACGGGCGCGCCCGGGCGTCGTTGCCAACACCCCGTCAACAGGCGCCTGGCGCTGTCAGGGTCCAGCTGTAGGGACCAGTTGTCGCAGGCATCGCTTTGCGATCTGCGCTCCCGGTCCGGAAAGACGCGCGACGATGACCGGACCGGTTGCGGCACGGGGAGGGCGAGATCGCCCTCCGGTTTTCGCGATCAGCCCCCTTCGGTCCCGTCCGGGATCGAAGGAGGCCGTTGCCTACGCTATTCCGCTGCCGGTCGCAGCATATCTTCATAGACATCCTGACCGGGCAGCTCGATAGCGGGCATGTCAGAGATCTTCTTGATCATGTCACAGATGCCGGGCACATTCCGCCTCTCCACCGGGCCGTGGCCCGACACGATCATCCTGGCGTCCAGCGCCTTGATCTTCTCGGCCCCCGCGGCCAGCGCCTCTGGCTTCACATGTTCGAACCAGATGTGGTTGGCCCGGTTCATGAAATAATAGCCATCCTCGAAGTCAGACTGGCTCATTTCATCGGTGTAATGCGGAATATCGTCCGTCACGACACCAAAGCAATCGGCCCCATAGTAGATCTCGGATTTCGGGTCCCAGATGCCGGTGGTCGCGGAACTGTCGAATAGTGGCGGCCGGATCGCATGGACCACCCGGTCGCCGATGTCCAGCTTGTCACCATCGTTCAGAATATGGACACGGTGCGGGTCAAAGTCGAACTCCTCATGCAATTTGCCGAGGCCCAGGAAATTGGTGACCAGTTTGGCCTTCGGGCACATCTCCATCACCTGCATGATGGCGCCGGAATGATCTCGGTCCTCATGGCTCAGGAACAGCCAGCGCACATCTTCGGGTTCAACGATCTGGAAGACTTCGTCCAGAAAGGTTTCGCGATGTACGATCGCCAGCGTGTCCAGGAGCATCGGCTCGCGCCCGCGCAGCACCATGGCGTTGACCGGCAGCTTGCCGACGCCCGGCACGGGCAGGGATTCGGGGATGACGAAGGCCTCGTCAGAGATCTGGTAGGATTTAGGCATTGTGACTCTCCAGGTTGGACGTCGGATCAAAGGCTGGGCGGCAGAGCGTCGCCGGACGGAACAGCGTCGCGGTATGGCAT
>CAYGRI010000137.1:0-12710 GCA_964352155.1 uncultured Maritimibacter sp. | reverse complement strand
GTGTGCTGGTCGATGATCTTGTGCGCCGGATTGAACGAGGCCGCCGCCGACTGCGCCACATAGGCGATGCGAGAGCCGCGCAGCGCGCGCCTTTCACCTTCGGTCGAGGTGGTCAGTTCGATCCCGTCGAACTCGATCGACGACCCCTCCGAGATCCGGGTCCCGTCGCGGGCATAGCCCATCGCGGCGGCGCCGATGGTGGATTTCCCCGCACCGGATTCCCCAATCAGGCCCATCACCTCGCCCCGGTGCAGGGTCAGGTCCACGCCCTTGATGATCGGCACCCAGGTCTCGTCGGAATAGCCCTCGATCCGAAGGTCGCGGATCTTGAGCAGGACCGATTTCTTGTCCGTCTTCAGCAGTTTATAGTTCTTCATCGGAGTGTGAGCCATTCTTACTTCTCCTTCAGGCCGGAGGACCGGAACAGCATCCAGTCGACAACGAAGTTGACAGCCACCGTCAGCAGCGCGATGGCGGCCGCGGGGATAAGCGGGGTGATTTCACCGAACGAGATCAGCGTCGCGTTCTCGCGCACCATGGAGCCCCAGTCGGCGGTGGGCGGCTGAATGCCCAGACCCAGGAAGGACAGACCGGCGACCAGCAGGAACACAAAGCAGAATTCCAGCCCGAATTCCGCCACCAGCGGCGCGGTGGAGTTCGGCAGGATCTCGCGCCGGATCAGGTACCAGGTTTTCTCACCGCGCAGCTTGGCGGCCTCGATATAGTCCATGACCACCACGTTGCCCGCGACGGCCCGCGTCAGGCGGAACACCCGCGGGGCGTAGATGATCGCCACCGCGACGATGATCACGATGGTCTGCGGCCCAAAGATCGACAGCATCAGCAGGGCGAAGATCAGCGATGGGATCGACATGATCACATCGGCGAACCGGCCCAGGATCTGGTCGAACCAACCGCCCTTGGTTGCGGCGAACAGCCCCGCCAGCGCGCCCATCAGGAAGGCGGCCACGGTTGCGGTCAGCGCCAGGCCCACCGTGTTGCGCGCGCCATAGATGATCCGGCTGAACATATCGCGGCCCAGCTGGTCGGCGCCCAGCAGCATGTTTTCATCCGCGGGCGCAAAGGCCGAGGCGATGATTTCCGACTCGCCATAGGGCGCGATCTGCCCGGCGAAGATGCCCGCGATGGCATAGGTAAAGATCACGAACATCCCGAAGGCCGCCGTCAGCGGAGCGGTCTTGAGCTCCTTTGACAGGTTGGTCGGCATGATCAGCACCAGGAATTCGCGGAAGCAGTAGGAAATGCCCGCCGCAAAGGCCAGCAGCCCCGCCGCCGTCGCCACGAACCGCAGCGCCGGAACGCCGCCGACGATGGCCAGCACGAAAGAGATCAGGGTGAGCGAGAACAGGGTCAGGAACGGACCCTGCCGGTTGGTATAGGCCGCGATGCAGGATGCGATCACCAGAGCGGCAAAGTAGAGAATGACGAAAAGACTCATGCTACCGCCTCCTTATTTCGGGTGCCGCAAACGCGGGTTGGTCAGGATGGCGCCGATATCGGCGGCCAGGTTCAGCAGGATAAAGGTGGCCGCGAAGATCAGACAGCAGGCCTGTACGATCGGGAAGTCGCGTTTCGACACCGCGTCGACCAGCGCCTGCCCGATGCCGGGATAGACAAAGACCACCTCGACCAGCACCACGCCGGTGATGAGATAGGCCAGGTTCAGCGCGATCACGTTGATGATCGGCGCCCAGGCGTTCGGCAGCGCGTGGCGGACGATCACCTTCCAGGGCGGCGTGCCTTTCAGCCGCGCCATCTCGATATAGGGCGAGGCCAGCAGGTTGATGATCGAGGCCCGCGTCATCCGCATCATATGCGCCGTGACCACCAGAACCAGCGTCAGCGCCGGCAGGAAGGTCCGGTGCAGCAGTTCAAGGAACGTCATATCCGGGCTGAGACTGGCAATCGCGGGGAACATGCTGGTCTTCACCGCAAGGTAGAGGATCAGGATGTACCCCAGAAAGAACTCCGGGCTGGAGATCGAGGTCAGCGTCAGAACGTTGGCGACCCGGTCGAACAGGGTGTTGCGCAGCAGGGCCACGATGACCCCCAACACGATGGAAAACGGCACCGCGATGGCGGCGGCATAGGCCGCAAGGAACAGGGTGTTGATGAAGCGATTTGTGATGATCGAGGTCACCCGCTCGCCCGAGACGATGGATTCCCCAAAGTCGCCAACGACCGCCCGTCCAAGCCACTGGACATAGCGCACCGGCGCCGGTTGGTTCAGACCCATCTGTTCACGCAAGGCGGCCAGGTTCTCCTCGGTCGCGCCTTGGCCCAGAACCGCCTGGGCAATGTCGCCCGGCAGCAGCTCGACCATGAAAAAGATAATGATAGAAATGATAAACAGCGTGATCAGCCCATAGCCGAGCCGCTTGAGTATCAGTGTGAATATGTCGCCCATGACATCCCCGTTGTCTTGCCGGCCCTTGCGAACTGCGAGCCTTGTATCGGGCCTGCCGGCACGTCCTGTCGCGATGCGCGGGGGGCTGGCAGGTCCGAAGTGGAAGGGCCCCGGACGATCCCGAGGCCCTTTCTATTGTTGGTCAGATCAGCTGAACCACCAGCGGCTTGCGGCGCGGCAGCCGTCCATTTCCCAGCTTGCGGCAAGCTCGCCCGTGTTTTGCACGTTGGAACGGCGGCCGTAGACGAAGTTGCGGAAGAACGGGATGATAGTGCCGCCATCGTCGCGCGCGATCGTTGCCATCTCGCTGTAGATCTCGGCGCGCCGCGTGTCGTCCAGCTCTGCCTTGCCTTCAAGCAAGAGCGCGTTGAACCGTTCGTTGATCCAGCGGCTTTCGTTCCAGGCGGCATCGTCCTTGTAGGCCAGCGAATACATCACATCCGGCGTCGGACGCGCGCCCCAGGCCACCGCGCAGAACGGCTTTTTCAGCCAGACGTCGGAGTAATAGCCATCGTTGGGTTCGCGCACCACGTTGATGTTGATGCCCGCGGCCCGTGCCTGCTCGGCATAAAGGACGCACATGTCGACCGCGCCGGAAAAGATCGATTCTGCCGCGGACAGGTTGATCGTCAGCCCTTCGGCCCCGGCCTTTGCCAGCAGCGCCTTGGCCTTGTCGGGGTCATAGGACAGCTGGTCCAGCCCTTCGGGGTAGTAGGGCTGCGCGGGCGAATGGTGGAAGTCGTTGCCCGGAATGCCCGCGCCAAAGGCGATCTTTTCGACGATCTCGTCGCGGTTCATCGCCAGTTTCAGCGCCATCCGCACGTCGACATTGTCAAACGGCGCGGTGTCGCAATGCATCGGCATGGTGATCGCCGAGGCCGAGGGCACATTTTCCACGATCAGGTTCGGGTTGCGCGCCATCAGCGCCATGGTCTTGAGGTCGATGGCCGACACCGCATCCACGTCGCCGGTGACCAGCGAGGTCTGGCGGGCGTTGGGGTCGTTGATCGCCAGCAGTTCGACGGCATCGAAATAGGCGCCTTCGAGGTGCCATTCGTCATGCCGCACCAGCTGGAAGCCGACGCCGAACGTGCCGTCGACGATCTTGTAGGGGCCGCAACCGATGCCCGACTGCCAGTCGATGGTGCCGTCGTCATTGGCCGGCAGGATCGCCAGGTGATAGTCGGTCATCAGCCAGGGCAGATCGGCGTTCGGACCTTCCAGCTTGAAGACCACCGTGTAGTCGCCATCCTTGGTGATATCGACCACATCGGCCAAAAGCGCCTTGGCGGCCGAGGTCGACGCCTCGCCACGGTGGAAGTTCATCGAAGCGATGACATCGTCGGCGACCATCTTGCGGCCGTTGTGGAACACCACATTCTCGCGCAGCTTGAAGGTCCAGGTGGCGGCTCCGTCCGACCCGGTCCATTCGCTGGCAACGTCGCCGCCCAGCGTCTGGTCGGTGTTGATCAGCGTCAGATAGCTGCGATGGGTATGCGCCAGCAGGATCTGCTGGACCGACAGATAGGTGCCGGGGTTGTGCGTGTCGGACGAGTTGTTGTCATGCACGCCGACCCGGAAGGTGCCGCCCGATTTGGGCTGCGCCGCTGCCGCGCCGGTCCACAGGCCGGTTGCGGTCGTCGCGGTCAGGCCCGCCGCCATCGAATAATTCATGAAGCTCCGCCGAGAGATGCGCCCCCGGCGCGCCTCTGCGGCGAGTTTGTCCACGAGGTGTTGGTCGATCTTGGTCATGTTTCCTCCTTGACCTTCTTGTCTTTTTGGGCGGCCCGGCAAGGGTGTGCCCCCAGGCCGGACCGCTCCCTGTTGGTTGTCAGATTAGGTGAACCACCAGCGGCTGGCCGCACGGGCGCCGTCGCCTTCCCAGCTGGCCGCAAGTGTCTTGGGCGTCCCGGCACCGGGCCGGTTCGCATGAACGAAGTTGTGAAACAACGGCAGAATGGTGCCCCCGTCGTTCCGCGCGCCCCGTGCCATGTCGCGGCCCGTCTCGGCGCGCTGGCTGTTGTCGGGGCAATAGGGTTGCCCGGGCGAAGGGTGGAAATCGGTGCCCCTGGCCGCCGCGGCACTGGGCAGAAAGCTGCGGCGCGAGATGCAATCGCTCCTGGCCGCGGCGGCGAGCGTGTCGAGGAGCGCCTTGTTCTCGGTGGTCATATCGTCCTCCGTGACCTTCTTTTGAGCGGCTCAAGCCGACGAATTTCACGCCACCCGGTCTGTCTTTTCACGATTGCAGTACGGCAACCGTCTCATTCCCTATCGAAACACGAAGCCGACAGGGTATCTACCCATTTTTTGTAATAAAATTTCGCACCACTTTGCGTCAGGCGGCATTCCAGGGCTGGTTCCCGACATGGTTGCGCCCGTTTTTGCGCCTTTTTGAACGGGCAAAGCGCCCTGCGCCGACCAGGCGGACGGCCGGACAAAACCATGCCGCCCAGAAAGGGCGCCCGCCGGATGACGCAACACTCAGGACAGCTTATCTTCCATCACACGCGCGGAACGTGTCTTCCACTCGCCATGTCGCGGGCGCAGCGTCAGGTATCGCGCGCCGACACGGCCCCGCCGCCCGGGCTGTGGGCCTGGCGCCGCAGCATCAGGACCAACGCGCCCCCGGCCACAACGCCCGCGCCCATGACCGGCCCGGCCAGCGCCGCGCCCGGCGGCCACAGGGCCGCGATGCCCGCCGCGATCAGCGCCAGCCGCCAGATCGGCAAGACCGGCGCCGCGACAAAGCCGACCACACCCGCTGTCACCAGATAGACCCCGCCCAGCGCCGTCACCAGCGCCAGCGCGATCTCCCAGGCCGCGCCGTCGAACAGCAGCGCGGGCGAGGCGACGAACAGGAACGGCACCACAAAGGCGGGCCAGGCGATGCGCACCGCCTCGAACCCGGTCCGCATCGGCGGCGCCTTGGCCATGTTCGCCGCGACAAAGGCCGCGATGGCCACCGGCGGCGTCAGCATCGACAGCATCCCGAAATACAGCACGAACATATGCGCCGACATCGGGTTCAGCCCCAGTTCGATCAGCGGCGGCGCGGCCAGCGTGGACAGCAGCAGATAGACCCCGACCGTCGGCAGGCCCATCCCCATCAGGATGCAGACCGCCGCAGTGACCAACAGCAGCAGCACGAGGCTCCCCTCGCCCAGCTTGACCAGGAAAAAGCCCATGCCGAAACTCAGCCCCGATCGCGCAAACAGCCCGATGATGATCCCTGCGATGGCGCAGATCAGCACCACCTCGACCGCCGCCTTGCCCGACCGGACGATGGTGTCGGCCAAGGCGCGCGCCGGGATCCGGCCGCCGTCATAGGTCTTGACCAGCGACAACAGGAACAGCGCCAGCACCGCGTACAGCGCCGCCGTCTCGGGGCGCATGTTCAGCAGGAACAGCCCGCCCAGCAGCACCACGAAGGGCACAACGACGAACCAACCCTTGCGCAACACCCGCGACATCGCCGGGATCCGCGCCGGATCCACCGCCGAGATGTTGCGCCGCCCGGCCTCCAGCCCCGCGAACATGAAGAGCGCCACATAGAACAGCAACGACGGGATCAGCGCGGCGAGCACGACCTCGCCATAGGCGACCTGCAGGTTCTCGGCCAGCAGAAAGGCAGAGGCGCCCATGATCGGCGGCATCAGTTGCCCGCCAGTGGAGGCCGAGGCCTCGATCGCCGCTGCCGTATGGGGCTTGTAGCCGCCGTCTTTCATCAGCGGGATGGTGATCGCCCCGGTCGAGGCAACGTTCGACACCGCCGAGCCAGAGACGGATCCGAACAGCGCCGAGCCCAGGATCGCGATCTTGGCGGAGCCGCCGCGCGAGCGGCCCGCGATGGCGATGGAGATGTCCGAAAAGAACGCCGACCCGCCGGTCTGCAGCAGCAATTGCGCCAGGATCAGGAACGGCACCACCACTGCAACCGCGATGTACAAGGCAGCCCCGGCCAGCGAGGCGCTGTCGAGGATCATAAACGTCAGCAGCCGGTTCCAGGGAATCGAGCGGCTTTGCATCGGCCCCGACAACTCACTGGAAAACAGGGCATACAGACACACCGTCCCCAAGATCACGATCAGCGCCCAGCCCATCGCCCGGCGGATCGCCTCCAGCAGCAAGACAAGGCCGATGCCGGAGACGATCAGCGCCTCGGTCGGGTGGTAAAAGACATTCTGCGACAGCGTTGGAAAGCGGATCACCAGCACCCCGCCCCAGACCAGCGCCGCCAGCGCTAGAGCCTGGTCCAGCCGGTCGCCGCCCCGCCCCGATGCCATCCGCGCCCGGGTCAGAAAGGTGATCGCCATCGAGGCCGCCAGCACCAACAGCAGGATCTGTTCGGAATAGACCCGAACGCCGATCCACAGCGGCAGCGAGGACGACCAGATGATCGCCGAAATGGCGCTGACAGCCGCCAGCGCCGCGACCACGCCCCCGATCAGGGGGCGTGCCGTGGATTGTGCATCGGTCATTGCCGGATCACCGCGACCACATGCCTTGTTCCTCGTAGAACTGGATCGCACCGGGGTGATAATCGACGCCTACATCCTTGGACATCACCTCTGTGGTGAACCCGCGCCAGACCGGGCCGCCGGTTTCCACCAGCCCGTCGGTGGCATCAAACAGCCCCTTGACCGCCGCATAGACAACCTCGTCCGGCGTATCGGCGGCGGCGAACAGCGTGTAGTCATAGACCGCGACATTGGTGGGCTTTTCGATCCCCGGAATACCGTCGTCGGCGTCCAGCTCTTGCAGATAGCTTTGCGGCAGCCATTCGCGCATCGCGGCCAGGCTTTCGGGGCTGTCGTCAAAGCTGATGTAGCGGATGCCGAAGGTGGCATCGAACTCGCGGCTGTTGGCGGCGCCGACGACCACGATGCTGGCATCGGCGGAGCCTTCGGAGAACGCGGCCCACATCCGGGGGAAGTTCGGCACCTGCACCGCGCTCAGGTCATCCAGCGTCATGCCGGCGGTGGCCAGATAGGCCTTGGTGACGTAGTCGCCCAGCGCCCCCGGCGCAAACACTGGCGCCCGCGCGCCCGCCAGGTCGTTCATCGTCTGATAATCGCTGTCCTTGCGCACGATATAGCCGTTGCGGAAGGGCATCAGCGTGGCAACCATCTTGAGGTCGGGCAGCGGGCGGCCTTCGGACATGCCGGTGCCGTTCACGGCATAGTAAAGTTGCACGATGTTCGAGATCCCGAACTCCAGCTCTCCGGCGTTGACCAGCGGCATGTAATCGGCGGTGTTGGCCAGCTCCTGCGGGCGCATCTGCAGGTCCGAGGCTTCGGAAATCGCGGCGGCCAGGGCGCGGCCGATCTGGCTGGTCCCGCCCGTCGCGGTAGAGCCCAGCGCAGCAACCTGGGCCATCGCCGGAGCCGCCGCCGATCCCACCATCGTCAGCGCCGCGGCGACGCTTGCCAGCATATATCTGATCTTCATCTTCTTCCCTCTCTGTTGGTTTTCGTTGATCTTGTCGCGGCATCTCAGGGGCATTCAAGCCCTTGAAAATATTTATTTAATATTCGTTTTCTTACTCCCGCGCCCTTCCATGGCGGCGCTTGCGGGCTATACTCCCACCCAGATAGCGACAGGGGTTCGGAATGACGAAACGGGTATTGATCGCGGGCATGGGCCCGGCGGGATTGGTGGCGGGGCTGACACTGGCGCGGGCGGGCGTTCCCGTCGCCCTGTTCGAGGCGGAGACAGCGCTGCCAACGGATCTGCGCGCCTCCACCTTTCATCCGCCGACCCTGGATATGCTGGCCAAGCTGGGCCTCGCGGATCTGCTGGTCGAACAGGGGCTGATCGCGCCGACCTATCAGTGGCGCGACCGAAACTCGGGCGATGCGGCGACCTTTGATCTGGGGTGCCTTGCGGGGCAGACCGGCTATCCCTTCCGCCTGCAATGCGAGCAATGGAAGCTGACCCGCGCCGCCCGCGATGCGCTGGCCGCCGAACCGCTGGCAGAGATGATCTTTGGCTGGGCCGCCGCCGGCGTGACGCAGGGCGCCGAGACCGTGACCCTGACGCTGACCCAGGGGGAGGAGACACGACAGGAAACCGGCACCTTTCTGATCGGGGCCGATGGCGCCAGCAGCGCGGTGCGCCGGGCGCTTGGCATCGCGTTCGAGGGGTTCACCTATCCCGAGCAATGGGTTGTCGCCTCCACCCCCGTGGATTTCGCGGCCAAGCTGCCCGGCCTTGCGCCGGTGACCTACACCGCCGATTCCGAGGAATGGTACGTCCTTTTGCAAACCCGCGACCTGTGGCGCGTGCTGATCCCGGTGGAGGATGACGCCGACCCGGCGCTGATCCTTTCCGACGCCTGGATCGAGGCCAAGCTGCAGGGCATCGCGCCGCATGACAGCGCTTATCCGATCGCGCATCGCACGATCTACCGGGTGCATCAGCGGGTGGCGGATCGGTATCGTGTGGGCCGGGCGGCGATCGCGGGGGATGCGGCGCATATCAACAACCCGCTGGGCGGAATGGGCATGAACGGCGGCATCCACGACGCGGTGAACCTGTCGGCCAAGCTGATCGCGATACTGAACGAGGGCGCCGACATGGACGCGTTGCTGGATCACTACAGCAGCCAGCGCCACGCGATTGCCGAGGAATATGTGCTGACCCACACCCACCAGAACAAACAGGTGATCGAAGAGAAAGACCCCGCCAAACGCGCCGCCCATCTGGCGCGGATGCAGAAGGTGGCCGCGACTCCGGCGGACTTGCTGGCCTATGTCCGCAAGGGCGCGATGATGGATGCGGTAGACAAGAGCATGAGCGTGATGCCCTGAGACCGCATTGGTGGCCCGGCCAGGCGCGACTTGGCCGCAATCCAACGCGTCCCGCCCCGCCTTGCTGCCAAGGCACCCTGCCCAGCGTCCTGCCTGGCCCGGGCGACCAGCCCGGGCCGAGCCCGACCCTGGGAGGGCGCTTTTGCTCCGCCCCGCAACGTCTACACGCCGGGCGGGCCTGAACAACAAGGCACTCCGCACCAACCGCAGCGCAAGCGCCGCCCCAGGGTCGGGCGCGGCCCTTTGTGCTTCGGGGCAATTGGTGTACCAAGTGCTGGTCATAGCGTTCTCGGTGCCGCGCCGGTATCCTCGCGGGCGGCGCCGGGGTTGGCTGGATCCCACAGCTTGCCGATGAACCGCCCCGCCGTCACCTGATCTGCCGCGTCAGAACACAGCCACAGCAGCGCCGCGTTCATCACATCCACCGGTAACAGCGCCGAATAGACCCCGCTGCGGTTCCCGGCGGGGATAAAGTCTGTCTCTGTCGCGCCGCCGGGGGCGAGGATGTTCACCGTCACGCCGGTGTCCGCCAGATCCTGCGCGAAGATCCCGGTCATCGTGTCCAGCGCCGCCTTGGACGGGCCATAGGGCGCAAAGCCCTGTTTCGCCATCGTCACCCGGCTGGTGGAAATCCCGATGATCCGGCCCCAGCGCCCGCGCACCATATGCGGCGCGGCGGCGCGGGCCATCAGGAAGGGACCGTTGATATTGGTCCGCACAATCTCAGCCCAGCCCCCCGGCGCCATGTCCCAGAATTTGACCGGCGAAACGTGGAATTCCGGGTTCACCTCCGACGGGCCACGCCCGGCATTGTTGATGAGGATGTCGAGCCGCCCAAACATGTCCAGCGTCTCGGCCACCGCCCGGTCCGCCTGCGCGGGATCGCCCGCATCGGCCATGGTACCATGCACCCGCCCCGGCCCGTGTTCCGCCGACAGATCCAGCATCGCCCGCTCCAGCGCCCCTGCATCCCGCGCGGCGGTGATCGAAACGTTGTGCCCCGCCCCCAGCAGCGCATGGGCAAAGCTCAGCCCGATGCCGCGGCTGCCTCCGGTGATCAGGGCGACACGGCGCATCAGTGCTTCTCGAACAGCCAGTGATGGCCGCTGAACTGGTCGTTCAACCCCATCGCCCGCAGCCCGTGCCAATAGGTCGCCGCGTTGATCGGGATCACCGGCTTACCCAGCTCCGCCTCCATTTCGGTCGACAGCGCCACCATCGACATGTTGGTCCCCACCTGCACCCAGGCGTCGATGTCGTCCCGGTCCAGTGCGCGCAGATGACCGCGCAATTCCTCGGCCGAGACATGCGCGATATTGACCGGAGAGGTGCAGCGCAGCCCCTTGAACTCCACCACTTCGAACCCGCAATCGGAAAAGAACCGCGTCACCTCGCGGTCCGAGACCGGCTGATAGGGCGAGATCACGGCGATCCGCTTTGCCCGCACGAGGTTCAGCGCCGCCTCACAGGCGAAAGACCCGCAGGACACGCCGACGCCCGCATAGGCCGACAGCTCCTGCATCCGGTCCCACGACGCCTGCCGCCCGTCCCAGAACATCAGCGCCGACATGCCCATGATCAGATAGTCGGGTTTGCAGGTCATGCAGCGGTCGACGCAGTCGTTCAGGGTCGATCCGATCGCCTCGACCAAAGCAACGAAATCGGCATCATTGTGCACGGGCATGTCGGGCACGTAGATCCGGCCGAAGTGATTGGTCACGCCCTCGGGGCGAAACGCCTCCATGTCCGGCTGGACGATGGTGTTGGTCGAGGGCGCCACCACGGCGAATTTACAACGCCATCCCAGTGCGTCAGGCATCGGTGCACCCTCCCGTCTTCTTCTGGCCGGAAATACTCCGGGGGAGGCCGCCGCAGGCGGACGGGGGCAGAGCCCCCCGCCGGCGACTTGGCGCCGGCACAAGAAACGCTCTCGTCATGCCATCTCCTTGCGTCCGCGGATCCATTGCGACAGGGCCACCGCGACCACCAGCCCGCCGCCGTAAAAGAGGTTCTGTACGAAGCTGTCGACGCCCAGAAAGTTCAGGCCCATGATCCCGGTCGACAGGAAATAGACCGCCACGAAAGAGCCTATGGCGTTGAACCGGCCCGGGTAGATCGCGGTGGAACCGAGGAAGGCCGCCGCGAAGGCCGGCAGCAGAAAGGCCAGCGCCGAGGATGGGTCCGCCGCGCCGCGCATGCCAGTGTACAGCACCCCGGCGAAGGCGGCCATGGTCGACGAGGCGATCAGCGCGCCCGCCCGCACGCGGGTGACATTGACGCCGGACAGGCGGGCCACGTCGCGCCCGCGGCCCACGAACAGCATCCGGCGGCCCAGCGCGGTATGCTGGAAGGTGTACCACAGAACCAGCGTCAGGATCAGCGCGTAGTAAAAGCCGATGGGAATGCCGAAGACCCGCGTCAGGATCACCGCGCGGACCAGATCCATCGAGACCCCAGCGATGGTGCCGCTGTCGGCGATCCACAGGATGATACCGGCCACGAAATAGCCCGTCCCAAGCGTGACGATCAGTGAAAACACCTTGAAATACAGGATGAAAAAGGCGTTCACCACGCCCACCAGTGCGCCCACCGCCAGCGCCGCCAGTACCGCGCCCGCAACCGGCATGCCCTGCTGCACGTTCAGCACCGCGATCACCATCGACGACAGCCCCATGACCGAGGCGACTGACAGGTCGAAATCACCCGTGGTCAGCGGGATCACCAGCGCCAGGGTCAGCACCACGACCATCGCGTTCGACCCAAGCATCGAGGCATAGGAGTTCCAGGCGAACATCTGAACCGGTTTGAACGCGCCCAGGATCAGGATGATCGCCACCCAGGCGACGATCAGGCCGTAGCGTTCCGCCCAGCTTTTCCAGCTGAAGACGGGCCGGGCTGCCTGCGCTTCGGCGGCGCCTTCAAGCTGGGCGATCTTGGCTTCGAGCGCGGCGATGCGGGCTTCGTAGAGGTCTTGATCTTTCATGTCATGCAATCCGCGCGATGGAGCGATAGCAATGCTCTGCGATACTGTCCTTGGTCAGGGCGGTGCCGGTCAGCTCTGCCACGATCTGGCCCCGCGCAAAGACGAGCACCCGGTGGCAGATCGCGGCAAGCTGCTCGTAATCGGTAGAGGCCAGAACGATCCCCGCCCCCTCTGCCGCGGCTGTGTCCAGCACGTCCCAGATCTGCTGGCGCGCGCCCACGTCGACGCCCTGCGTGGGCTCGTCCAGCAGCATCAGCGCGGGCCGGGTCTGAACCCATTTCGCCAGCACCGCCTTTTGCGCGTTGCCGCCCGACAGCGCCGCCAGCGGCAGCTCTGGCGCGTTCGGCTTGACCCCCGCCGCCGCGCCCAGCCGGGCGGCGTGGGCGTTGATCGCCCGGTCGGTCAGGCCCAGGGCGCCGCGCAGTTTGTCATAGACCGGCATCGCCACATTGTCCCCCACCGGCAGGCTGCCAACCCCCGCCTGCCCCAG
>CAYGRI010000136.1:0-12741 GCA_964352155.1 uncultured Maritimibacter sp. | reverse complement strand
GGCCTACATCAAGTGGGAATGCCAGCATGCATGACCCCATCTCAGCAGAATTTCCAGACCTCGGGTTGCTCAATCGTTTGATGCCAAAAGGTCGCCTGTATGATCCAGAGTATGAATACCGCTCAAACGAGACGAGAGCCCAATCTCATCGATGAATGACCGCAGCATCGGCCCCCACGCAGCGCCGCCGGTCACGATCCCGAAACGGTGCCCGAGTTGGCAGGCCACATGGCATGACGCGTCGGCCATGCCGATTACCGGAATCGGCAGACGGTCCCGCAGGGCCCACAACCCGGGATCACCAAAACAGGAAATGACCAAGGCATCCGGCAAACCATCAGCGTCGAGCGCCTCCGCGAACGCCACGACGGCCTTAGCCGCCACCAGGGCCGAAGCTGCATCCGAAACATATCTGGCCCCATGTGCGACGGTTGAGCCTCTGCAGTTCGGATGCAGAATGCGCGCCGCAGCGAGCATCGTTTCGGTCATCGCCACGTTGGTGTTCGCGTTCAACAAAAGGATGTCCGGAAGCGTCGATGAACCACTGGTTTCGTTGGCCCTTTGTCGGGCCCGCATCATACGGTTTTCCGCCCTGCCAACGCGTGCCGCGCCCATTCCTTCAGAACCTTTTCTGCGTCACTGTCCAATGCTTGGGTTGCGGGCATGTGTCTTTGATCAACAGTATGGGCACATTCGTGACGCAGCCGATCAACATCAATCGGGAACCGAACGGCTTCGGGTAACGCAGACAAGGCTGCACCAGCCTGCCCCATGTTTGCCGCGAAATACAACTTTGATATCCCGGCGATTTCCATCGCAGCGACACACAAGGCGCATGGTTCGCAACTGGTGTAGAGTTCGCAGCCGCGTAGATCCACCGTACCAAGGTTATGGCAGGCATCCCGTATCGCTTCGGTTTCGCCATGCGAGGTCGGATCATGATTTTGAACAGAACGGTTGATGCCCTCGCCCACAATACAGCCGTCCCGCACGACGACCGCCCCGAAGGGCTCGGTGCCCGGCGTCGTCAACGCCTCGGCAGAAATCTCGATGGCGCGGCGCATGAAGGCTTCTACATACCTCATTGGCGTGACTCCTCGGCAGCAAAACACGCGATACGGCCCTGATGCACATCCGCTTTTCGCACCGGGCGCTCCGATTTGCAGCGGTCAAACGCCAATGGACAGCGTGGGTGAAAACTGCACCCTGGTGGCGGCGCGATTGGCGATGGCACCTCCCCTCCCATTGGCTTGCGGTCCCGGTTCGGTTCCTGAAGATCAGGGATCGTATCAAGAAGCATCCGTGTATAAGGGTGCATCGGACGCTCGAAGAGATCGGACTTTGGTTGAAGTTCGACAATTCGGCCCAGATACATCACGGCGATTTCGTCTGCCATGTGCCGCACGACGGACAGATCATGACTGATGAACAGATAGGTCAGACCGAATTTCTTTTGCAGGCGCTTCATAAGGTTCAACACCTGAGCCTGCACACTGACATCCAACGCCGACGTCGGTTCGTCGCAGACGAGGAATTCAGGCTCTCCGGCAAGCGCTCGGGCAATCGAGATCCGCTGTCTCTGGCCACCTGAAAAGGCATGCGGGTACTTCGACGCATCCGAGGGCGAAAGACCCACGGTTTGCAGCAACTCTTCGACCCGGGCCTGGACATCGGCATCTGACGTCTCGGGCCTGAGCGTGCGCAAGGGTTCCGCCACGATACGCCCCACCCGCCAACGGGGATTGAGCGAGGCATAGGGATCCTGGAAAATCATTTGCATGCGATCAGGATCGCCATGAAACCGAATGGCGCCACCGGAAGGCTCATACAGACCTGTGACAAGCTTGGCGATTGTGCTCTTGCCACAGCCGCTTTCTCCGACAATGGCGAGTGTCTGCCCGCGCCGGATCTGAAAGTCGACCCCGTCGACGGCCCGGAGTGTCTGACGTGGTTTGCGTTCGATGATCCGATTCAACCATGGCGCAGAAACATCGAAGCGACGCTCCAAAGCAACGGCCTCGAGAATGGCGTCCGTTCCGCTCACTCTGTCGCTCCTTCCAATGCCAGCCAACAGGCCGCTCCCGCGCCCTCGACCCGTGGCACCTCACTGCGGCAGCGCGCACCGGAATGGGCACAACGCGGATTGAAGGCACACCCTTGGGGGATCGCGTCCAGTCGTGGCATTGATCCGGGGATCATCCGTAATTCCGCGACATCTCCATGCATACTGGGGATCGAGCCCATGAGACCTTCGGTATACGGGTGGCGCGGACGCCGCACGACATCTTCGACCGATCCCATCTCTGCGATCCGACCGGCATACATCACCGCAACCCTGTCTGCTGTTTCAGCAATGACACCCATATCGTGGGTCACGAGCATCACAGCCGTGCCACGGTCCCTGCACAACTGCCGCAAAAGCGCGGTGATCTGTGCCTGTATCGAAACGTCCAGTGCAGTTGTCGGTTCGTCCGCCACGATCAAGTCTGGCTCCGCGCAAAGAGCCAGCGCGATCACAACACGCTGCCGCATGCCTCCTGAGAACTGGTGTGGATATGCGTTGATCCGGTTTTCCGGCGCAGGAATACCAACCTCGCGTAAAAGCGCCAGGGCACGGGCGCGGGCGTCGTCCTTGGACAGGTCGGTATGCAGGCGGATGGTTTCCACCAGTTGATCCCCAACGCGGAACAACGGGTTGAGCGAGGTCAGCGGGTCCTGAAAGATCGCCCCGATGCGCCCGCCCCGCACATTTTCCATGTCGCGCTCTGAAAGCGTGTCGATACGGTCACCGGAAAGGCGGATCTCGCCCCCGGTGATCCGACCTGGCGGCTCCAGAAGGCCGAGGATTGCCAGGCCGGTCATGGACTTTCCGGCACCGCTTTCCCCCACAACCCCGAGGATCTCGCCCCGTTCAATCGACAAGGACACGCCGTCCAGTGCGGTCAGGACGCCGTTTCTGGTGGGAAATTCAACCCGCAAGTTGCGGACATCCAGAACGGTATCAGTCAATGCACCATCCTCCGATAGCTCGGGCGGAAGATTTCGGACAAGGGCGGGTGCCCCAGGGTCCTGTCGGGATATTTTCCGATCAGCCCGTCGAATTGGGCCTGGGCGCGGATGCGATCCGCCGCCGCGTCGATGCCCGGGATGTGCCTGTCCCGCATGACACGGCGCCCGTCTATCCAGACATCGCGCACGTCGCGCCCGCTGCACGACGTCATCAGCGTCTGGACCGGGTCGGGCGTCTGAAGCGCCTGCCCAAGATCGATCACCGCGATATCGGCTTTGCCCCCGGGGGCGAGACGCCCGATATCGCAACGCGCCAAAGCCCGCGCCCCGCCCAAGGTGGCTGCATCGAAAAGCACGTCGGACGTCACCGCTGGCATGCCTTCGGCCAGCCGAGCTGTCATCATTCCGATCTGCATGTTCAGAATCATATCGGCGGGCCAGGTGTCTGTCCCCATGCCCACGTTGATCCCCATGGACCGGCAGCGCGGCAAGCTGCGCAACATGCCGCCGTGACGGCCCGACACCAGCGGACAATGCACGATTGTGGCCCCCGCATCGTGGATCATCTCGAAATCGCGCGCTGTCGCCTGGGTGCCATGGGGCAAGAGCCAGTTGGGCCCAAGCCCGCCATTCCCAGCTAGAAACTCGATGGGGGTCATCCCATGCTGGTCGCGCACCAAGCGCAGTTCGATCTCGGATTGCAGGCAATGCTGACGGACTGGTGCCCCAAGATCACGTGCAAGTTCAGCGGTGCGGCGCACAAGGGTTGGCGTGCAGGTCTCGATCCGATCAGGGGCGAACATCGCCCGGATACGCCCCCCTGCCCGGCCGTCGATGCGCGCGGCAAAGGCCGCTGCCTCTTCCAATTCCCTCAACCCGCGCGGTTCGTCATAGATGGCGCGGATGTTGCCATGCTCATCGGTGACCTGTCCGCCCGTTCTGTAGGCCGGACCGAGGTAAACCCGAAGGCCCAGATCTTCGGCTGCATCGGCGGCGGCCTCGAATTCGGCGACGGTCTCTGCCCATTCACGGTAGAACAGCGACGCAATGGGCAGGGCCGTGGTGATCCCGTTGCGGATCAACTCTGCAAAGGCGAAGCGCTTCTGGAAGGCGAGCTCCTCGTGCGTGTACATCTCGTAGGGACCTCGGTCGACATAGCTTTCCGGCCAGACGCGGCCCTTGCGCCATGCCGGAAAATTGTCAAAGCCAAGGATCGTCGTATCGAGGTCAGACAAGGCGTCCAGATCGATGAAACCGGGCGATATGATTGCCTCGCCATAGTCCACACGCGCGGCATCCACATCCAGCACCGGGCCGACATCCACCACTCGATCCCCTTCGATCAGAACGCTGCCGTTTTCGTGGATTACATGAGAGTCGCCTTCAAAGCCGACCACCCACCGCGCTGTCAAAAGCGTTCGTGTCATGGCGCCTCAAGGACGCATATGCCGTCACGGGCGATGACCTTCCCTCCCTTCAGGACCAGTTTGCGGGGTGCGCGGCTGACCACTGCGTCAGTCAGGGTTTCGCCCTCGACAAGCACCGCGTCGGCCTTGTCGCCCGGCGCGAGCCCGTAGCCATCCAACTCCATGATCGCCGCGCCACCATAGGTGCAGATATCAAGGGCGATTTCCACCTCGTCATCTCGGCGCAGATTGTTGCGCTGGCCAACGAACATGGCACGTTCCAGCATGTCACCGTTGCCATAAGGCCCCCAGGTGTCTCGGAATCCGTCCGAGCCTGATCCTGTCAGGATGCCCAAGGCCTTCAGTTCCATTACCGCCGGCACCGGTGCCGAGGCCGGAGCCGTCGTGATGATGTGGATGCGCGCCTCGGCCAGTTGCTCGTGCAATGCGCCAACGTAGGCCCGATCCAGTGCACCGAGGCAGAAGGCATGGCTGATCGTGACCTTGCCTTGCATTCCGTGTGTCAGAGTGCGGGCGATGATTTCTTCCATCGAAAAGCCGCCCAGGGCATCTCGTTCATGCAGATGAATGTCGATCGGTTTGCCGTGCTTCTCAGCCAGACCAAAGATCGCATCCAGATGCGCGCGGGGGTCGCGGTCGATACCGCAAGGGTCGAGCCCGCCGACCACTTCAGCCCCGAGGGCAAGGGCCTCGTCCATCATTTCCACCGTGCCGGGCCGCGTGATCATTCCAGACTGTGGGAAGGCGACGATCTCGATGTCCACATAACCGGCAAGTTTTTCCCGCGTGGCCATGACGCCCTCGACCCCTGCCAGACCGTGATGCGTATCCACATCCACATGGCTGCGGATATGGGTCGTGCCAAAGCCCATGGACTGGATTGATTGCCGCTCGGATTGCACGCGCGGATCAAGACCCAGCGAGACCTTCACCTCACGCTCGTTGGTGATCTTGTCGATCAGGCGGGGACCAACCTCGTTGCGGTACCATGGCAAGCCCAGCAACGACTTATCAAGATGGGTATGCGCCTCGACCAGCCCGGGGATCAGGATGCGCCCGCCGCAGTCGATCTCAACGGCGCCCAGTTCTACCTTTTCGGCAAACAGACCGTTGCTGATTGCCAAGTCCGTCGCGGTCTGCCCCATCGGGCGCACATTCTTCAGAAGAAGGTTTGTCATGTCATCACTGTAACTTGGGGTTGAGGGCATCGCGCAGCCAGTCACCGATCATGTTGACCGAAACCACGATCAGGCAGAGCTGGACCGCAGGGAAAACGACGATCCACCAGAGGCCAGAAAACAGGTATTCGTTGCCGAACCGGATCAGCGTGCCCAGCGATGGCTGGTCCGAGGGCATGCCCACACCGAGAAAAGAGAGTGTCGCCTCAGACAGGATCGCAAGGCCGAAATTCAGGGTCGCTGCGACCATGATCGGTGTCAGCGTGTTGGGCAGGATATGCTGCAGCATGATCCGCCAGGGCTTTACCCGGATCAGGCGCGCGGCTTGAACGTATTCCTTTCGCCGTTCCACCATGGTCGACGCGCGCACCGTCCGCGCGTATTGCACCCAGGACGGAACCGCGATGGCAAAGATCAAAATTGGCGCCGCCAGCGCGCTCTTTAACGAAGGCGGCAAAGCAGCCGTGGCCATGGCCGAGATCAGGATCGCAATCAGGATGAAAGGCATGGAAAGAAGAATGTCGCCGATCCGCATAATGACGTTGTCGATCCAGCCGCCGAAATAGCCGGCGATCAGCCCCAGGGTCAGCCCGACGGACAAGGCGAGGATGACCGACGCGAACCCGATGATCAGCGACACCCGCGAGCCATACAGGATCGCCGAAAGCATGTCCCGGCCTTGCACGTCTGTTCCCAGCAGGTAGGGCAACTGCCCCCGTTCATTCCAGATCGGCGGTATCTCGGAGTTCCACAATTCCAGCGCCGCAAGATCGTATGGATCCTGCGGTGTGATCCACGGCGCCAGAAAAGCGCTGATCGCAATCAGAGCCAGAAGTGAGGCGGCGAAGACGGCACTTGGATGCTTGAAGAAAGAATATCCAAGATCGCTGTCGCGCAAACGCGCCCAAAGGCCGGCACGCGGGCGGGCTGGATCCCGGGCAGCGGTCGCAGGTGCCTGCGGCTTTGCGTCAGCCATCGGCGCCTCCGGACTTTGCGCTGTCGTCCTTCAGCCGGGGATCGACCCAGGCATAGGTGATGTCTACAATGGTGTTGAGCGTCACGAAGATCAGCGAGACGAGCATCAGGTACGCCGCCATCACGGGGATATCGACGAAGGTGACGGCCTGGATGAACAGCAGTCCCATGCCGGGCCACTGAAACACCGTTTCGGTCACAAGGGCAAATGCGATCAGGTTGCCGATCTGCATACCGGTCAGCGTGATCACCGGCATCAGGCAGTTGCGCAGGGCATGGACCCAATGCACCCGCCCGCGCGGGACACCGCGTGCCCGGGCAAATTTGACATAATCCGTGCGCAGGGTTTCCAGCATCTCGGCCCGCACAAGGCGCATGACCAGCGTGATCTGAAAGGTGGACAGGGAAATCGCGGGCAGGATCAATGCCTGCCGCCCCGACGGCGTCAAAAGCCCTGTGGACCACCAGCCGATATCCACCGTCTCGCCGCGCCCAAAGGCTGGCAGCCAACCAAGCGAGACAGAGAATGCCAGGATAAGCAGGATACCGACGACGAAACTCGGAAGCGAAACGCCAACGATCGACGTCAATTGAAGAAGATCGGCCAGCCGACTGTCGCGGTTGACAGCCGTAATCACGCCCAACGGGATGCCGACCAAAAGCGAAATGATCGTCGCCATGAGCACCAGTTCGATGGTCGCCGGGAAGCGTTCGGAAATCAGCACCATGACATCCTGCTGATTTCTATACGAAATTCCGAAATCGCCCTGGGTCGCATTGGTCACGAACCGGACGTACTGGGTCACGAACCCATCGTTCAGGCCCAGCCGCTCGCGCAGTTCCGCCCGGTCTTCCTGGGTTGCTTGCTCGTTCACCATCATCTCGACGGGGTCGCCGAAAGACCGAAAGATCAGGAACGCAAGAAATGCGACCGCCAACATCACGAATAGGGCGTTGGCGGTCCGTTTGATCAGAAACGCAAGCACGGGGCCCGGTCTCCTATCTCATTGTAGAGTGCAGGCTTGGCCATCACTCGGCCATTTTTGCATACCAGAGCCGCGGCTTGTTGTCCGGAAACAGAGGCATCTCGACCACGGTATCCGCAACGGCCCAGGCCATGGGCTGCTGATGCAACGGCAGCATGATGTGCTCGTCCTTGACGATCTGCAGCGCCTGGGTCTCGTAGCTCAGTCGCGTTTCGAGATCCAATTCCTTGCCCGCTTTCTGCACGAGTTCGTCCAGTTCCGGATAGGACCAGCCGCCCCAGTTGAACACTCCCGAATTGCCTTCCTTCGTGTGGAAGATCTGCAGAAGCGGCGAATAGGCGTCGAGCATCGGCAAGGTTGCCCAACCAAGTGTATATACGTCCACCTGTCCGTTGGTCCGCTTGGGCGACTGGACCGCGCGCGGTGCGATATCGAGCTTGGGCGCCAGACCGACGCGGCTCCACATCGAGGCGATGGCCTGGCAGAATTGCTCTTCATTCACATAGCCGTCGGACATGCAGTTGAACTCGAACTCCAAACCTTCCGGAACGCCTGCCGCCGCCAGCATCGCAATGGCTGCGTCCGGATCGTATTCAGGAATTGTATCCAATTCTGGGACATATCCGGGGATCGGAGGCGCCACAACCGCACCGGCAACACGACTTTTCCCGCGCATCACACGCTCGTGCAGAAGCTGCAGGTCTATGGCCTTGTACAAGGCTTCGCGTACCTCGTTCTTCGAGAATGGATTCGGTTCACCCGACATCAGCGTCTCACCAAAGCTGAACCCCAGCATGACGGTGCGCAGATCCACGCCCTCAAGAAGATTGACGTTGGGCGCCGCATCGAGGCGCGCCAGATCCTGCACCGGTGCGGCATTGGTGAACTGGATTTCGCCCGACAGAAGTGCCGCAACCCGCGTCGCCGCCGAGTTGATCGGGCTCAGGACAAACCCATCGAGATTGTGCTGCGGCTCGTCCCACCAATCGGGATTGACGGTGAAGACCGTCTGGGCGTCGGGCTGACGGCTCACAACACTGAACGGCCCGGTGCCGTTCGCGTTATAGGTGGCATAACCCTCGACGCCCGCGCCGATATCGGTCGGCAGTTCCGCGCCGTTCTCAACGAGCCATTCAGCATCGAAAATATGGATATTTGTCAGATCGTTAAGCAGAAGCGGGTAGGTTCCGTTCAGGGTGATGTCGATGGTATAATCGTCCACGACCTCGGACGACACATAGGCCGGCAAGTTCCCCTTGAGCGGTGAAGTCTCGTGGCTTACACGGGTCAAAGACGCTTGAACATCCTGGGCAGTGAACGGGTTGCCGTTGTGGAAGGTCACGCCCTCGCGCAGCTTGAAGCGCCAAGTGATCTGATCGTCGAGGATTTCCCAGGATGTGGCCAGCGCGGGCTCGATCTTGAGATCGAGATTGTAGCGCACCAGACCTTCGTAGGCATGGTTCAGAACGTTGATCGTGAAACTGTCCCCATAGGAATAGGGATCGAGCGATCCGATATCCCGGTTGGCGCCCCAGTTCAGGATGTTCTCGGCCTGCAACGGCAGCGCGAATGCACCCGCGGCGACCGTGGCAATAAGTGTTGCTTTTAGCGTCATGAAAGCCCCCAGACGTAAAGATGCGCCAAGTAGCGCATGCAAATGGTGTTTGGCGTTGTGCATTAACCATTGCGCAGGTCGATATTCCTTGGCAAGCTTTTTGTATCCAATATGGTACCCATAGTGGATACGCACTTGCAGTTCTGCCGAATTTTCTGGCAAAGGTCCGCAATGACAGAACAAAGCACAACCACAGACGCCGTGTATGACCTGCTTTGCAGGGCTATCATCGAGCAATCGCTGAAACCCGGAATGCGACTGCCCGAAGATATGGTGGGAGAGCAATTCGGCGTCAGCCGCACGATCGTCCGTCATGCGCTGGTCAGGCTGGAAACCAAGGGACTGGTGGTCTCGCGGCGCAATCGCGGCGCCTTTGTCGCCGAGCCTTCTCTGGAAGAAGCCAAGCAGATATTCCATGTGCGGCGTTGCCTTGAAACTGAAGTCATCCGGCTCGGGATCACGACGTTTTCCGAAAACGCTTTTGATCAGCTCGACGCGCATGTCCGTCGTGAAGAAGCCGTCAAAGGCAAGGACGGCCCGGTTTCGATCCGATTGGCCGGCGAGTTCCATGTTCTTCTGGCAAAGCTCAGTGGCAACGATGTTCTGGCCAGGTACGTCAGCGAAGTCGTTCTGCGGTGTTCCTTGATCATGGCGATGTATGCGCGGTCTCATTCCTCGGACTGCGCTGTTGAAGAGCATTCGCAGATCATCACGGCCCTGCGCGACCGCAATTCGGAAAAGGCCATATCTCTTATGGAACATCACCTCGGCGCTGTTGCCGAACGTGCGGCGTTCAACAAGGAACCGGACACGGTCGAAGCGATCCTGTCGCGCTACGGCAAGGAGCTGACTGCTTGACCCATCACGCGATCCGGTTCGCCGACATCACGGCGCGCGAGGCCTACAAGGTGATGATCGGCACTGTTGTTCCGCGCCCGATCGCCTGGGTCACGACCGTTTCACCGGATGGCGTCGTGAATGCTGCTCCCTATTCTTTCTTCAATTGCCTGTCGGCCGATCCGCCGATCCTCGCGTTGGGCGTCGAGAATAAACCTGACCACCGTTTCAAGGACACGGCATACAACATCCGTCATACCGAAGCCTTCACCATAAATATCGTAGATGTCGCCAACACGCCTGCGATGGCGGCCACCGCTGCACCGTTTGGCGCAAAGACCGATGAACTGGAGATGGCCGGCCTGACGGCAATCCCCGGCGAGACGGTTCCCTGCCCGCGTATCGCCGAAGCACCGGTCGCCTTCGAGTGCCGCCTGCACCTGTCGCTTGCGCTCAGTGCGGCGCGTGAGATTATCCTGGGCCGAATAGAAATGGCCCATGTCCGCGAAGACATCATCGATCTCGACACCTACTATTCGAATTCAGACAATCTGGACGCAGTAGGACGCATGGGAGGCGACGGCTATTGCATGACACGACAGGTCTTCGACCTGCCCACGCCGTCGGTCGAAGATGTTCTGGCGCGACGTACATCCGGTGGGTCAAAGTCGGGCCTGGCGACGGAGGCCGAAGGCAGATCTGAGTAGCGGCATGCAACGATGCCCGATTTTCAGAAACCACATGAGGCTGTGCCGATGATGGACAACCACTTGCCTGCAGAAGCCTTGAACGGACTGCACGGCGAAAGGGTCACTTGCAGGAGGATCGCCCATGCCCCCTACCCATGACCTGCTGGTGCACTGCGCGACCATTGTTACTGTAGATGCAGAGCGCCGCATTCTGGACGACGCTTGGATCGCCGTTTCCGACGACAGGATTGCGGCCATCGGAACCGATGAGCCACCGGCAGCCAAAAACACCATCGACCGGACGGGCTTGATTGCGTTGCCCGGGCTGATAGATGCGCATTCACACGCAGGACACGGGCTGGTGCGCGGCGCCGGAGGTGGTGACGGGGCATTATGGTTTCGCATCTGCGAAGACATATACGCCGGGCCAGCAACAGCGTCGTTCTGGCGCGCGGAAGCTCAGTTGGCGCTGCTTGAACGGCTCATGGGAGGTGTGACCACCGCGGTTTCCTTGTTGGGCGGAGGAGCAGACATTTATCGCACCGACACGCCCGAGGCCGGGGATGCCCATTCTGCAGCGACGCGCGCCTCCGGACTGCGCACCATAATGGCCGTTGGTCCAGGACGCCTTCCCTTCCCACGCCACTTTGGCCCGGACCAGCGCCCTGTCAGTTTTGAAGAGCAGATAGCGGTTAGCGAGGAACTGATAGAGCGCCATGATGACGTGTTGGCGAAGGGGACCGGAGTCGCTCTGATCCTGCCAGTTTATACGTCCGACCACATGCAGAACGACGAAACCGCAATTCGCGCGATGGCGCGCAGCATCCGAGATATGCAGATCCGAACAGGCGCTCTCTTCACCCAAGATGGACACCGGACCGATACAATCGCACTGGCGGCCGAACTCGGCTTGTTGTCTTCCCACGCGGCGCTCAGCCACAGCATCGACCTCAGCCCTGCAGATTTTGAAGCCCTCGCCGCCACCGGGGCCGCGATCGTGCACAACCCATCCGCCATCATGTCGGTCCTTGGTCGATGCCCGGTACCGGAACTGATTGATGCAGGGGTGACCGTCTGCCTTGGTTCGGACGCGGGCGCACCGGACCGCGGTTTCGACATGTTCCGCCACATGGCACAAGCGATGCACTACCATCGCCGACACTTTCGCGATGCGAATGTTCTGCCTGAGGGCAAAGTCTTGGAGATGTGCACGATAGACGCCGCGCGTGCCTTGGGTCTGGAGAACGAGATCGGATCGCTTGAGATCGGCAAGAAGGCTGACATCGTCTTCCTGGACGGGCGCCGCCCGCATCTTTGGCCTCCAGTCATGGCAGTGAACCGCATCACGCATTTTGCCAACGCCTCGGACGTGAATACGGTAATCGCCAACGGCAAGCTGCTTCTTGACGACGGAAAGCCGCTGCTCGTGTCACCGGATGATATCCTTGCGGAGGCAGAAGCCGAGGCAGATCGCGTTTTTGCCGCCTGCGGGCATGAAAACCACAGGAAGGAAAGCCCACAGATTTGGGGAAGATCCCGTAGGTATGTGAAGGGCTATACTCCCGCCGGTTCGAGGCTCTGAAAACACTTTGATTGAGCCAAAGCTGTCACTTCATCCGATCAAGCCAAACTTTCGGCGCAGCAGCCGCAAAGAGAAACAACTGCATCGCTGCGGCCAGGGGTTTCGCACGGCCTAGGGGTTCCAGACACGGCACACCGCAAGACAGCAGCATCCACCGGTGGAAGTACGCCCAAATGTTCAAGCCAAGAATCAAGGCGTTAAGCGCTGTCGCGGGCGCAAAACACAAAAAATCCGCAAAACATGGCCGATGGTACCAAACGCCAGCGTTGCCCAAACATTCGTCCCCAAGCGGGAGAGCCCGGATACCCCTAGGCAGATCATCATTTGCAAGGTCCGGTAGCTGTCCAGTCCCGGCATTTGGTGGATCGGATATTGGATGAATTCCCCGGTGCCCTTGCCCCCGGATCCCGGACCAGGGGCTGAAGTAACCTCTGAGCCGGGAG
>CAYGRI010000135.1:0-12759 GCA_964352155.1 uncultured Maritimibacter sp. | reverse complement strand
CCGCAATCGACGATGGGGATCAGGCTGTCGATCAGGTTCTTGTGCCACATCCAGGCATCGCCCGACGATTGCTGGTTCAGGTTCAGCCGCATCACCAGCGGTTTGCCTAAGGTCTGCCCGATCTCGATGAACTTCACCCAAGAGGGATGCACCCGCAGGATATAGCCCAGCACCAGCTTGCGGTTGGTTGCGCGCGCCTTGGCCACCACCGCCTGGGCATCCGCATTGTTGGTCGCGATGGGCTTTTCCATGAAGACATGCGCGCCCGCCTCCATCGCCTTGATGGTGAATTCGGCATGGGTGTTGGGCCAGGTGTTGATCGACACCGCGTCGGGCTTCAGGTCGGCCAGCGCGGCTTCGTAATCCTCGAACAGGGGATAGCCCGACAGCTCTTCGGGGATCGCCTTGGATGTGATGCTGCGCGAGCACAGGCCCACGATCTGGAACCCGTCCATACGGTGATAGGCGCTGGCATGCGACGCCCCCATATTGCCGATCCCGACGACCAGAATGCGTACCGGATCACTCATGCTGTCCCCTCCCCGTTGAAACATCTTGCGACCGGGCGACCGCTGGGGCCGCCCGGCGAAACGTCAGATCGCCTGATCGAACATCGCGGCGCGCAGCGCGTCCACATCGACCGCCGCAAGATCCGCGCTGACCTCGGCGGCCATGGCATCGGCTTTGACCTGTTCCACGTCAAAGTCGTTGGCGCCGGGGATGGCCGCATTGCTGCACACCTCGGACGCCTGGATCGGCTTGGAATTCTGGCCAATCTCGGCGGACAGATCAAAGAACTGCTGCCAGCTTGCCATGTCGTGCCAGCCCCAGCCCTCGCGCTTGGACATGTCGCCCCGGAAAACGTTGGCCTGCTGGAGGATCGACATCATCCCCAGTTCCGGCCCGAGGTTCTTGGCCAGCGTCGGGAATTGTTCAAACACCGCCTGCACCGCTGCCGCCGGGTTGTGTTCGGCGAATTCCAGGCCCATCGCCCAGCCGCGCAGATATTGCTCCAGGAACGCGACCTTGTCGGGGTCGTCCATATCCGCAGCACGCACCACGAAAGTGTTCGCTGGCAGCGGCGAGTTCTGCACGCCCAGCCAATATTCGAACTCCAACCCGGTAGAGATCCACTCTGCCCGCAGGCCTTCCCATGACAGCGCAGCGTCGCCCTGGCCTGCCGCAAGTGCGGTGCCCCAGGTGGGCCAGCCTGCCTCTACATAGTTGATGGTCGAGATATCCACGCCCTGCGCCGCCAGCATCGGGTCGACAATCGGCTGCCAGGCGGCAGACCCCAGAAGGATCGTCTTGCCCTCAATCCCCTTGAGGTCCGACGGCCCCTCGCCCTTGCGGAAGGCAAGGCTGAACGTGTCGCGGGCGCCCATGTGAAAGACCGATTTCAGGTCCATGCCATTCTCGATCCCGAACGAGAACACGCCGGGCGACGGAAAGCCCATATCCGCCTGCCCCACGGCGACAAATTTCACCGTCGCGGTTCCGTCGGACGGTCCGGGCTGCATCTCGACATCCAGATCTCCGAAATAGCCCATCTTCTTGCCGATCCAGAAGCCGTAATCGTCCAGCACTTCTAGCGTGCCGCGCGGCGAGATCCAGGTGAAGGATCCGTCATACCCCTCGGCCCGCGCCGCAGGGATGCCAAGGGTGGAGGCGGCCACGCCACCGGCCGTCACTTGCAACAATTGCCGGCGCGTCAGTCCGGGCTTCATGAATGTCACCATATTGCCATCTCCCTGTTTTTTCAGTCATTCCAGCCCGCCGGAAAGGTCACGTCTCCCAGCTTGCCCATTTCTTGCCGATAAGGAAAAAGATCACGTAGATCAGGATGCCCAGGAACGAGAGGATCAGGACGACCCCAAAGAACTGCGGCATCTGGATCATCGAGGAATAGGTGGTCAGCCGGTTGCCCAGGCCGAAGCCGCCGCCGACCATCTCGGCGCCGACCGCGGTCAACAAGCCAAAGATCGCACCGATCATCAGCCCCACCAGGATCATCGGCAGGGCCATCGGGGCGCGGACCTTCCAGAAGATCTGAAAGGTCGAGGCGCCATAGGACCGGGCCAGCGCGATCTTGTTGGCATCCACCCGCCGGAACCCGGTGGCAGAGTTGATCATCACCATCGGCCCCGACGCCAGCGCCACCGCGATGATCCGAGGCTCGTACCCGAACCCAAAGCGCAGGATCAGCAGCGGCACCAGGGCCAGCATCGGCGTAGTCACAAGGATCAGGATATAGGGCGCGATGATCTTTTCGGCGAAGGGGAACTGCGTGATCAGCGCCGCCAGAAACAGCCCGATCCCCGCGCCGATGGCAAAGCCGGAGAACAGCACCACCAGCGTATGGCCCAGATGCGGCAGGATCAGCGTGAAATCCCCGACCAGCGCGCTGACGATGGCGGAAGGCGGCGGCAGGATGTATTGTGGCACCTCGAACCAGCGCAGCCACAGCTCCATCCCGCCGATCACGACGACGGCGGTGGCGATGATCGCCAGAACTTCCAGCCGGGTGGTGCCGCTGCCGAAAGTCGACAGCGATTGCAACCCTTTGCCAACCTTGCCGGCCAGCCGGGCACCGTCGCTCATCGCCGCCCCCTATTCCGCCGCCGCGGCCCGGCCCGCGCGCTGTTGGCCGTAGATATCGGCCTTGATCCTGTGGTTGAGGTCGAAGGCCTCTTTGCTGGCCATCACCTCCATGGTGCGCGGCCGCTGGAACGGCACATCATAGACGTTCAGCACCCGCCCCGGACGCGGCGTCAGCACCACGACCTGATCGGACAGGAACAGCGCCTCTTCGATGGAATGGGTAATGAAGACGATGGTGGTCTGCGTCTCCATCCAGATCTCTTCGACCAGCTGGTTCATCTCTTCGCGGGTGAAGGCATCGAGTGCGCCAAAGGGTTCATCCATCAGCAGAACCGACGGCCGCAGCGACAGCGCCCGCACAATCGACGCGCGCTGCTGCATCCCGCCCGACAATTCGTTGGGAAAGCTCTTTTCGAACCCTGTCAGCTTCACCCGTTCCATCAGATGGTCGATCCATTCGCGATCCGGAGCCTGGCCTTTGATCTCGAACGGAAACAGGATGTTGTTCATCAGATTGCGCCAGGGCAGCAGGTTGGCTTCCTGAAACACCAGCCCGATTTCTGGGCGCGGCTTGGTCACCGCCGTGCCGTCCAGCAAGATCTCGCCCGTGGACAGGGCGTTCAGCCCGGACATCGCCCACAGCAGGGTGGTCTTGCCGCAGCCCGAGGGGCCGACGATCGAGACGATGGTGTTGGCCGGAACATCAAGGCTGCAATCCGCAAGGGCCTGTACTGCGCCGTATTGCTTGCCCGCATTCTGGACCGACAACTTGCTGTGCGTTGATGCATCCTTGACCATAAAGATCCTCTGCCCACCGGCCGCGCCGACACGACTCGTGCCCGTTGACAGTGTGACTCACTTACATTTCTGTCAAGCTTGGCGAGCGAGCCCGACGAATTTCCCATGCTTGCGACCAAAGATGCCTTTTGTTTGTAAGTGAATTACATAAACTGGGCGCAGGACGAAGGACTCCGGATCGAGGGAGCGGGATATGGAGAAGGTCATCGACGAGTGGATCGGGGCATTGAACGCCGCCCTGACAGACCGGGACATCGCGGGCGCCTCGGCCCTGTTCGAACCCGACGGGTATTGGCGCGACCTGCTGACATTCACTTGGAACATCAAGACGATGGAGGGGCGCGCGGCGATTGCCGACATGTTGACCGCCTGTCTGGAACACACCGCCCCCTCGAATTGGCGCCGGGTGGGGC
Source organism: uncultured Maritimibacter sp. (assembly GCA_964352155.1). Taxonomy (GTDB): domain Bacteria; phylum Pseudomonadota; class Alphaproteobacteria; order Rhodobacterales; family Rhodobacteraceae; genus Psychromarinibacter. Next base: position 8,947 of record CAYGRI010000135.1, on the reverse strand, counting down.
CGGCCGAAGGCGACGCAGCCTGGATCGCGTTCGACACGGCCTCCGCCCGGGGCACCGGGCGCGTCACGATCCGCGAGGGGCTGTGCCATGTGCTGTTCACGGCGATGGAGGACCTCAAGGGCCATGAGGAGCCCACGGGCCAGCGCCGCCCCATGGGGATCGAGCATCGGGCCGAACGTACCCGCAAGACCTGGTCCGAGGCGCGGGCAGAGACCACGGCGCGGCTCGGCCACGCGGAACAGCCGGAGGTTCTGATCGTCGGCGGCGGCCAGGGCGGCGTGGCGCTGGCGGCGCGTCTGAAGATGCTGGGCGTGCCCGCGCTAATCGTGGAAAAGAACCCGCGCATCGGTGACAGTTGGCGCAACCGGTATCGCAGCCTCGTTCTGCATGATCCGGTCTGGTACGATCACTTGCCCTATCTGCCCTTTCCCGACAGCTGGCCGGTCTTTTGCCCCAAGGACAAGATGGGCGACTGGCTGGAGGCCTATGCCAAGATCTTTGAACTGGACGCGTGGACCGGCACCGCCTGCGAAACCGCCTCCTGGGACGAGGCGGCGGGCCAGTGGACTGCGACGGTGCGGCGGGCGGATGGCTCGGACATCACCCTGACACCGCGCCAGCTGGTCTTTTGCTCCGGCGCCTATGGCCCCCCGCGCCTGCCGGATTTCCCGGGCCAGGACAGCTTTGGTGGCACGCTGTTGCATTCCTCGCAATATTCCGGCGGCGCGGCGTTCAAAGGCCAGCGCGCGCTGGTCATCGGCGCGGGCAGTTCCGCCCATGACGTCGCCGTGGACCTGTGGGAGGCCGGGGCCCAGGTGACCATGTTCCAGCGGCGCGCCTCCATCGTGGTGCGGTCTGAAACACTGATGGAGCTTGGCTTTGACATTTATTCCGAAGAGGCGGTGGAAAACGGGCTGACGACGGAAAAGGCCGATCTGCTGGCCGCCTCTGTCCCCTTTGCCCTGTTCGCCGGGATGCAAAAAGAACTGTACCGCGAGATCAAGCGGCGCGATGCGGATTTCTACGCGGCACTGGGCCGCGCCGGTTTCGCCTATGACTTCGGAGAGGACGACACCGGCTTGATGATGCGCGCCCTGCGCACCGCGTCGGGCTATTACATCGACGTGGGCGCCTCCACCCTGATCGCGGAGGGCGAGATCGGCGTGATCGCCGGGGACGAGATCGACTGCCTGACACCGACCGGCGCCCGCCTCACCTCTGGCCACGAGATAGAGGCGGAGGTGATTGTCGCCTGCACCGGCTATCAGTCGATGAACGAGGCGGTGGCCCTGTTGGTCGACCGTCAGACCGCCGACGCGGTGGGGCCTTGCTGGGGCCTCGGCTCTGGCATCCAGGGCGACCCCGGCCCCTGGCAGGGAGAGCTGCGCAACATGTGGAAACCGACCGCGCATCCGGCCCTGTGGTTCCACGGCGGCAACCTGGCGCTGTCGCGGTTCTTTTCCAAATTCGTCGCCATGCAGCTCAAGGCGCGGCAGGCGGGCATCGACACGCCGGTCTATGCCCGCCCGGCTCCGGCTCAGATCGGTTTGTAGGCGATGGCCTCGATCTCGACCGCGATGTCGATCATCAGCCGGGATTCGGCGGTGGACCGGGCAGGCGGGTTCTCGGGGAAGAATTCGGCATATGCCGCGTTGAACGCCGCGAAATCATCGCGGTCGCGCAGCCAGACCGTGGTCTTGACCACATCGCTCAGGTCACAGCCCGCCAGTTGCAGGCATTTCTGGACATTCTCCAGAACCTTGCGCGTTTCCGCGGCGACACCGCCGGGGACGATGTTCTTGTCGTCGCCGACCGGCACCTGGCCAGAGACAAAGACGAAATCGCCCGCACGGACAGCGGGCGACAGCGGGACATGGGACGTGCCGAAGCATTCTTTGGTCATGGGATCCTCCTTGTTGCGATCGCGGCGACTATGGGCAAAAGTCGGCGGGAAGGCCAAGCGGATGTTTGCCCCCGATGAATATGGAACGGCCCCGACGTGGTTGCCGGGCGACGCGGGCACCCTGTGCCGCGCCGAAGGGAGCCGGATGCCTGGCCCCCGCCGTCCTCCTACCCCCTCAACGGAGCACCCCTGATGCATATCGACGAGATCGAAACGCCCGCCGTGCTGATCGACATGGACCGGGTCGAGGCGAATCTGGCCCGGGCGCAAGCCTATGCGGATGCCCATGGTTTGCCGCTGCGCCCGCATGTGAAGACCCACAAACTGCCGGAGATGGCGCAAAAGCAGATGGCCTTGGGCGCAGTCGGGATCACCTGCCAGAAGATCGGCGAGGCCGAGGCGATGGCCGATGGCGGATTGACCGACATCTTCCTGCCCTACAACATCCTGGGCGCGGCCAAGCTGGACAGGCTGGCGGCGCTGCACGCCCGGGTGACGCTTGCGGTCACGGCGGACAGCGCCACCACAATCGACGGCTATGCCGCGCGCTTTACCGCCGATGCGCCGCTGACCGTGCTGGTCGAATGCGACACCGGCGCCGGGCGCTGCGGCGTGCAGGACGCGGATCAAGCGGTCGCCCTGGCCCGTCGGATCGACGCGGCGCCGGGGCTGCGCTTTGGCGGGCTGATGACCTATCCGGCGCGCGGCGGCACCAAGGCCGCGGATGCCTGGCTGATGCGGGCAAAGACCGCGCTGGAAACGGCGGGCCTGCCGCCCCCGGTGATCTCGTCCGGGGGGACGCCGGATCTGATGCAGGCCGCCGACGGCGCGGTCACCAGCGAATACCGGCCCGGAACGTACATCTATTCCGACCGGATGCAGGTCGCCCTGGGCCACGGCGCGCTGGAGGACTGCGCGCTGACCGTCAAGGCCACGGTCGTCAGCCGCCCGACCGACAGCCGCGCCGTACTCGATTCCGGGTCCAAGGCCCTCGCGGCCGACAAGGCGCCCGATCCCGCGACCGGGCATGGTCATATCGTCGAGTATCCCGAAGCCATCGTGACCGGCCTGTCCGAGGAACATGCCATCGTCGATCTGTCCGCCTGCGCCGCCCGGCCCGCCGTGGGCGAGACCGTGCGCGTTATTCCGAACCACGCCTGCGTCGTCTCCAACCTGTTCGACACGGTCTATCTGGTGCGCGGAGATTTGGTAGAGCGCGAGGCCAGCGTGACCTCCCGCGGGCGCCTGCGCTAGCGCTTGGCCGGGACGCGGCGCGCGCGGCAGCGCTTGACTGGCGGCGGGTCCCGTCGATGCCTCAAACGGGCGAAGCCGTCGCGTTTACATGCCGCGCCCGGTGCTCGTTTCAGCCCCCCTCGCGTTCAAGGGAGCCGGGCCTTTGCGGCGCAGTGCCGATTGGCCCCGCCCTGGATTATAGGCGCGATGGATGTGTTCGACGGTTGCCACCTCGGATTGCCGTCGTGTTTCGCCGATCCGCTTGGCCTTGATCGTCCAGAACCTGTCGCGCGCTTTCGGAGCCGGTTGCCCGGCCCGCGCCCAGGTACACCGTTGGGGCAGGACAATGCGGGCGGGGTGCGGGCGGACTTCTATCGGGTCCTACACGCCCGGCGCCGCAGCATCCCCGATCCTGACTGTGAATTCGATCTCCGCCCTTTCGGGATGCCATTGCGAACCGCTATCCGAGGCTCTCAGGATCCAGGTACGGCGCAAGATCGAGGCTTGGGCAGACGTGACGTCAGCACCGCGCACAGGGCAACCTTTCCCGTCAATCCCCATGGTGAACGCTGAGAATATCATTGCAGGCGAGGATTATGGCCAACGCCATCCATTCTCCGGCGATGTCCCGGTAGCTCACATCAACCTGCACACCCCATGTCTTCTGAGGTCCGTGGTAGACCAGACCGGATATCCGATCGCCATAGATGCGCAGATCGCTGTCCCGGCCGATGCAACCGGCAAGCGACGTCTTGTCAAAAGATACCCTACCCTGATGAATGCTGTATTCAAACGGCCCATTCAGAATCGACAGGAAACTCCCCTTCGGCTTACCCCGCGTAAGACGTGCCCGCGTTTCATCCACGGTGCCTTCGACGGAAAACAGCCCCGCCATCGACGCCCGTCCTTTCACCCTGTCGTCTGCGAATGAAAGAAAAAGCTCTCCGTCATAGACCGTGTCCGCAGTCATGCGTCGCTGCGTGCGGTATTCATACTTGGCGGTCACATGGCGGTCGTCGGCGGTGAGTTGGAACGCATACGGAAATGAAAGCGAGCGGCCCAAGGTTGGCGCATCCACATTGACGCAGGTCAAGATGCCCGTCGCCTTCGGTGCTCCGGGGACCTGGGACCTGGGTCCGTAGCCATGTTTGATGGCTTTTCTGTCGAGCTGAAACAGCTCGCGCGCTACAAAGGCAGTCAACAGGATGACGCCGAAAAAGAGTGCCAAAAACCAGGCCATTCCATCCTCTTGCCCGAGCGCTGGCGCGTTGAACCCCGCAGGACAACCCCCACTCCGCGTTGTTCAAACCAGAAGAATTTAAAGACTTTGTGAAATGCCGCCGCGAAAGCAAGACGATGTGCCCCGAGGGAGTCCATGCCGGATCGGCGAGGCATGGCCGAAAGTCTGTGAAGGCCCCTGAGCGGCAGCATTGCAGGCGATCCAACCGCGGACTCTGTCATGGGGCGCAAATCCCTGTGACCTGACAAAGAGCCAGGACACCAGTCGCTCACCAGCTTGACAGGACCGAAACAAGGGGAATGGCCCTGATCGAGGAGAGGGCTACCAAAAAACGCGCTTCGCCAACCCCGGCAAGGCCCCCGCGCGCTACGCGACCTGTAACGAGAACCGCGCCGTCCGTTCATCGACCGCATAACCCGCCCGTTGCGCGGCAGAGGTGCCGGCCACATCCCGGACGGCGCCAATGATCCGTTCGGCTTTGGCGTCACTCATCAGGACAGAGAAGCCAAGCCGCGTCCAACCGGGCTTTTCGATCTCGTTGCCGTTCAGGATGTCGGCCCGGAACGCCTCTGACTGCGCCTGGTCGATGCCCAGCAGCCGATGCGCATAGGGCCCTGCGCAGGCGCATCCGCCCCGCGCCTGGACGCCATGCAGATCCGACAGCATCCGGGTCACAAGCTGCTGGTGAATGGGCGCCCCGTCCGGGTCGGTGACGGTGAAGGAAAAGATCGGCAACCGCCGCGCGGCCCGATGCCCAAGCAGCCGCACCCCCGGAACATGGGCCCAGGCGGCCTCTGCCCGCTGGCGCAGCGTTTCCAGCCGCGCGGTGGTATAGTCCTGGCCGATGGCATCCTTGACGATGAAACACAGCGCGGCCCGCAGATCCCCTACGACATTCGGCGTACCCGCCTCTTCCCGCGCGACGACATCGCCGGAATAGTCGTGCGACCACGGAGAAACGAATCTGACCGTACCGCCCCCGGGCAATGTGGGTTTCGACGCTTCTACGGCCTCGCGGCGCAGGATCAGCACGCCCGAGGCCCCCGGCCCGCCGATGAACTTGTGGGCGGACAGGACGACCGCGTCGATCTGCGCATCCGCGTCGCCCGCCACGTCAATCGGCATATAGGGCGCGCCGCCCGCGTAATCCCAGACACTGACGGCGCCATGGAATTTCAACAATCGCGTCACCCGTTTCACATCCGTCACGATGCCGGTGACATTCGACATAGCCGAGAACGCGGCAACGACTTTGCGGCCCCGATGCGCGGTCAAGGTCGCCGCAAGCACATCAAGATCGGGGCCACCGCCCGCGGCTTCGGGTATCTCGATGATCTCGGCCCCGCTTTCGCGCCATGGCAGGATGTTGGAATGATGCTCGTAGGGGCCGATCAGGACGAGCGGTTTCGGCCCCTTTGCACCAACCCCCAGCAACCCGACAAGACGGTTGAGGCCCGCCGTCGCCCCCGACCCGGTGAAAATGACCTCGTACTGATCGTCTCCGCCGCAGCTTTGACGGATGATCTGCCGCGCGTGCCGCCGCAGGCGCGTCATCATCTGCCCGCAATACGACGCCTCGGTATGGCTGTTGGCATAGAAGGGCAGGATCTCTTCCATCACGACATGTTCGATCTGGCGCAAGGCGCGGCCAGAGGCAACGTAGTCGGCATAGATCAGCGGGTTGGGTCCATTGGGGCCCGGTACCGCCGCGCCTTCGCCGATGATCCCGCCGCGCAACCGCTCGATCAGGTCCGGCCCGTCGAGCGAGGCGCGAAAGCGTTCAAAAAGGTCAGTGGGAATCGTCGAAGAGGTCATTTCCTAGCCCTGAGTGATGATTTTCAGATTGATACCACTGGTCGCAAGAGTAATCCTTCGCCAAAATTTCACCCTTTTCCCGAAGTTGGCTATCAAATGACCACAAAACTCCTGGACAATCTGGACAAGGCGATCCTGCGCGCCCTGCAGCGCGATGCCTCGCTGTCGCAGCGCGACCTTGCCGAAAAGGTGGGGCTGTCGCAGAACTCCTGCTGGCGTCGGCTGACCCGCCTGCGCGAGGACGGCGTGATCACGGGGCAGAAGATCCGGGTGGATCTACAGGCGCTTGGCCTCGGACTGACAGTTTTCGCCATGGTCCGGACGCGGCACCATTCGGCGGATTGGCTGGTGCGGTTCCGCAAATCCGTGCTGGCCATCGAAAACGTGGTCGATTTCTTCCGGATCGCGGGGGATTATGACTACATGATCAAGATTGTCGCCCGGGACATGAACGATTTCGACCGGATCTATCAAAAGCTCATCAGCGAGACAGAGCTTGAGACGGTCACCTCCTACATCGCCATGGAGGCGATCGCCGACAGCCGGGATGTTCCGACCTGACGCCCAAGCCTTCGCGGGACGTTGCCGCGCCCTGTGCACCGCTGAAAGAACCGCCGCGCTTGCAAAAGCGGACCGCCCCGGCCGTCAAGGAAGCTCGATCGCGCGGGCGGCCTTGGCGAGCCTAGCGGAATAGCCGTTCTGCGGGGCCTGAACCACATCGCTTGCCCGCCCCGCCTCGACAATGGCGCCTTGCTGCATCACCGCAACCCGATCCGCGACAAAGCGGATGACGGCCAGATCGTGGCTGATGAAGACAAGGGCCAGGCCCCGCCGCGCCATCAGATCCTTGAGCAGGTTCAACACCTGCGCCTGCACCGACACATCCAGCGCCGAGACGATCTCGTCGCAGATCAGCACCTCGGGTTCAAGCGCCAGCGCCCGGGCGATGGCAACGCGCTGGCGCTGACCGCCCGACAGCTCTCGCGGCAGACGGTCGGCCAGGCCCGGCAACAGGCCGACCTCCCTGAGCAGGCGGACCGCCGTCGCATCGCGGCCCGACGCTTGGCCGATCCCGTGCAGATCCAGCCCCTCGCGCACCAGCGTCCGCACGCTGTGGCGCGGGTTGAGCGAGCCGTAATTGTCCTGAAAGATATACTGCACCTTTCGGCGATGCGCCTTGGACAGGGCGGCGGGCGCCCAGGGTTGCCCCCGGTAACGGACGCGGCCGCCGCTGAGCGGGGCAAGGCCGACGATAGCCTTCGCGACAGAGCTTTTGCCCGATCCGCTTTCCCCGACAATCCCCAAGGCTTCGCCCGCCCGCAGATCGAAGCTGACCCCGCGCACCGCCTGGAAGGACGCGCCAAGCAGATCTCGGGGCGGGTAGATCACGCTTAGCTCCGCCACCTCCAGCAGGGTGCCGCCCAGGGCGGGGCGGGGCATGGCTTGCGCGGATTCTCCCAGCGTTGGCAGCCGGTCGGGCGGGGCCGCAAGGGTCGGGCGGCAGGCCAGCAAGGCGCGGGTGTAAGCCGAGCGCGGCGCGTGCAGAACCCGCTTGGTCGGGCCGCTTTCCACAATCTGACCATGCCGCATGACGACGATCCGGTCGGCCAGCCGCGCCACCACGCCGAAATCGTGGCTGATGAACAGCATGGCCATCCCGCGCTGCGCCTTGAGTCTGGCCAGCAGACCGAGGATCTGCGCCTGCACCGTTACGTCCAGCGCGGTCGTCGGCTCATCCGCGATCAACAGATCGGGATTGCCCGCAAGCGCCATGGCGATGCCGATGCGTTGCTGCTGCCCGCCGGACAACTCGTGTGGATAGCGACCGGCGATGCCGGGAACCTCGCCCAGCCCGACCTCGGCCAGCAACGGCGCAAGCCCGGCGCCGTCGGCCAAAGCCTCGCGCACCTGGGCGCCCACGGCCATGATCGGGTTGAGCGTGGCGGTCGGGTCCTGAAACACGATGCCGATCCGTTCGCGCCGAAGCGCGCGCAGCGCGGCGGTGTCGGCCTGCAGGACATTGATGTCGCCCAGGCGAACATCGCCCGTCGCCTGTTCCAGCGCGTCTTCGGGGCCCAGACGCGCCACCGACAGGGCGGTCATCGTCTTGCCGGAGCCGCTTTCGCCCACGATGGCAAGGGTTTCACCCGCCTCGATGGACAGGCTCAGATCGTCGACCGCCGGGCTGTCCGCGTCGCGAAAACGCAGGGTCAGATGCGCGATGTCAAGCAGGCTCATCCCCGGCGCCTCAACCTTGGGTCGATCAGGCGCTGCAATGTGTCGGTCAGCAGATTCGCCGCGACCACCACCAGCCCCAGCCAGATCACCACGGCCTGCACGGTGGGATAGTCGCGCCCCTGCATGGCGCCCAGCGTCAGCGACCCGATGCCGGGCAGGCCAAAGACCACCTCCAGCGTGATCGTGCCCGACAGCACCCCGGCAAAGATGATGCCCATCAGCGCCAGCGCCACGGCAAGGGCATTCGGCACGAGATGCCGGAACACGATTTGCGCGTCGCTCAGACCCTTGGCCCGGGCGGTGCGGACAAATTCCGCCGACTGGATCGTCTTGAGATCCTCGTGGAACATCTTGGCCAGCGTGCCGCCGATATCGAGGCCCAGGATGATCGCGGGCACCAGCAGGTTGCCGATGGCCGGGATCCAACCCAACCAGACCGCGAAGATGATGACGCTGCCGATGCCCACGGCAAAGGTCGGCATGGTGATCGACCAGATGGTGATGAAATTCACCAGAAA
>CAYGRI010000134.1:1466-12912 GCA_964352155.1 uncultured Maritimibacter sp. | reverse complement strand
GATGATCGGTTTGCGGGTGGCGGGCGGCGGATGCGAGACCACCTCTGGCGCGGGGGCGCTGGCAACGGGTTCGGCTGGCCGCGCGGGCGGTTCGGCCACGTCCGGGCGGGGCGGGCTTGCCACCGCTGCCTCGGGCTCGGGCGATTTGGTGGCCGTCGGGGCAGGGGCGCCGCCGCCGGTCCGGTTCGACAGGCCAAGCCGGTGCACCTTGCCGATCACCGCGTTGCGGGTCACTCCGCCCAGCTCCTTGGCGATCTGGCTGGCGCTTTGACCCTCCGACCACATCTTCTTGAGAAGCTCGACACGCTCGTCAGTCCAGGACATGCTGGTTCCTTCGTCTCGGGAACGGACTTTGCCCGGCGCATTACGGCGGGCCTTCGTTCCGATGAATTCGTCAAGGGTTCTATTCTAGTCACTGTCTGGCGGGATACAACCGGTGTACCCGTCGTTTCCTGCTTTCCAAACCCGGAAACATGGCGTAAAGGCCACGCCATGATCGCCTGTCACCATATCTCGCGACGTCGACGCTAACCGCGTCCCCTTTCGGGGTGCGCCGGACAGGTGCGCCCAAACCTCCTCCGACATTGACAGCCAACCGCCGATCCGGCACCTATTTGGCCTTCCACTGCAAAGGACCTGCGTCATGATCCCGTCCGTTCTGCCGACCTACAACCGCGCCCCGCTTGCCTTCGTCAAGGGCGAGGGCAGTTGGCTGACCGATACGACCGGGCGCAGATTTCTGGATCTTTGCGCGGGCATCGCCACCACATCGCTTGGCCATGCCAACCCTGCGCTGGTCGCGGCGCTGACCGAACAGGCGCAGGCGGTCTGGCATGTCTCGAACCTCTATCAGATCCCGCAGCAGCAAAAGCTGGCGGATCTGCTCGTGGAACACAGCTTCGCGGATACGGTCTTTTTTACGAATTCGGGCACCGAGGCCTGCGAACTGGCCATCAAGATGGCGCGCAAGCATCACCACGACGCCGGCCGGCCCGAGCGGACGCAGATCCTGACGTTCGAGGGCAATTTCCATGGCCGTTCCTCCGCCGCTATCGCGGCTTCGGGGGCGGAAAAGATGGTCAAGGGCTTCGCTCCGCTGCAGCCGGGATTCACCATCCTGCCGTTTGGCGACCACGATGCCCTGCGCGCTGCCGTGACCGGGACGACCGCCGCCATCCTGGTGGAGCCGATCCAGGGCGAGGGCGGGATCAAGCCCTTGCCCGACCCGTGCCTCAAGGGGCTGCGTGATCTGTGCGACGAGCATGGCATCCTGTTGATCCTGGACGAGGTGCAGTGCGGCATGGGCCGGACCGGGCGCCTGTTTGCCCATGAATGGGCGGGGGTTGAGCCCGACATCATGATGGTCGCCAAGGGCATCGGCGGCGGCTTCCCCCTGGGCGCCGTGCTGGCGACCGAAGCGGCGGCCAGCGGCATGGTCGCGGGCACCCATGGGTCCACCTATGGCGGCAATCCCCTGGGCTGCGCCGTCGGCGCCAAGGTGATGGAGATCGTCTCGGATCCGGCGTTCCTGACCGAGGTCAACCGCAAGGCCGGTCTTCTGCGGCAAAAGCTCGAAGGTCTCGTCGCCGCCCATCCAGAGGTTTTCGCCGATGTCCGTGGCAGCGGCCTGATGCTGGGGCTGGTTTGCAGGGCGTCGAACCTCGATGTCGTTCAGGCGGGCTATGATCAGGACATGCTGCTGGTGCCCGCCGCCGAGAATGTCGTCCGCCTGCTGCCCGCCCTTACCCTGACCGACGATGAGATCGCAGAGACCGTCACCCGCCTCGACCGCGCCGCCACCGCCGTCGCGGCCAAGGTGCCCGCCTGAGCGTCGCCTCGTTTCAAAGACATCGGGGGGGTGGGGGCTGACCCCGCTTCGCCCGCCGAACCAAAGACCGCATGCATGACCCATTTTCTCGACATTCACAAAACCGACCCCGACGACCTGCGGACCATGATCGACAGCGCCCGGGCGATGAAAACCGCGCGCGCCGACCGCCCCAAGGGCACCCCGGACGAGACCAGGCCGCTCGACGGGCGGATGGTGGCGCTGATCTTCGAAAAACCCTCCACCCGCACGCGCATTTCCTTTGACGTTGGCGTACGCCAGATGGGCGGCGAGACGATGGTGCTGTCCGGCGCGGATATGCAGCTGGGCCATGGCGAAACCATTGCCGACACCGCACGGGTACTCAGCCGCTACGTGGACCTCATCATGATCCGGACCTTCGAGGAAGCGACGCTGCTGGAAATGGCCGAGCATTCCAGCGTTCCGGTGATCAACGGGCTGACAAACCGCACCCATCCCTGCCAGATCATGGCCGATGTGATGACGTTCGAGGAACATCGCGGCCCCATTGCGGGCAAGCGCGTGGTCTGGTCGGGCGACGGCAACAACGTCTTTGCCTCCTTTGCCCATGCCGCAGGTCAATTCGGCTTTGACCTTGTCTTCACCGGCCCCGAAACGCTGGATCCAGAGCCGGCCTGGGTGAAATATTGCGCCGACAAGGGCCGCCCCCTGACCATTGAGCGGTCGCCGGAAAAGGCGGTGGCCGGGGCCGATCTGGTGGTCACGGACACCTGGGTGTCGATGCACGATCCGCAATCGGCGCGCGAGCGGCGGCACAACCAGCTCCGCCCCTATCAGGTGAACGAAGCACTGATGGCCCATGCCAAACCCGACGCGCTGTTCATGCATTGCCTGCCCGCCCACCGCGATGACGAGGCGACCAGCGCGGTGATGGACGGCCCCCATTCGGTGATCTTCGACGAGGCAGAGAACCGGCTGCATGCCCAAAAGGCGATCATGCGCTGGTGCCTCGGGGTCTGAGGTCTCGGGCCCGGCGCGGCGGGATCCGTCCGAACACGGGGGGTCTTGGGGGCCGGTCAAGCGCGGCTCACCCGCCGAAACCGCTCCTGAAGCGAACTGGCACACTGGCCTGGGCCGCTTGATGGAGTGTGCCATTTAGGCGCGGGATCGCCGCGTCAACTCCGGGGTTTGGCACGCAGGGTGGGGGCGGCTTGCGTCGGATCCTCGGGCCAGGGGTGGCGCGGGTAGCGGCCGCGCATGTCCTTGCGTACATCCGCATAAGAGCTGGTCCAGAACCCCGGCAGATCCATCGTCGTCTGCACCGGCCGCTGGGCGGGCGACAACAGCGTGATCTTCAACGGCAGCCGTTCCGGTCCGACGCAGGGATGCTCTGTCACGCCGAACATCTCTTGCAGCCGGACGGCGATGCCTGGCGCGCCGTCGGAATAGTCGATGCGCACCCGGCGGCCGAGAGGGGTGGTGAAATCGGCAGGGGCCAGGCGGTTCAGCTCCTGCTGCCGGGGCCAGTCGAGCCGGGCCAGCAAGGCGTCGGTGATGTCGAGCCCCGCCAGCCCCTTGCGTCCGGGCAGATGCGGCAGCAGCCAGTCGTCGAGGCTGGCCATCAACCCCTCGTCCGAACAATCCGGGTAGTCGCCACCCTGTCCCCGCAGCAATTCGATGCGGGCCTGCAACGCGCGCGCCCCGTCCGACCAGGGCAGGCCCAGATCGCGCACCCCGTCCAGCAGGGCCAGGGCATAGGCGTCGGCGGGCGGGTCCTTCCAGATCCGGTCGTCCAGCACCAGCGCGCCATAGCGCTCCTGTTGCCGGGCCTCGACCTTGCGGTGGCGTTTCGACCAGCGGCAGACATCGGCCCAGCCGATCCGGTCCGCGAACAGGCTGCGCAGTTCCGCCTCTGTCAGCGCGGCGGCCTGCCGGATGCGGGCTTCGCGGCCGCCGCCGTCCAGATCCGTCGCGACGATCAGCCGAGAGCCAGCGAGCGGGTCGCCCGCGTCCATCTCGGCCCCCGTCCCGCCCGAGAGCACCCATCGTGGCGCGTCCCCCGGCCGCCGCAGACCGATGCGATCCGGGTAGGCGAGCGCCGCCATCTCGCCCAGCGACATCGCCGCATCCGCGCCCCTGGTCATCCGCGCCAAACGCTTTGCCTCGACCATGATCCGTTCTAGCGCAGGGGTGCCCCGGGGCTGCCGCAGCGCCTCCAGCCGCAGGGACAAATCACAGCCCTGACCGCGCAGCGGATCGCGATCGTTCAACAAAGCCGTGAGTTTTGCGCTTTGTGGGCCGGCTGATTCCAGCATATGTGCAAGCCTTGGATGCAGCGGCAGCGCCGCGAGGGCGCGGCCATGCGCCGTGATTCCACCGCCTGCGTCCAGCGCCCCAAGGTCGCGCAGCAGCGCCTGCGCCTCTTGCAGGGCGCCGGGGTTCGGGGGAGTCAGCAGGGCCAGATCCTCTGTCCCGGCCACGCCCCACAGCGCGAGTTCCAGCGCCAACCCGCAGAGGTCGGCGGTGCTGATCTCTGGCGGCGGGAAGGCGTGCTGGGCGCCATCCTCGCCGCGCGTCCACAGCCGGTAGCAGACGCCGGGCGCCACGCGGCCCGCCCGGCCCGCGCGTTGGGTCGCCTCGGCCCGCGTCACCCGTTGGGTCACCAGCCGCGACATGCCCCGGCCCGGATCGAACTCCGCCCGCCGGGCGCGTCCGCCGTCGACCACAACGCGAACATCCTGAATTGTCAGGGCTGTTTCGGCGATCGAGGTGGCCAGCACCAGTTTGCGCCCCGCTGCCAAAGGCGCCACCGCCGCCCGCTGGGCCGCAAAGGGCAGGGCGCCGTACAGGGGCTGGATGGTGACGCCCGGCAACCGCCCAGAGAGATTTTGCGCCACGCGGCGGATCTCTCCCTCGCCGGGCAGAAAAGCCAGAATGCCGCCTTCGGTCTCGGACGCGGCCTGCTGGATCAGGTCGGCCATGGCGGCGTCGAACCGCATCTCGCGGGGCACGGGGCGGTCGCGCCAGCGGATGTCGACCGGATAGCTGCGCCCTTCCGAGGTGATCACCGGCGCGTCGTCCAGCAGCGCGGCGACCGGCTCTGCCTCCAGCGTGGCGGACATCACAAGCAGCATCAGGTCGGGCCGCAGGGCGCCGCGCACCTCCCAGGCCAGCGCCAGGCCCAGATCCGCGTTCAAGGAGCGTTCGTGGAATTCGTCGAAGACAAGCGCGCAAATCCCCGTCAATTCCGGGTCCGTTTGCAGCATTCGTGTCAGAATGCCCTCGGTCACAACCTCGATCCGCGTCGCCTTGGACACCTTCGTATCGCCGCGCATCCGGTAGCCCACGGTCGCGCCAATCTCTTCGCCCAGCGTCTCTGCCATGCGCGCAGCGGCGCCTCTGGCAGCAAGGCGGCGGGGCTCCAGCATCACGATCCGGCCGGTGGCGGGCAGACCGGCCTCTAACATCGCCAGCGGCACCCGGGTCGTCTTGCCCGCCCCCGGTGGCGCCTGCAGCACCGCACGCCCGTCGCGCCGGAGGGCGCTGAGAAGGGCGGGCAGTGCCTCTTCTATAGGATGGTCGGTCACGCGCCCGCTATCGGCGGACCAGCGTTGCGGGGCCGTAGACCGATTGCACCTCGACCTGCGCGGCCTGCATCATCCCGCCCGCCGACGGGGCATAGAGCACTTTGACAGGGAAGGTGGTGTGCCGCGCCAGCTCATCCAGGGTAAAGCCCGCCACCCGGCGGTATTCGCCCGCGCAGACGATCCCGCCCTGCACCGCCTGCGGCGCGCCCAGCCGGATCTGGCTGCGGCGCTTGCCGTCGAACAGCGCCAGCGTTGCGTTGCACAGCCCGGCGGCGGGTTGGTCCCGCAGCAGGGCATAAAGGGCCGACAACGGATCCAGCGTACCGCCCTGGGTCGATGGATCGGGGCTGTCCGGGCCCGCAGCTTTGGGCGAGGTATAGCGGGTCAGGCGCGGGATACCGCGGCTGTATTCCAGGATGGATTCCGATTGCCGCCGACCCGTGTCCGCCTTTTCCTCGTAGCGCACGGGGATCAGCCGCCCGCGCGACAGCCGGCCTTGCGACCGGGCGGTGTAGCTGAAATCGCGGAACACGCGCGCGGCCCCGGCGCTGGTGATCAGCGCGGCGCTGGAATAGCTGGAGCCGCTCTCGACCCCCGTCAATTGCATCCGGCCGATGGTGATTCCGGAAATTCTCACAGTAAAGGTGGCCTCGGTGCGCGTCTGGGCATGCGCCGGGGCGGACAGCGGCAGCAGCAGGGCCAGCAACAGGAAACGTAACATCGGCTAGACAATTCCTTGAACATACGTTTGGAAGTAGGGCCAATCTGTCGGTTTTCGGGACGCAGAAGTAAAGGACAAGCCGCGATGGCCAACACGGATGTGACCGAGCTTGGGCGAAGGGTTGCCGATGGCGAGCGGCGGGCGCTGGCGCGGGCGATCACGCTGGTCGAAAGCGGGAGGGCGGATCACCGGGCGCAGGCGGTGGCCTTGCTGGAGCATCTGGGGAGCGCGCGGCAGGCGATGCGGATCGGGCTGTCGGGCACGCCGGGGGTGGGCAAATCGACGTTTATCGAGGCGTTCGGCGGCATCCTCACCGGGCAGGGGCTGCGGGTGGCGGTGCTGGCGGTCGACCCGTCCTCGGCGCGGTCCGGCGGGTCGATCCTGGGCGACAAGACCCGGATGGACCGGCTGGCGCGCGATCCCAACGCCTTTATCAGGCCCTCTCCCAGTCAGTCTCAGCTGGGCGGCGTGGCGCGGCGCACCCGCGAGGTGGTCGCCCTGTGCGAGGCGGCGGGATATGACGCGGTGCTGATCGAGACTGTCGGCGTCGGCCAGTCCGAGACGATGGTGGCGGATATGGCGGATCTGTTCGTGCTGCTGCTGGCCCCGGCGGGCGGCGACGAGCTACAGGGCGTCAAGCGCGGGATCATGGAGATTGCGGATCTGATCCTGGTGAACAAGGCCGACGGCGATCTCGCCTCGGCGGCAATGCGGACCTGCGCCGATTATGCGGGCGCGCTGCATTTGCTGCGCAAGCGGCCGCAGGACCCCGAGGGGTTTCCCAAGGCGCTGACCGTGTCGGCGCTTGGCGGGACGGGGCTGGATCAGGCCTGGGCCGAGATGCAGGCGCTGGCGGAGTGGCGGCGCGCCCAGGGGCATTGGGCGGCCCGGCGCCGCGATCAGGCGCGCCACTGGTTCGAGGAAGAGGTGCGCCAAGGTCTGCTGGCGCGGCTGCGCAGCGATGCGGCGGCGCGGGAGCGGCTGGAGGTGCTGGGCGAGGCCGTGGCGCGCGGCGACCGGGCCCCGGGACCGGCGGCGGAAGAGATGCTGGGGTTCTTGCGGGGGTAGCCCCGCGTCTTGCCGTCCCCGATCTGGTTGTGTCGCGCGGGGACGGTCTGTCCCGTCGTCTCACCAGCGGGTGAGGGCGTCTTCGTCAGCCTCTTTGGCCGCGACCCATGTGCTGCCTTGCGCCGTGATCTCGCGTTTCCAGAACGGTGCGCGGGATTTCAGGTAATCCATCAGGAATTCAGCCGCGGCAAAGGCGTCGGCGCGGTGCGGGGCGGCGGTGGCCACCATCATGATGCGCGCCCCGGGCGGCAAGGCGCCGTAGCGGTGGATCACCAGGCAATCGCCCAGATGCCAGCGCCGCACCGCCTCTTCCGCGATACCCGCGATCGCCTTTTCGGTCATTCCGGGGTAATGCTCGATCTCCATCCGGGTGAGGCCGCCATCGTCGCGCACCATCCCGGTGAACGAGACCACGGCGCCCATATCCGTGCGGGTCGCCGCGAAGCTATCGAGTTCGGCGCCCAGATCGAACGGCGCCTCCTGCACCCGGACTGTCATGGTCAGCCTCCGGTCATCGGGGGAAAGAACGCCACTTCGCGCACGCCCGCCAGCGGCGCATCGAAGCTCGACAATTCCTGATCCAGCGCCACCCGCAGCGCGCTGGTGTCGGCAAAAGCGGCGGCATAGCGCGCCTCTTTGCCCGCAAGTTCAGCCACCAGCTCGGCGACCGTCTCCGCCTGCGTATCAACGCTTTCGCGGGGCAGTCCGATGCGCTCGCGCACCCAGGCGAAATACAGAACGTCGATCACTTTCCACCCTCCTCGTGGAAGAACGGGAGGGATTTTCGGAAGTAATCCCAGCCTGTTGCAAGGGTCAGGGCCGCGGCTAGCCACAGCAGGATCACGCCGCCCCACCAGGTGGCCCAGGCGGCGTTGAGGTACCACAGCAGACCAACCTCATCGGCGACACTGCCCATCAGGATGCCGTTCACGATGCTGTTGTCCATGCCCACGGTCCGCTCGATCAGCTCATGTTCAAAGATGCCCTTGGTGAACAGCACCGCGATGGCGACCATCTGCAGCATCGTCTTCCATTTCGCCAGTTTCGTGACCTTGAGCGTCGCGGCCTGGCTGCCCAGGAATTCGCGCAGGCCAGAGACGAAGACTTCGCGGAACAGGATCATCGTTGCGGGCAGCAGGATCCAGGGATCCATCCCATCGGGGCGGGTGACCCCGGAAAAGGCGGTGATGACCAGCAGCGCGATCACCACCATGGCCTTGTCGGCAATCGGATCCAGCATCGCGCCAAAGCGGCTTTCCTGTTTCCAGATCCGTGCCAGATAGCCGTCGAACCAATCGGTGATCGCGGCGCTGACGAACAGGATCATGGCGAACCAATCGGCCCAGGGGCGCACGAAATACAGGAACATCACCGCGACGCCCGGCGCCGCGAGCAACCGCAGGACAGTCAATGTGTTCGGGATCGTCCACCTCATGCCGCCTTCCTAGCCTCTCTGGCGGCCACAGGGAAGGTGGCGCTTGGTCCCAAGGCGCAGGATTCGGTCACAAGCGGCGCCGGGGCGGCATTGCCCCCATTTCACCCCTCGATTCACCCCTTGTCGTGGAAGTAATCGTAGATCTTCTCCGCCAGGCTGTCGGACACGCCATCCACCGCCGTCAGGTCAGACAGATTGGCCCGGGCCACCGCCTTGGCAGAGCCGAAATGGGCCAGCAGCGCCCGCTTGCGAGAGGCGCCGACGCCGGGGATGTCATCCAGCGGGGTGGCCCCCACCGCCTTGGCGCGCTTGGCCCGGTGTGCGCCGATGGCAAAGCGGTGCGCCTCGTCCCGCAGGCGCTGCACGAAATACAGCACCGGGTCGTTGTGGCGCAGGGCAAAGGGCCGGGCGCCGAATCGGTGAAATTCTTCCTTCCCCGCGTCGCGGTCCAGCCCCTTGGCCACGCCGACCATCGGCACATCCGCGACCCCCAGTTCCGTCAGGATCTCTTGCACGGCAGACACCTGACCCGCCCCGCCGTCGATCAGCAAAAGGTCCGGCCACATCCCCTGTTCGCGGTCCGGATCCTCTTTCAACAAGCGCTTGAAGCGGCGGGTCAGCACCTCTTTCATCATGCCGAAATCGTCGCCGGGCGTCAGGTCTTCGCCCTTGATGTTGAACTTGCGATACTGGTTCTTCATCATCCCGTCGGGCCCCGCGACGATCATCGCCCCGACCGCGTTGGTGCCCTGGATGTGCGAGTTGTCGTAGACCTCGATCCGCTGCGGCGGGCCATCCAGACCGAAGGCCGCTGCCAGCCCGGCCAGCAATTTGCTCTGAGTCGCCGTCTCTGCCATCTTGCGTGCCAGGCTTTCGCGGGCATTGCGCAAGGCGCCCGAGATCAGCTCCATCTTTTCGCCGCGCTGGGGCACCAGAATCTCGACCTTATGGCCGGCGGTTTCGGCCAAGGCGGCGGCGACCAGATCCGGGTCTTCCAGCCCGTGGCTGAGCAGCAGTTGCCGCGGCGGTTCCTTTGTGGAATAGAACTGGCCCAGAAAGGCCTGCATCACCTCGTCCGCCGCCTCTGTGCCGCCAAGCCGGGGATAGAAATCGCGGTTGCCCCAGTTCTGATGGGCGCGGATGAAGAACACCTGCACACAGGCCTGCCCGCCGTCCATATGCAGCGCGATCACATCCGCCTCGGCCACGCCGCGCGGGTTGATTCCCTGGGCCGATTGTACCTGCGTCAGCGCCCGAATCCGGTCTCGCAGGGCGGCGGCCCGCTCAAACTCCATCGCTTCCGAGGCGGCCTGCATCTCTTCGGCGAGCTGCGACTGAACCTTGGTGGTCTTGCCCTGCAGGAACCGCTCCGCATCCTTGACCAGCGTGGCATAGTCGTCTTCCGAGACGTGGCCGACGCACGGCGCGCTGCACCGCTTGATCTGGTACAACAGACAGGGGCGCGTGCGGCTTTCGAACGTGGAATCCGTGCAGTTGCGCAGCAAGAACACCTTCTGCAACTGGTTCAGCGTCCGGTTTACCGCGCCCGCGCTGGCGAAGGGGCCGTAATACGCGCCCTTTTCCTTCTTTGCTCCGCGGTGCTTCTTGATCTGCGGAAAGCCGTGATCCTTGGCCACCAGAATGTTCGGAAAGGATTTGTCGTCGCGCAGCAGCACATTGTAGCGCGGCTTGAGCTGCTTGATCAGGTTCTGTTCCAGCAGCAGCGCTTCGGTCTCTGTCCGCGTGGTCAGGAACATCATCGAGGCGGTGGCGTCGATCATCCGCGCGATCCGGCCCGAATGCCCCGAGGGCCGGGCATAGTTCGACACCCGCGCCTTTAGATTGCGCGCCTTGCCCACATAAAGCACCGCGCCCTTGGCGTCGAGCATCCTGTAAACGCCGGGCGAGGAATCGATCGTGCGCAGGTAGGCCTGGATGCAGGCATGGCCGGTGGGCTGTGGTTTTTCCGTCGGATCTGGGGCGGTATCGGTCATGGGGCCAATCTTGTGATTCCTGCGGTGGGCTGCAACCTGTGGGCACCGGAAACAAGCCGAATTCTGTCCACCAAAACTGTGGATAAACCTGCGCGTAACAATGCTGCAGCCACGATTTTTCCTTTCATGCTTGGCGGTTCATGGGTCTGCCTGTTATTTGTGCTTTCCTGTAAGTAATTGAAATAAAGTGATTATTTTATTAAGCTTTTGTAAACACATGCAAAATTAGCCGTTGCGACTCAGTTCGAAAGCTGCGCGGACCGGCGGTGCACAACCTGCGGCACGCGCAGGCGGGCGGGGCTAGAGATCAAGGCTCATATCGCGGGATTGCCAGGCCAGATGCTGGCCGCCATCGACGCACAGAATCTGGCCCGTCACCGCCGGAGATGCCTGGAAATACCGCAGCGCAGCGACGATATCCTCGGGGTTGGAGCCGCGTTCCAGAATCGTGTTGGCGCGCTGTTTGTGGTAGTTCTGGTCCGACTGGTTCGCGCCCTGCAGCGTTGGGCCGGGACCGATGGCGTTGACCCGAATGGCGGGGGCCAAAGCCTGGGCCGCCGTGCGGGTGAACGCCCAAAGTCCCATCTTCGCAATCGTATAGCTCATGACGGCGGGGGGGGGCTTGTGGATCCGCTGGTCGATCATGTTGACAACCAGCGCCTGGGCCAAGACCTCGCCCCGGGCGTCGCGGGTGGCGGCGGGGGCCTGGGCGGCGAAGGCCTGGGTCAGCACCACGGGCGCGCGCAGGTTCGATTCGATATGCAGTACCAACATTGCCCGGGTGCGGTGCGGAAAAACGGAAAATACAAGCAACAAGCCTTGGTACCCCGC
>CAYGRI010000134.1:0-1456 GCA_964352155.1 uncultured Maritimibacter sp. | reverse complement strand
TCGCGGGTGCCGTTGCGGATATCGTCATATTCGAAGATCGAGGCGTTGTTCACCAGCAGATCCAGCGGCCCCAGCGCCTCTGTCGCGCGGGGCAGCAGCGCTTGCATCTGCGCCTCGTCGGTCAGGTCGGCCTGCAATGCGACCGCGCGGCGGCCCATGCCGAGGATCTGGGCCACCACCGCCTCTGCCTCGGCGGCGGACCCGGCGTAGTGGATGACCAGATCGTGGCCATCCTCGGCCAGGGCAAGGGCCATGGCGCGTCCGATGCGCTTGGCGGCGCCGGTCACGAGGGCGGTGGGCATGGGCAAAGCTCCGTCAGATCACAATGGCGTTGACATAGGCCGTATCGGTCGCGGTCAACAGCCTGCCGGTCAATCGGGGGAGGTCATTGCGCCCAATCAGAGAACGGAGCCCCGCCCCGCCGCATCCCCGGTCAAAGGGGGGTACCCCGCGCGACGCTGCCGCACCGGTCCGTGAATGGGTCAGCCTTTCGTGCAATCGCAGGGGCCACGACCCAGCCGGTAGCGCCCGCAGCGCGGACACTTGTGGCTGGCGAGTCGCTTGTGTCCGGGCAGTTTCAGCCGCCCGAACATGGCGAGTACCGCCATCCCGGCCAGAAAGACGGCGACGATCTTGACAATCACAGGCCGAACCTTGCATAGGCGCCACGCTCTTCGATGGCGGAGAGAGCATCCTCGGCGATCCGGCTGCCGAAACGGGACAGCAGTCCGCGTTTCGGGCCATAAACCCGAAAGCGGACCTTGTCGCCGAAGACCTCTTTCATCTTCGGCACAAGGTGGCCGATCCCGTCGACGAGCCCCTCTGTCACCGCCTGTTTGCCGATCCAGATTGCGCCGGTGAAATGAGTCTCGTTGTCGTTCAGCCTGGCGCCGCGCCGGTCCTTGACGTAGTCGATGAAGGTCTCGTGGATCTGCTCTTGCCACCCTTTCAGCCGCGCCACATCTTCCGGTTTCTCGGGGCTGAACGGGTCGAGCATGCTTTTCGACCGGCCCGATGTATACACCCGGCGTTCCACCCCGTAGCGGCCGAGCAGGTCGTGGAACCCGAACCCGGCAGAGATCACGCCGATGGACCCCACGACGGACGACTCATCGACCCAGATCTCATCCCCCGCGCAGGCCAGCCAGTAGCCGCCCGAGGCGGCCACGTCCTCGGTAAAGGCATAGACCTTGACCGATTTCTCCTTGGCAAGGCGCCGGATCCGGGCGGCGATCAGCGAGGATTGCACAGGCGACCCGCCGGGCGAGTTGATCGACAGCGCCACCGCATCGGGTTTGCCCTTTGCGAAGGCCCGCTCGATCAGCGGGGCGAGGCCCGCGTCGTTCAGTGCGGCGCCACGTCCGCCCGCGGCGATCATGCCGTTCAGGCGTAGAACGGAAACGGTGGGACGGGAATTGCGGAAAGGGGGCCAGAGTTTCATGTCTTGGGATGTAGC
>CAYGRI010000133.1:0-12914 GCA_964352155.1 uncultured Maritimibacter sp. | reverse complement strand
GCCCCGAGGCCTACATCGCGCAGGTCGAGGCGGCGGTACCGACCAAGGGCTTCGCCGCGCTGGATCCCGACACGCATCTGTCGCCAACCTCGCTGGAGCCGGCGTTGCGCGGCGTGGGCGGCTGCGTGGCGGCGGTGGATGCGGTTTTGTCGGGCGAGGTCGGCAACGCTTTCATCGGGATGCGCCCCCCCGGACACCATGCCGAGACGGCGCGGGCGATGGGCTTTTGTCTGTTCGGCAACATCGCCATCGCGGCCAAGCGGGCGCTGGATCATCACGGTCTGGCGCGTGTGGCGGTGCTGGATTTCGACGTGCATCACGGGAATGGCACCCAGGCCCTGCTGTGGGACGAGGCGCGCGCGCTCTTCGCCTCCAGCCACCAGATGCCGCTGTTCCCTGGCACCGGCGCCGCTTCTGAGACCGGCGCCCATGGCAATGTGGTCAACGTGCCGCTGGCCCCGATGACCGGCAGCGCCGAGATGCGCCACGCTTGGGATCAGGCGATCTTGCCGCTGGTGCAGGAATGGGAGCCGGAGCTGATCCTGGTCTCTGCCGGGTTCGACGCGCATCGGGACGACCCCCTTGCCAGCCTCAACTGGGAGACGGCGGATTTCGCCTGGCTCACCCGGCGGATCTGCGAGGTCGCGGCCGAGGTCTGCGGCGGGCGCGTGGTCTCGACTTTGGAAGGGGGATATGATCTGCAGGCCCTGGCCGCCGGGGTGGCGGCGCATGTGGAAGTGATGATGGAGTTTGCGGCGTGACCGACAAGGCTGTGACCAAGATGTCCTTCGAAGAAGCGATGCGCGAGCTGGAAGCCGTGGTTGGCCAGCTCGAATCCGGCGAAGTGGAGCTGGAGACCTCGATCAAGCTCTATGAACGCGGCGCGGCGCTGAAGAAACGCTGCGAGGAAAAGCTACGCGAAGCCGAAGAGAAAGTCGCGCTGATCACCTCGGACGACAGCGGCGCGCCGACGGGGACGGCGCCGTTCGACCCGTCATGAGCTTTGCGACTCGGCGCGCGGCCTGCGCCGGTCAGATCGCCGATGGTCTGACCCAGGCGCTGGCGGACTGGGCCGATGTGCCGGTGGTCGCGGCGATGCGCTATGCCCTGGACGGCGGCAAACGCCTGCGCGGGTTCTTCGTGATGGAAACGGCGGCCTTGTTCGGGGTGCCAGCGGCGCAATCGGTGCATGCGGCGGCGGCGATCGAGGCGTTGCACGCCTATTCGCTGGTGCATGACGACCTGCCCTGCATGGATGACGACGACCTGCGGCGCGGCCATCCAACAGTGCATGTGGCATGGGACGAGGCGACGGCGGTTCTGGTTGGTGATGCGCTTCAGACGCTGGCTTTTGAGCTGCTCTCACGCGACACCGCCGGCGACGCCGAGACTCGTATCGCGCTGGTCTCCACGCTGGCCCGGGCGGCGGGCGGACAGGGCATGGTGCTGGGCCAGGCGCAGGACATCGCCGCCGAGACGGCCCAAAATGCCCTCACGCTGGACCAGATCATCGAGTTGCAGGCCAACAAGACCGGCGCCCTGATCGCCTGGTCCTGCGAGGCTGGGGCGATTCTCGGCCGCGCCAATCCGGCCCCGCTGCGGCGTTATGCTCAGGCGGTGGGCCTTGCGTTTCAGATTGCTGATGACATCTTGGATGTAGAAGGCGATAGCGCGGCGACGGGCAAACGCGTGGGCAAGGACGCCGAGGCTGGCAAGGCGACATTCGTCTCGCTGCTGGGCCTGGATGAGGCGAAAGCGCGCGCGGTAGCGCTGGTTGATGAGGCCTGCGCGGCGCTGGACGGCTACGGCGCAAAGGCAGACAGCTTGCGAGAGGCGGCGCGCTTCGTTATTGCCCGCCAGACTTGAGGCGCGGAGGCGTAGATGGCAGACCGACCGACCACACCGACACTCGACCGGGTCACCCGCCCGGCGGATATGAAATCGATGAGCGATGCCGAGCTCAAACGCCTTGCAGGGGATCTGCGGGCCGAGACGATCTCGGCCGTGTCGGAAACCGGTGGCCATCTGGGCGCTGGGCTGGGCGTGGTGGAGCTGACCGTCGCCTTGCATGCCGTCTTTGACACCCCGCGCGACCGGCTGATCTGGGACGTGTCGCATCAATGCTATCCGCACAAGATCCTCACCGGCCGCCGCGACCGGATCCGCACCCTGCGCAAGAAGGACGGGCTGTCGGGCTTCACCAAACGCTCTGAAAGCCCCTATGATCCCTTCGGCGCCGCGCATTCCTCCACCTCGATCAGCGCGGCTCTGGGTATGGCCGTGGCGCGCGAGCTGGGCGGCGCCCCCGACCCGGCGCTGGGCGACGCCATCGCGGTGATCGGCGATGGCGCCATGAGCGCGGGAATGGCCTACGAGGCGCTGAACAACGCGGGCCATCTTAACCAGCGGATGTTCGTCATCCTCAACGACAATGAGATGAGCATCGCCCCGCCCGTCGGCGCGATGTCTGCCTATCTGTCGCGGCTTTACGCAGAGGCGCCGTTCCAGAACTTGAAGGAGGCCGCCAAGGGCGCGGTCAGCCTGTTGCCGCCGCCGTTCCAGGAAGGTGCCCGCCGCGCCAAGGAAATGCTGAAATCCATGACCGTCGGCGGCACATTGTTCGAAGAGCTGGGCTTCAGCTATATCGGTCCGATTGACGGCCACGATCTGGAGCAGTTGCTGCCGGTCCTGCGCACGGTCAAGGCGCGGGCCACCGGGCCGGTGCTGATCCATGTGATCACCAAAAAGGGCAAGGGCTATGCCCCGGCCGAGGGCGCCGCCGACAAGGGCCATGGCGTCTCCACCTTCGACGTGGTGACGGGCGCGCAGAAAAAGGCGCCCTCCAACGCGCCCTCCTACACCAAGGTGTTCGCCCAATCCCTGATGGACGAGGCCAGCCGCGACGACCGGATCGTCGCCGTCACCGCCGCGATGCCCGACGGCACCGGCCTGAACCTCTTCGCCGAACGCTTCCCCAGCCGCTGCTTCGACGTGGGCATCGCGGAACAGCATGGCGTCACCTTCTGCGCGGGCCTGGCTGCGGGCGGGATGAAACCCTTCTGCGCGATGTACTCTACCTTCCTGCAGCGCGGCTATGATCAGGTCGTCCACGACGTGGCGATCCAGCGCCTGCCCGTGCGCTTTGCCATCGACCGCGCCGGGCTGGTGGGGGCCGACGGAGCCACCCATGCGGGCAGCTACGATGTCGCCTTTCTGGCAAACCTCCCCGGCTTCACCGTCATGGCCGCCGCCGACGAGGCAGAGCTGAAACATATGGTCGCCACTGCCGCCGCCCATGACGAAGGCCCCATCGCCTTCCGTTTCCCGCGCGGCGAAGGCGTCGGTGTCGACCTGCCAGAGCATGGGGACGTGCTGGAAGTCGGCAAAGGCCGGATGATCCGCGAAGGATCGAAAGTCGCCCTGCTGTCCTTCGGCACCCGCCTGAAAGAGGTCTGCGACGCCGCCGACAGGCTGGAAACCCGCGGGATCCGGCCGACGATTGCCGATGCCAGATTCGCGAAGCCTCTCGACCGCGACCTGATCCTGACCCTGGCGGCCAACCACGAGGCGTTGATCACGATCGAAGAGGGCGCCATCGGCGGCTTCGGCAGCCATGTGGCCCAGCTTCTATCCGAAGAAGGGGTTTTTGACCGGGGCCTTGCCTATCGCTCCATGGTGCTGCCCGACATCTTCATCGACCAGGCCAGCCCGCGCGACATGTACAATGTCGCCGCGCTCAACGCCGAACATATCGAGGCCAAGGTGCTGGATGTCCTGGGAATAGCCTCCCTGGCTTCCCGCCAGGCCTGACCCACCGCCCTCCCGGAGTTGCAGCTTCTTCTGGCCAAAATACTCCGGGGGGGCCCGAAGGGCGGGGGCAGAGCCCCCTCTTCTGGCTGGACTCCGGCCGCCGGCCCAGGGGTCATTCGTCGTCCAGCATCGCTGCCAACCCGTCGCGATAGGATGGATAGATCAGCCGCACCCCCAGATCCTCCTTGATCCGGTCATTCCGCACCCGCTTGGATTCCGCGTAAAAACTGCGCGCCATCGGCGACAGATCGGCGCGCTCGAAATCCACCGCTTTGGGCAGCGGCAGGCCCAGCAAATCCGCGGCATGGCCGATCACATCCTGCGGCGGGGCAGGGTCGTCGTCACAAAGGTTGTAGATCGCGCCGGGGTCCGGGCGGGCGATCGAGGCCGCCAGCACCTGGGCGATATCCTCCACATGGATGCGCGAAAACACCTGGCCCGGCTTGACGATCCGCCGCGCGGTGCCGGCGCGCACCTTGGCAAAAGGTCCGCGCCCGGGGCCATAGATCCCGGCGAGCCGGAAAATATGCAGCGGCAGCCCGTTGTCCTGCGCAAGTTCCTGCCAATCCGCTTCGGCCGCAACGCGCAGTTTCCCGCGTTTGGTGGCGGGGGTCAGCGGCGTCGCCTCGTCCACCCAGCCGCCCTGATGATCGCCGTAAACCCCCGTGGTCGACAGGTAGCCGGCCCAGCGAACATGCGCCGCCGCCGCCGTGATCTGCTCCCGCAGGGCCGCCAGAACGGGATCGCCCGCCTCGCCCGGCGCCGCTGAGATCAGCAGATGGGTCGCTTGCGACAGCGCCTCGGTCAGGTCGGCGCCCGGCCAGACCCGCGCCTCGATCCCTTGCGCGGCGAGGGTCCGTGCCTTTTCTGCGGAGCGGGTGGTGCCCAGGATACGCCAGCCGTCCGGCAGCAAACGCCGCGACAATGCCTGCGCCGAATAGCCGTGACCGAAGGAAAGCAGAAGCTGTGACATGGTCGGACCCTGCCGCTGCGTGGCGGCAAAGACAAGGGGCTTGACGCAGTGTGATTCACCAACTAACTAATTAACGTATGAGTGAAATAAAAGACACAACGCTCGTCTCTACCTTTGCCGCTCTGGGTGATCCCACGCGCTTTGCCATCGTGGAACGCCTGCTGGGCCGTGGCGCTTTGTCGGCAGGGGATCTGCAGGATGTGGCCGCGATTTCGGCGCCCGCGATCTCAAGGCATCTGAAGGTTCTGCGGCAGGCCGGTCTAATCCGGCAAAAGGTCGATGCCCAGCGGCGGATCTATTCCGTCGCACCCGGCGCGGTGCAGGCCATCCATCGCTGGACGATGGAGCATGAGACATTCTGGAACGCCAGCCTCGACCGGCTGGCAGCCGCCCTGGATGCAGAGGATCCCGAGTAGTGCCAACGCTGACCCTGGAACGCACCTTGCCAGCCCCACCCGCTCGGGTGTTCGACTTTGTGACCCGCACCGACAACCTGTTGAAATGGTGGGGGCCAGAGGGGTTCCATGTCCCTGAACATGCCCTCAGCTTCGAGCGTGAAGGGCCGTGGATGTCGGTGATGCGGAACACCGAAGGGCAACGGTTCAAGGTCTCGGGCCATGTGACTCATGTGGACCCGCCGCATTCGATCGGCTTCACCTGGGCCTGGCACGATGAAACCGACACGCGCGGGGTCGAAAGTCACGTCACCATCCGCCTTGTCCCGGCGCAGGGGGGCGGGACAGAACTGACGCTGACTCACATCGATCTACCGGACGACGCCGCCGCAGAGAACCACGAGATGGGCTGGTCCTCGTCCCTGCGGAAGCTTGAACGCGTGATTACCGACTGACACGGCAGAAAGGAGACTGGATATGCCGAACTACATGTTCATCTATCACGGCGGCGGAATGCCGGAAACGCCCGAGGAGGGCGCAAAGGCCATGGCCGCCTGGGGGGCCTGGTACGACGCCATGGGCGCGGCCGTGATCCACGGTGGCGGGCCAGCGGGGCCGTCCAGCACGGTGTCCGCCTCTGGCATTGCCAGCGATGGCGGGGCGAACCCCGTTTCTGGCTTGACCCTGGTCGAGGCGCCGGATCAGGCCACCGCCTGTGAGATGGCCAAGGGTTGCCCGATGGTCCAGGACGGGTCCGGCTCGGTCGAGGTGGCCGAGATGATCCAGATGTAGGCCGCGCCAGACAGCCCGGGACAGGGCCGCTCAGGTCGCGTAGCTGGCGCCTTCCTCGTCAAGGATCGCCCGCAGCTCGGCCAGGTGGCCCTCTCCCTGCTCGGAATAGGTTTCCAGCTCTTGCGCGGTCTTCTCGGCGATCTCGTCCGACAGAATCCGCAAAGGGTGCCCTGTCTGAAGCGCGTTGATATAGGTCTTGGCGGCGCGCTCGAAGTAATACAGCCGGTTAAAGGTCTGCGCGACCGACTGGCCGATAACCATCACCCCGTGATTGCCCATGACCATGACCTGCGCCGCCGGGTTCGCGAACAGGACGGCACAGCGCTCGCCTTCTTCCTCAAAGGCCAGCCCGCCGTATTCGGTGTCGATCACCTGGCGCGGGCCAAAGAACATGGCCGCGTTCTGGTCGACCGGCGGCAGGCGGCTGTCTGCCAGACAGGCCAGCGCGGTTGCATAGACCGAATGCACATGCATCGCGCAGCGGGCATGGGGCACGCGCCGGTGCAGCGCGCCATGCAGCCCCCAGGCGGTCGGGTCGGGCGCGCCGGGCGCGTCCAGGCAGCTGTCGTCATTCGCGTCCAGCAGCAGCAATTCCGATGCCCGCACCCGAGCGAAGTGGCGCAGGTTTGGGTTTATCAGGAACTGCGTGCCCTCGGGATTGACGGCCAGCGAGAAATGGTTGGCCACGCCTTCATGCATGTCCAGCCGGGCGGTCCAGCGGAAGGCGGCCGCAAGGTCGGCGCGGGCCTCCCAATGGTCGATGTTCGGGTGCAGGCGGGCGGGTTCCATCAAGCGGCTCCTGTTGTCTTGGGTTGCCGGGATCCTACTGCGGAACGGCTGGCAGCGAAAGGGCAGGGGGCGGGGATGGCTGTCCTTTGCAGAGGCAAGAAGGGGCGCCCGTTCTTTGCGCCTGGCCAGCGGCGGTGGCTTTGCTTTGCGGAGTCCGGGGGCAAGGCGGAGGGTGAGGTGTGGGCGGATTTACTGGCTCGACATGGAAAGGTGTATTGACAACACGATTAGATCGTATGATATTTACACCAATGGACGCGCAAGCCCCAACAGAGTCCCGCCAGGAAAAAGGATCACAGCCATGTTCAAGACCGCACTCTTCGTCCTCGCGCAGGCCATCGCCTTGCCCCTTCTCGCCAATGTGGCAGAGGCAGCCCCGACCCCAGCCGATTCTGTCCTGCTTCAGCCGCTGGAACAGACCCGCGACATGACCGCCGAGGACAGCTTTGAAACCGCGTCCTACTGCACCTGGGTGCTGACCTTTGAGGAAGGAACGACCGAGACTCCCACGTGGTGCGAGGATGAACTGGCCGATGAGGGCTGACAGCGGCCAGTGGCGCGCTCTGGATGTCCCGGCTTTTGCCAAGGGAGACCCGCCTGGACGATGGAGGCAAACAGATGCCACTGTTTGCGCCGATCAGACCGAGATCCGCGCAAGCGGCGGCTCCGGCCCCGGCGACGCGGGTCAGTAGAACCCGACCTCCTGCACCTCGATATCGGCGAGGTGGTCGCGCCCATAGGCCACGATCCCCAGGGATGTCAGACGGATCGCTCGGGGCACCGGCCGCAGCAACCGGCCAGACGGCTGGAACGCAGCAAAGGGAAGCCGGATTTCGGCCCAGTCGCCGGTCACGTCGAATCCGGCCTGATAATATTGCCAGGGCAGCCGCGTGCCGCCGGTGCGCAGGTGAATGTAGTATTCCTGATCATTGCCCCGCACGATCAGGCGCACGCCAGTGGCGTCCTCGGGCGCGGCGTCGGGCAGGTCCAGCCGGATCTGGATGAAGCCGCCATTGTTCCGGGTGCTGACAGTCCCGGTCATCCTAACATGGGTGCGGCCATTCTCGGAGACAAACGCGGCCTGTCCGGTGGAGACCCCGCCCATCACGCCATCGGTGAAAAAGCGCCACCGTTTCTCGGGCTGAAGTTCGAATTGTTCCAACAGCCCCTCCTGCGCTGGGACCGAGATTGGCGCCAGAAGCATCGCGACCGCAAGCAATGAGGACGTCAGACCGATGCGCATGCTGATCTCCCGGTGAATGACTGCCCGCTAAAACTGGGTCCGGACGCGTGAAAGTCGAGCCTCTGCGGTGCGGCTTTCTGTACGCCTTGCGACGGGCACCGTGGCGGAATGGCCACCGCCCGAGGCCGGTCGACCGGTGCTCAGGCGCAGGCAGCGATGACGGCGTCCCGGTGCGGAATCGGGTCCACCGCGCCGTAGCCAGACACGGTTCCCGCCGCGACCTGGGCCGCGCGCCGGGCCGACAGCGCGACATCGCCGGTTTCGACCCAATAGGCCAGGAACCCGCCGGCGAAACTGTCCCCGGCGCCGGTGGAATCCAGCGCCTCGACCATGGGCACCGGCACGGTCAGCCGTGTGCCGCCACATGACAGGACCGGCCCCCGCGCGCCCCGCTTGAGGATCACGATCTCTGCCCCCGCGCTTTGAAAATGATCGAGGATCGCGCCGTCTTCGGTCAGGCCCAGCAGGGTTTGCGCCTCGTCATCGCTGGGCAGCACGATATCCGCCAGCGGCAGGAACGCCTCGACCGTGGCGCGGGCCTCTTCCAGCGTCCAGAGGTTCAGGCGCAGGTTGGTGTCATAGGACACCTTGGTGCCATGCGCCCGCGCGATTTCTGCGGCACGGAAGGTGGCGGCGCGCATCGACGGGCTGATCGCCTGGCTCAGCGCCGAGACATGCACGACCTTCGCCTCGGCGATGCTTTGTTCGGGCAGATCGCCGGGGCCATACAGGCTGGCCGCCGATCCGCGCCGCGCATATGAGAAGCTGCGGCCAGAGGGGTGCGGCTGCACGAAATAGACGCCGGTCGGATCCTGATCGCGGACGATGACGCCTCCGGTGTCGACCCCTTCGGCCTGCCACAGATTGCAAAGCTCGCGGCCAAAGGGATCCCCGCCGACAGCGGTAAGGTAGCCGGTGCTGGCGCCCTGGCGGGCCGCGGCGATCATCGCGTTCGACGTGTCGCCGCCAAATCCTTGCCGGTACACCGGGCGCCCGCCGACCGGGTCGGGCATGAGGACGAACTCGATCAGCGCTTCGCCGATGGCGAGGATATCCGTCGTGCTCATGCCTGTGCCTTCCCGTTGATGCAGACTTCCGGGCATGTCATGGCACAGCGGCGCGGCGCATAGAAGGCCTTCGTTCCGATGCCATTGCCGGGAGGCGCCTCCGGGCGCGGCCGGCCGCCGGTTCTGCCGTGAAACGCGTGAACACGTGGCTGTCTATGCGGATGCTCGCTTGATCAGGGTGCCATTGAACAGGATGTCCTCGCGGTCGCCTGCTGGTGCCTCCGGGTTCTCTATGATGCGGAACAGGGTTTCCACGCTTCGGTTCGATATCTTTTCATAATCCTGAGAGACGGTCGTCAAAGGCGGGCAGGTGAACTGGGAGAAGGGATGGTTGTCATGCCCGGCCACCCGCAGCGCACAGTCAGGGGTGCGGCCGACGGGCAGCCCTTTCTCGTAGCAGGCGGTCAGAAACCCGATCGCCAGCCGGTCGTTGCTGCACAGGACCGTGTCAGAGGGCAGGTGGCCCTCGGACAACAGCTTGAGGCCGCCCTGATGGCCGATCTCTTCGAAGTCCCAGCCGTCTCCATCGACGCGGATGACCCGGGGCTCGTGCCCCAGCCGTTCCATCGCCTGGACATAGGCGTTGCGGCGTTTGTTGGCGTTGGGGTTGATCGGTGACATTTCAAAGAAGAAGGGCGGCGCACCGGTCTCGCACAGGTAGGTGACGATGCTGGGGATAGACTGAAAATTGTCGGACCCGACAAAGCCCTCGCCGACCCCTTCGATGTAGCTGTCGAACAGCACCGTGGGTACATCCTTGCAGAACGCCTCGACGGCCCTCCGGTCCGACGCCTGGCCCAGGGGGGCAAACAGCACCCCGGCGGGCTTGAGCTGCCGCAGACTGTCGAGGATGTCATTCTCCAGCTTCTGTTCGCCATGCGCGCTGAACAGAATGGGCCAGTAGCCGGCCGCGATACAGCGCCTTTCGATATGGCGGGCAATCTCGGCAAAGAACGGGTCGGACAGGTAGGGAACCACGACCCCGATGTTCTTTGTCAGCCGCCGGTTCTGGTTCACCGCATAGATGTTCGGGCGGTAGTTGTGAGTTTCGAGCGCTTTTTCAACCTTGTCCCGGGTGGTTTGACGCACGCTGGACGGATCGTTGAAATATTTCGATAAAGTTGGACGTGAGATGCCAATCAGCGTGGCAAACTCTTGCATGTTTCTGATCTTGTGTTCGCCCATGGTCCGGCGTGAGCCCTCTGATCCGGTCCGAGGCTGATTGCGCAGCACCGGCAGATTTTCCTGACCCCCCTGTGTGACGGCCGAGGCCGATATGCCATGTTAGAAAGTTGCACAGCAAAAGGTCAAGGACGAGCGTCTTCTCGCCGCTGCGGGCGCCGGGACGGCTGCAACGCCTGCCCGCGGCACGCTGGCGTTGTGTCACAGCTTTGCGGTGTCGCGCGTTTGTGGCGCAGGGGCATTCAGCGTATCCGACTCGATCTTGCCGTCTTTCATCCGGATCAGGCGATCGGATTTGTGAAAGCAGTGTTCGTCATGGGTCACGGCGATGACCGCATGGCCCTGGCGCGCCAGCCGTGGCACCAGCACATCGTAAAAGAAGGCGCGGCGCGTCGGGTCCTGATCGGCGGCAAATTCGTCCAGGATGATGATCGGGCGCTCTTCGGCGAGGGTGATGGACAGCGCCAGCCGGCGCATCTGACCGGTGGACAGGGACAAGCTGTCAAAGGCGTCCCCGGTCACCGAGACACCCTCTGCCAGGCCCAGTTCCTCGATATGGGTTTGCAGTTTCTCGCGCTCGTCGTTCGACAGGCCGTAGAGATGGCGGAACAGGTAGAACTCGCTGAACACGGCGCCGAACAGGCTGCGATACTCGCCGACGCTTTCGCGGGTCACGGGTACGCCGTCCAGCAGGATCTCTCCGTCATCGGGGTGGCGCAGGCCGGTGAGGATCTGCAAAAGCGTGGACTTTCCCATCCCGTTGCCGCCGGTGATGAAAACCGACTGGCCGGGGCGCAGCATCAGGTCGATCGGCCCCAGGGTAAAGCTGTCGGCGGCCTTGCTGCCGGGCGCGGGGCTGGCGCGGCGCAGGGTCGTGGTGATCCCCCGGAATTCCAGCGTCTGGAAGGTCTTGCGCTGCAAGCTGGACCGGCGCGCGGTTTCCGATTCCGGGTTTTGGGCGGCATCGTCCAGCACCTCGGTCAGTTGTCGGAAGGCGACGGCAGAGCGGGCAAAAGCGGGCAGGTTGGCGACCAGGGCTTCGACCGGACCGAAGGTGAACAGGACAACCGTCAGAATCTGCAACACAACGACGCTGTCGACATGGGTCAGCAACGGCACCAGCAGAACGACAGAGACAAGCAGGAAGGCAAGCGAGGCCTGCGCCGCCATCTGACCGCGGCTGAAGATCCGCTCGGACTGGACGACCGCGTCCCGGACCCCGGTGCTGACCACGTCGACACGGTCGGCGATCGCCTCTCGCCGGGCGTGCCGCAGCCGCAGTTCCCGGTAACCGCGCAGCATGTCGTTGATCGTCTCATGCATGGCGACGCGGGCCCTGTGGGCCGTATCCAGCAGGCGCCCCGCCGGTCGCTCGGCGATGTAGAAGGCCGCAAGGCCGAACAGCAGCGCGACCAGAGTGGCGATCCCGGCGGGCCACGACTGCAGGAACATGTAGGTCATGCACAGAATCAGCAATACCAGCGCTTCGACCGAGCTGACCATCATCGGAATGGCACCGGAGGCCATTCCGACGTTGCCGGTCAGAAAGGTGAAGATTTCGCCGTTGTGGCGCCGCTGAAAGAACCCCACATCGGCGGCAAGCAGATGCTCTGACAGATTCTTGCGCATCTTGAGGGCGACGTCTTGGTTGATCTCGTGCGATGTCACGCGCGCCAGATGGGCGGCGAACAACGACAGAAAGACCGACCCGATCAGGACGATCCCCATTACCGGAGAGGTCAGCCCCTTGGCCGCCGTTTCGTTGATCGCATAGATCATTCCGGTCCGGCTGGCGCTGGCCACGATGGAGTACAGGAACACCGGTGACCGCAACAGATCGCCTTCACGGATCAGGAACCCCAGCAGGTCACGCGTGTCGTTGATGAATGTGCTGCTCACGTTCCGTTCCACCCTGTCCGCGCGGCACCAACCACATTGCCGGTAAGCCGTCAACGCGCTGACCCCCGGCGGCCCGACGATTTGCGGCGCGCTGCGGCGCGGGGTCGACAGAAGGGGGGACGGTGCTAGTGCCGGTCGTTCAGGATCTCGCGGATGTCGGTCACCTGTTTTTCTACCATGGAGACATAGACCAGTCCCATATTCGTGCGCTCCACGACCATTTCGCCGGGATACGGCAGATAGCTCAGTTCGCGCGATCCGAAGGAGGGCGAGGCGGTGCCGACCTGCCATTCGGTCGTCAGCCGCACATCCACCAGCTTCAGCGACGGCCCGCCGCCGGTACCCGGCTTTTCCAGCGCGACGCCGGCGAGGCGCAGGTAGGACATCTTATCCTTGGCCTGGACGAACCCATCGATGAACTGTGCCGTCAGGACCTGCAACTCCGCCGCCCGGTCGGGGTTGTGCATGTGCGAGTGCAGGTGGTCCTCTGGGTGGTTGTGGCCGTGCCCATGATCCTGCGGATGTGTGTGGGGGTGATCATGAGAATGCGCGTGGGGGTGATCATGCGGCATCATTCGGCTCTCTTGGCGCGGGTGGTCCAGCGCTTGCCGTCGCGCGCCTCGTCATAGTCGCCCATCGGCAGCGACACCGGCTTGTCGATATGCACCTTGTGCTTGCCCAAGGTCCCCGCCGACACCATCGAGCCCAGCACATCCACGATCACGCGCGTGCCCAGAAGCGCGGTGATATCGCTGGTGTCGTAG
>CAYGRI010000132.1:0-12950 GCA_964352155.1 uncultured Maritimibacter sp. | reverse complement strand
CAGGGATGGCAGCACCGGGGTCTCCACCCAGATCCTGTATCAAACCCGCGAGGGCGAGGGGACGCAGGGGCCGCTGGAAACGCTGGACCGGGGCTGGGGGTCGTGCCGGGATTTCGCCGTGCTCTTTGCCGAGGCCGCGCGGACCCTGGGCTTTGGCGCGCGGATTGTGTCGGGCTATCTCTATGATCCGAGGGCGGGCCTGATCGGCTCTGCCGGGGCGGGAAGCACCCATGCCTGGGTCGAGGTTTTTGTGCCGGGGGCGGGGTGGATCTCTTTCGATCCGACCAATCAGGCGGTGGGGTCGGCGAACCTGATCCCGGTCGCCGTGGCGCGCAATATCGGCCAGGTGGCCCCGGTGACCGGCAGTTTCCATGGCGGCACAGGGGATCTTGTGCAGATGGAAGTTGAGGTCACCGTAGCCGAGGCCTGATGCGGCGGTGCCACTCTGGGCGAGCGCAGCCCTGGCAGGCACTGGCAATGCCTTGTCTTGATTGCGTTTCAAGCTTCGTTCGCCGGCGAAAAGCTTCACCATGCTATGACCCTCGTGGATCATGCCCCGATACCTTTGCCGGGGCGGCAGGCCGGATCGCGTAGCTATCTGATGGATGGCGCTATAGTTCCTTCGGCGAGAGACGCTTGACCCGCAGCGCCCATCTGACCGAAAAGCGTGAACGCGGCTCACCCTCGGCCATACCAACGACCAGGCATATCAAAGGCTGGCCACATACGCGGGCCACAAGCACGGACAACAACAGCGCCGGGCCATACCCAGCACGGGCCATACCAAGCACGGGCCATACCAAGGAACAGCGCGATGACCTTCACCACCCGGCCCGAAATTCAGGGCACCTTCGGGGTTGCCACATCGACCCATTGGATCGCCTCGGCCGTGGGGATGGCCATGCTAGAGAAGGGCGGCACCGCCGTCGACGCCGCCGCCGCGATGGGCTTTGTCCTGAATGTGGTGGAGCCGCATCTGTGTGGCCCCCTGGGTGACATGCCCGCGCTGGTCCATGCCGCGGGCGATGCGGCGCCGCGGGTGGTCTGTGGCCAGGGGACAGCCCCCGCGGGCGCCACGATTGCGCATTACCGCAGCGAAGGGCTGGAGATGATCCCAGGCTCTGGCCTGCTGGCCACCGTGGTGCCGGGCGCCTTCGGGGCCTGGATGCTCATGCTGCGCGACCATGGCAGGCTGCCCCTGCGCGACATTCTGGCGCCTGCGATCCACTACGCCCGCCACGGCCATCCGGTCTTGCCCCGCGTCTGTGCCACAATCGCGGGGCTGGCCGATTTTTTCCGCGCGGAATGGCCCAGCTCTGCCGCCACCTGGTTGCCGGGCGGGCAGGCGCCGGTGCCCGAAAGCCTGTTTCGCAACGAGGCGTTGGCTGACACCTGGACTCGCATCGTCACCGAGGCAGAGGCCGCCGGGGGCCGTACCGCGCAGATCGAGGCCGCGCGCCGCGCCTTCTATGAGGGCTTCGTGGCCGAGGCCATCGACGCTTGGATGCGCGAGGCCTGTGTGATGGATGCCGCCGGGGGGCGCCGCAAGGGCGTGCTGACCGGCGCGGATATGGCCGGTTGGGACGCGACATGGGAGGATCCCTTGTCCGTCGACCACGAGGGCTGGACGATCTGGAAGCCCGGCCTGTGGTCGCAGGGGCCCAGTCTGTTGCAGTCCCTGCGGCTGCTGGACGGGATGGGGGTCAGAGAGATGGACCTTGCCGGCACCGATTTCGTCCATACGGTGACCGAGGCGATGAAGCTCGCCTTTGCGGACCGCGAAGCCTATTACGGTGACCCCGCCCATACCGATCTTCCGGCGGACACTCTGCTGTCGCGCGCCTATGCGGACGCGCGGCGCGGGCTGATCGGGCCAGAGGCGTCGCATCAGCAACAGCCCGGACAGATCGCGGGGTTCGAGGGGTGGGCCGAAAGCGCGGTGGAGCGGGCCGCCCGGCAAACCGAGGCCGGGCCAGGTCTCGGCGCCGGAGAGCCCACAATGGCGCATCTGAGCGAAAAGCGCGGCGACACGGTGCATATCGACGTGATCGACCGCTGGGGTAACATGGTCTCGGCCACGCCCTCGGGCGGGTGGCTGCAATCCTCGCCGGTGGTGCCGGGGCTGGGGATGCCGTTGAACAGCCGTGCACAGATGTTCTGGCTGGACGAGGGGTTGCCGACCTCGCTGGCCCCCGGCAGGCGGCCCCGGACGACGCTGTCACCCTCGATGGCGGGGCAGGGCGGGGTGCCCTCGCTGGCCTTCGGCACGCCCGGCGGGGATCAGCAGGACCAATGGCAGCTGATCCTGTTCCTGCGGCTGGTGCATTCAGGGATGAACCTACAGGCGGCCATCGACGCACCGCTGTTCCACACGGGCCATGTCCAGGCCTCGTTCTACCCCCGCGCCGCGCGGCCGGGGCATCTGATGATCGAGCCGGGCTTTGGCGATCAGGTGATCGCGGATCTGCGCCGCAAGGGCCACGATGTGGAGGTGGCCGCGCCCTGGACGGTGGGGCGCCTCACCGCCGCCAGCCGCGACGCCAGCGGTCTGCTGCGCGCCGCCGCGACACCCCGGCTGATGCAGGCCTACGCCATCGGGCGTTAATGGCGCGGCGGGCAAGGCGGATCGGCGCGACACGTTGCCCGGATCCCATCGCCGATAGGGGCGCCGCCTGACGGGATATGCTTGAACATCTGCCGCCATTGCGCTGTGATCTGGTCGGAAGGGCGCTTTGGCCCTGCACCCTTGATCGCAACTGGAACCCATCGCGGCCACGACACCCGGCCAGAACGGCGCAAATAGCAGGAGACAGATGCCATGCACTATGCCCCCGGATCCGAGGCATGCCCGCTGCCATTCTCGCCGTTCAAAAGCTGCACGGTGCCGCGCCCGATCGGCTGGCTGTCCACGATCAGCCCGGACGGTGTGCACAACCTTGCGCCCTACAGCCAGTGGCAGAACCTGACCTTCGATCCGCCCCTGGTGATGTTCGCGGCCAACCAGCACCCGGACGGCCGCCGCAAGGACACGGTGCTGAACGCCGAGCAGACCGGCTGGTTCGTCTGGAACATGGCGACCTATGCGCTGCGCGAGGCGGTGAACATCTCGGCCATGGCGCTGCCGCCCGAGGTGGACGAATTCGACCGGGCCGGCGTTTCCAAGGCGGCCTGTCTCGACGCGCCCGGGGCGCGGGTGGCGGAAAGCCCCTGCCATTTCGAATGCCGCTACCTGTCGACCCACCGGCTGCCCGGCAACAGCCCGACCGGATGGGTCGACGTGGTCTATGGGCAGGTGATGCGCATCCATGTTGACGATGCGGTGATCACCGGCGAGGGCAAGATCGACATTCCCGCGATCCAGCCCATCGCCCGCATGGGCTATTACGATTACACCCGCATCACCGAGGTGTTCGAGATGCGGATCCCCAATGCCTCCGGCGCCGCCGAGGACGGGTTGGAAGGCAAGGCGCGATAGGACCCGGCCCGCGTCGGGGGGCATGGGGATCAACGCTTCTGGCGAACGGATCGACTTGAGGGTAGCGGCTGCGACGGTTTGGACGGCAAGGAGGGATAGGCCGCAACCCGCGTCGGGCGGTCCTGTGGTGCCAACGCGCCCGGCGAACGGATTGGACTGAAGGTAGCGGCTGCGACTTTGGCTGCGCACCCCATCCCGCCGGCCTGTCTGCTTTGCCCCGTCTGCTTTGCCCCGTCTCCTTTGGCCTCGCCTGCTTTGGCCCGCCCACCTTGGTACGCCCACTTTTCCCCACACGCTTTTGCCCGCCCGCCTTACCTAATCCTCTTTGGCCCGTCGGGCGCCCCCTTCGCCACGGCGTTCCTGCAAGACGCCTTGGCGGGCAATCGCGTCAGACGGCGGGCATCTGCTGGGTGGCGCAATGGAGGCCGCCGCCCATCTCGCCCAGCGGGTCGACGTTCAGGGACACGATCTCGCGCCCCGGATAATGGCGCGCCAGGGCCTCGACGGCGATCCGGTCAGCCTCGGGATCCCCGAACTGCGCCGCAATGACCGCGCCGTTGCAGACATAGTAATTGGCGTAGGACGCCACGAAATCGACACTGTCGATCCTGCGCGACACGGGTTCCGGGATCACCTCGACCTCCAGCCCCGCCTCCACCAGCCGGTCATGGGTGTCGAGCGCCGCGATATGGAACGGATCCTCCATGTCCGGGGCATCGGGCAGGTTGATCAGAACGCGGCCCGGCCCGGTGAAGCGCGCCAGGCTGTCGATGTGGTAGTCGGTGATGTCCTCGTCCCAAACGCCCTCGGACCAGATCATGCGATCCGCGCCATAGGCCGCCAGCAATCGCGCCTCGATCTCGTCGCGCGTCAGGCCCGGGTTTCGGTTGTCGTTGACCCAACTGCTTTCATGGGCCAGCAGCAGGCCATGGCCGTCCTGCTCTACGCCCCCCGCTTCGCCGACCAACCCGGTAGGCAACAGCGGCAGGCCAAGGCGGTCGGCGACCCGTCCGGCAATCTGGCTGTCGCGGCGGTGGACCTGCTTTGCGCCCCAACCGTTGAACTGGATATGGCTCACCGCAAGGCCGCCCTGCCCATCGACCACAAAGATCGGACCGGCGTCGCGGCACCACAGATCCTCGGTCGGGATGTCCCAAAGCTCCACCGCATCGGACAGTTTCCGCCTTGCGCCCGGGTGATCGGCTTTGGCGGCGAGCATCGTGACCGGTTCAAAATCAGAGATCGCATTGGCAATGTCGGCAATGGTCTGCTGCACGATCTCCAGGAACGCCGGGTCGGGATGCACGCGGCGATTGACCGGCCATTGCAGGAAGGTCCGCTGATGCGGGGACTCTTCGGCCGGGACGAAGAACCCTGATCCTGCGTTCGCGTTTGCCCGTCCAGACATGGTCACCCATCCCATTGCGCCCGCACCGAGCAGAACATCTCGCCGATACATCGCATCACACCCTTCCCAGCCACCGATGAGTCGGAGCGGCGTTTACACGAGCGGTCGGACCCCGAAAACCCGCTATTGCCCGGATCCACATGGGCGGCGGTTCCGGCAGGGGATCCAACGCGCCACCATTGGACGCCCGACCGGCAGGCCCGCCCGCCACAGCCACCCCGCTTTGAACAGCGCGGTTGCGACAGGGTCCCACGGTGCCAGGCTCTCTGCGGTTCTGCGGTTCTGCGGCTGGGCGGCTGCCGATGCCGCCCCAAGTGGCCGGTCGGGCCGGTCCCGGCCACCCCGGGGGCGCCTTTGGTGCTTGTGATGGACCATGGCAAGCGGGATACTGCGGCAGGCTCCGCGCTGGGCCTCGCGCTGGGCCTCGCGCTGGGCCTCGCGCCAGAACAGCCCCAAGACAGCCGCAGATCAGAAGCTCCAGAGAGGTCCACATGTCCGACACCGCCTATGAGACATCCACGAAAGAGCAGCGCGAGGCCTTCTACGCGCGGCTCGACACCCAGGATCTTGCGCCTTTGTGGGAGGTCCTGCGCGGCCTTCTGCCCAACGAGCCCACATCCAAGGCCCGCGCGCATCGCTGGGACTACGCCGCGCTGCGCCCGTTGCTGCTGGAATCCGGCGCCCTGCTGACCGCCGAAGAGGCCGAGCGCCGCGTGCTGGTGCTGGAAAACCCCGCCATGCGCGGCTCGTCGCGCGCAACGGCCACGATCTACGCGGGCATCCAGCTGATCCTGCCGGGCGAGACGGCGCCAGCGCATCGCCACACGCCCTCGGCGCTGCGCTTCATGATGGAGGGCGAGGGCGCGATCACCGCCGTCGGGGGCGAACGGACGGTGATGCGCAAGGGCGATTTCGTGATCACACCCAGCTGGGCCTGGCACGATCACGGCAACGAGGGCACCGACCCCTGCGCCTGGCTGGACGTGCTGGACCTGCCGTTGGTGCAATTCCTCGAAGCCGGGTTCAACGAGCACTACAACGATTCCCAGCAGTCGATCACCCGTCCCGAGGGTGACAGCAACGCGCGGTTTGGCGAAGGTCTGGTGCCGCTGAACGCCGCCAGCCCCTATGGCCTGACCACGCCGATCTTCAACTATCCCTACGCCAAGACCCGGCCCGCCCTGCTGGCTGCGGCGCGCGGGGCTGCGCCCGATCCGCACGAGGCGGTCAGCCTGCGCTATGCCAACCCGCTGGATGGCGGCTGGGCGATGCCGACGATATCCGCCTGGATGGTGCATCTGCCCGCGGGGTTCGAGACGCAGCCGATGCGCTCCACCGATGCGCAGGTGATGTCCCTGGCCGAGGGGCGGCTGCAGGCGCGGTTTGGCGACAGTGCCTTTTCGCTGACCGAGAACGACACCGCCGCCTGTCCCGGCTGGACCTGGCGCCAGTACCGGGCCGAGACCGATTGCTTTCTGTTTTGCGCGTCGGACCGGGTGGTGCATGAAAAGCTTGGCCTCTACCGCGAGGAACGCGGCTGAGGCGCTCCGCAGGCCGGGCCATGTCTTGCCTCGTCCGTGCGGGATGGCCGAGAGGGTGGACGGATGCGCGCCGCGCTTTATCTCCGGCTGAACCGAGACAGCGGAGACAGCCCGAGATGAAGATGCGGCGGAAATCAGATCTGCCCGGCAAGACCTGCGCCACCTGCGGGCGCCCCTTCGCCTGGCGCAAGAAATGGGCCAAGGTCTGGGAC
This sequence comes from uncultured Maritimibacter sp., assembly GCA_964352155.1. Classification (GTDB taxonomy): domain Bacteria; phylum Pseudomonadota; class Alphaproteobacteria; order Rhodobacterales; family Rhodobacteraceae; genus Psychromarinibacter. Next base: position 6,314 of record CAYGRI010000132.1, on the reverse strand, counting down.
GAGGTGCGCTATTGCTCGGACCGCTGCCGGCGCGGGTCATGAGCGGCGCGGTCACACTTACGGGCGGCGCGGACCGCTGCGGGCGCGGGGGGCAAAGCTTGACTTTCGGGTGGCATTTTGCTACCTGGCATGCAGGACAGGAGGTGGCCTTGGCGCAATCCGTGAAGCTGGCCGATGACATCATGGCCCTGATCCGCCGCGAGGCGGAGCTGCACAGCCGGTCTGTCGCCGGTCAGATCACCCATTGGGTCAAGATCGGTCGCGCGATCGAGCATTCGGGCCGTTTCGACCATGCCCGCATCACCGCCGCTTTGGCGGGGCAGCTTGACACCACCCAATTGCAGGACGGCGAGGATGCCGCCTGGCTGGATGCCTTCACCGAAAAGATGGGCCAGCCCTCGGAGAGCGAAGAGGCGTTTTTTGCCAAGCGCCAGGCGCTTGGCCGGGGGGTCGGGCTGGATGCCGGTGGCAACCTCGTTTATGCCGGGACGAGTGACACGGCTGCATGAGGCCAAGCCTCGTGCTGCTGGCCGGGCCGAACGGGGCGGGCAAGACGACCCTGTACCAGACCCGCGTGGCGCCCAGCTTTGCCGGACCCTTCATCAATGCGGACATCATCCAGCGCGACGAATTGCGGGATCGGTCGATGCAGGCCTCCTACGAGGCGGCCCGGATCGCGGCGGAGCGGCGCGCCGAGATGCTGGAACGCGGCCAGAGCTTTGCCGCCGAGACGGTGTTTTCCCACCCCTCCAAGCTTGCGGTGATCGAAGAGGCACGGGCGCGCGACTATATGGTGATCGTGATGCATGTGGGGGTCGAGGGCCCTGACCTGTCCATCGCCCGCGTCAAGGGGCGCGCAGAAGAAGGCGGGCATGACGTGCCCGAAGACAAGATCCGCGCACGGTATCAGCGCGGCCAGCCGCTGATCCGCGCGGCGGTGCTGCGGGCGGATCGCGGTATGGTGTTTGACAACTCGGGCCTGAATGTGCCGCCGCAGCAGATGATTGTCTTCGCCAATGGCCGCCCGACCCAGGCCGCCCCGATCCTGCCCCAGTGGATCCTGACGGCCTATGGCGAGGATCTGGTGATCTGATCCTTTCGCCTGCGCGGCGCCCGACCTGCCGGTTGCCGCCCCGCGCGGTGCCCATCCTGCCGGTGCCTCTTCTGAGCGGTCCGTGTCCTGCCTGTCCTGCGCTGAGTTTTTTTCTTTGCGGGCAATGTCTCGCCGGGCCCGATCCTGCCTTGCCCGATCCTGGCAAGGCCTGCCCGTGCTGGTGAAGTCCGGCCGGTGCTGGTGAAGTCCGGCCGGTGCCTGTTCTGGCGGGCGGTGACCTGTCAGCCCCTGTCTTGTGGGCGCCTCGCGGCGGCGCCTGGGCCCGCTTCGGTACAAGAGGCGAGGGCGCGGGCCGTCGCTTACCAGTCGCCCTTGAAGACCATGGTGCGGTCCAGCTCTGACGCGCATTGCTGCAAATGCGCCAGGGTCGCCTGCCGGACCGTCGGCTCCGCCAACCTTTGCGCCTGATCCGACAGGCCCAGCACGACGCGCGCCACCGGCGCCGGGCCGACCGGCACCGCAAGCGCGGAGACCCCCGCCTCGAACTCCTGCTGCACAAAGGCATGGCCCTGGGCCGCGATCTGGCGCAGCTCTGCCAATATCCGCCCTCGGTCCTGCAGCGAGTGCGGCGTATGGGCGGGCAGGGCGCCGGTCTCAACCATATGCGCGGCGCAGTCGGGGCAGGCGCAGGCCAGCAGCATCCGCCCCACCGCCGTATGCAGAACCGGAAGGCGGCTGCCCACCGTAAACCCGAAGGACACCGCCGACCCCCGCTGGCTGGATTGCGCCACATAGATCGCCGTCTCGCCCTCCAGCGCGGCCAGCGAGATCTCGTGGTCCAGCTCGGCCGCGAACCGGTTCAGGATCGGTTGCACCACGGCGCCGATGCGGTTGCCGCGCAGATAGCCCCCCGCCAGCCCCAGCACCCGGGGCGTCAGCGCGAAGGACCGGCCGGACTTTTCCAGATAGCCCAGATGCACCAGCGTCACCACCAGCCGTCGGACAGAGGCGCGGTCCAGCCCCGTCGCCACCGCAATCTCTGGCATCGACAGGCTGCGGGTCTTTTCATCGAACGCCTCTAGCACCCGCAACCCCTTGGCGAAGGTGGTGGAGATGTCGCGCTCGGCATACCAAGGCGCCGCGTCCGGCATGGCTGTGTCTCCCGTGGTGGCGGCGGGCCGGAACGGCCTTGACAGCCGGGCGCCCTATGGCAAAGCTGTCATATATACGCACAGTTGTGCGATATCCGACAATACTAAAAAGGCAGACCAAACCCACCCCGATCCCCCAGTGGCGGGCGCGGGGTGAATTTGGAAGGAAGGTTGCGATGCTCAGCAAGGCCCTGAACGAGATGATCACACGCACCGGCCCGGGCACGGATGCGGGCGCGGTGATGCGGCGCTACTGGCAGCCCGCCGCGCTGTGCGATGAGCTGGCGGGCAACCGGCCGGTGGTGCCGGTCAAGCTGCTGGGCGAGGATCTGGTCCTGTTCCGCGACAGCGAGGGCAAGCTGGGGCTGATCGAGCGTGGCTGCCCCCATCGCGGCGCCGATCTGTGCTATGGGCGGCTGGAGGACAACGGCCTGCGCTGTCCGTTTCACGGCTGGCATTTCAACCGCGACGGCCAATGCGTCGAACAGCCGGGCGAGCCGGAAGGCTCCCGGATGCATGAACAGATCCGCGTCACCTCTTACCCTGTCGTGGAAAAGAACGGGATCGTCTTTGCCTATATGGGGCCGGGCGACCCGCCGCCATTCCCGAATTTCGATTGCTTCCGGGCGCCGGAAAGCCATGTCTTCGCGTTCAAGGGCTTGTGGGAATGCAACTGGCTGCAGGCGATGGAGGTAGGGATCGACCCGGCCCATGCCTCTTTCCTGCACCGGTTCCTTCAGGATGAAGACCCCGCCGACAGCTACGGCAAGCAGTTCCGCGACAAGGCGGCGGATACCGACATTCCGATGACGAAACTGCTGCGCGACTATCCCCGGCCCGAAATCACGGTGGAAGAGACCGACTATGGCCTGCGGCTGATCGCGCTGCGCCATCTCGACAATGGCAAGACCCATGTGCGGATCACCAACCAGATCTTCCCCGAGGCGATCAGCATCCCGATGTCGCGCGAGATGATCATCACCCAATGGCATGTCCCGATCGACGACGAGCATTGCTACTGGTATTCGATGTTCACCAGCTTTGGCGCGCCGGTGGACAAGCAGAAGATGCGCGATCAGCGGCTCAAGGAACACCGCCTGCCCGATTATGCGCCGCTGCGCAATGCGCGGAACAACTACGGCTATGATCCCACGGAACAGGCGCGCGAGACCTATACGGGCATGGGGCTGGACATCAACGTGCATGATCAATGGGCGGTGGAAAGCCCCGGCCCGATCTTTGACCGCACCAAAGAGCATCTGGGCAAGACCGATGTGGCGATCATCCGCTATCGCCGGATGTTGCGGGCGGCGATTGACAGCCTGAAAGCGGGCGACGAGGACGCGCTGCCAATGCGCAATGGGGGGGATCTGGGCCAGATCTATGGCCCGATCTCGAATGACACGATCGGCGACCGGGACAAGTGGCAAGAGGTCTCTGCCGAAAGCGACCGGGCGCGGCGCGCGGCTTGCGACGGCTGGGACGCCACGGTTTGACCGTGGCCGGACGCAATGACGCGGCGGGGCAGGCCCCCGGTTTCGCGTGGCACAGCAAGTGGAGCCGGGCACGATGACGGATCACAACTCGACCCTCGCGGCGGGAGCGCTGGCCCGGGCCGGTCTGCTGGACGCGGCCGCCATCGACGCCGGCGCCGCTTTGCTGGCCGGTCTGACGGAGGCGACAGAAACGGTGCGCGTCCTGTTCGCCGATCAGCATGGCATCCTGCGCGGCAAGACCATCGTCGCCAGCGCCCTGCCGTCGGTCTTTGCCAGCGGGATGGCTGCGCCCTCGACCCTGCTGCTCAAGGACACCTCGCATCGCACCGTCTTTCCCGTCTGGTCCGCCGATCCGGGGATCGAGGGCGGCATGGGCGGCGCGGGCGACATCCTGATGGTGCCCGACCCCGCGACCTTTCGCATCCTGCCCTGGGCGCCCCATTCGGCGTGGATCCTGTGCGACACCCGGTTTGCCTCGGGCGCGGCGATCCCCTTTGCCCCGCGCGATGTGCTCAAGGCGGCGATGGCGCGGCTGGCGGCGCGGGGGCTGGCGCTGACAGTTGGGCTGGAGGTGGAGTTCCAGGTGTTCGAGACGGTCGATCCCAGGCGCGCCCATTCCGACGCCACCATGCCGGGCCAGCCCGCGCTGACCCGCAACCTGGCGCAGGGCTATCAATTCCTGACAGAGACCCGTTATGCCGAGCTCGAGCCTGTGATGGACGATCTGCGCCGGATCTGTCAGGCGATGGGGCTGCCGATTCGCTCGATGGAGGTCGAGATGGGCCCCAGCCAGTTCGAATTCACCTTCGATCCAGCCGATCCGCTGACCCATGCGGACAATATGATGATGTTCCGCACGCTGGTGAAAGAGGTCTGCGCCCGCAAGGGGTTGCACGCGACCTTCATGTGCCGGCCGGCGCTGGACAATGCGGCGGCGAGCGGCTGGCATCTGCATCAATCCGTCTCGGATCTGGCGACGGGGGCGAACCTGATGATCCCCGATGCGCCCGGCGGGCTGAGCGACACTGCCAGCGCCTGGATCGCCGGACTGCTCGATCATGCGGCCGAAAGCTGCCTTTTGACCACGCCCACGGTCAACGGCTACAAGCGCTATCGCCCGCACCAGCTTGCCCCCGACCGCATCCAATGGGGACGTGACAACCGAGGCGCGATGATCCGGGGGCTGACGGCGCCCGGGGACCCGGCCAGCCGGATCGAGAACCGCGTGGCAGAGACCACGGCCAACCCATACTACTACTTCGCCAGCCAGATCCTGGGCGGGCTTGACGGGATCGAGCGGGGCTTGCGCGCACCGGAGCCGGTGGAAACGCCCTACGAGTCCGCCGCGCCGCGCCTGCCGGACAGCCTGCTTGCCGCGATCGGCCTGTTCGAAGGCTCCGATTTCTACCGTTCGGCGCTTGGCGATGTCTTCGTCGATTATCTGTCGCGGATCCGCCGGGCGGAATGGACCCGCTATCATCAGGCGGTTTCGGATTGGGAGCAGGCGGAATATTTCGGCCTGTACTGACGCAGGGCTGCGCGCCGGTGCCGCAGGGTTCGTCAAGACCCGGCCCGAGAGATCGCAGGCGCGTACAATCGGCGCGGGACAATGGGGTCCGCCAAAACGCGGCCCAAGAGAACGCGGCCCATGGCAACAGGGCCCATGGCAACAGGGCCCATGGCAACAGGGCCCATGACAACAGGGACCATGGCAACAGGGCTCATGACAACAGGGCTCATGACAACAGGGCCCATGACAACACGGTCCGACACAACACGGTCCGACACAACGCGGCCGAAACACTCCGGGCCAGTCTGGGCCAGTCCGGGCAGACGAAACCACAGGCAAGCGCTGTCTGCTCCGGCGACCCGGCGTCGGTCAGGCAGACAGACACCCGGCCCGACACAACGCGGCCCGACACATCCCGGCCTGGGGCGACTGCGCCTTTGGCCCGAAAGGAGCGACCGTGATGAACAGGCTTGCGATTGACATCGGGTCGGCCTTTGTCGATCTCGCCCTGATCCGCGACGGCGCGCTGCAGGTGTACAAGGCCCCGCTGCAAGGTGATGCGGCCCAAGCGCTGGCCCAAGGGCTGGCCGCGCTGGGCTGCAAGCCCGCGTCGCTGGACGAGATCCGCCTGGCCAGCACCGCGCCGCTGAACGCGCTGCTGGCCCGATCCCCGGCGCCGGTCGGTCTGCTGACCACGGCGGGCTTCGCCGACACCCTGTGGCTGGCGCGGCAGAACCGCGTCGATCTTTATGACCCAGTCGCCCGCTCGGGCGCGCCGACCTTTCTGGTCGCCCCCGACGCCTGCCATGAGATCCCGGGGCGCGTCGCCGTCGATGGGTCAGAGGTTACGCCGCTGGACGAAACGGCGGTGCGCGCGGCGGCGCTGGCGATGCGGGACGCCGGGATCCGCGCCGTCGCCATCTGCTTTCTGTTCGCCCATGTGGTGCCCACGCAGGAACAACAGGCCGCGCGGGTGATCGCAGAAGTCTGGCCCGACGTGCCGGTCAGCCTGTCTCATGTGGTCGACCCGGCGCCACGGGAATATGAACGCAGCGTCTCGACCCTGCTGGACGCCTGGCTGCGCGCGACGGCCTTGCCAGAGT
>CAYGRI010000131.1:0-13073 GCA_964352155.1 uncultured Maritimibacter sp. | reverse complement strand
GGGTTAGCTGGCGGGTTTCTTTTTGGGCTTGTAGGGGGCCATACCGGCGCGGGCGAGTTCGTCGGCGCGTTCGTTTTCCGCGTGGCCCGCATGGCCCTTGATCCATTCCCAAGTCACCGTGTGGCGGGCCTGGGCGGCGTCCAGGCGCTGCCAGAGTTCGGCGTTTTTGACCGGTTTGCGGTCGGCGGTTTTCCAACCGTTGCGCTTCCAGCCGTGGATCCAGCCGGTGACGCCGTTCTTGACGTAGGCGCTGTCGGTGACGACGGTGATCGTGGAAGGGCGTTCGAGGGCATCCAGCGCCTCGATCGCGGCCATCAGTTCCATACGGTTGTTGGTGGTATCGGCGGCGCCGCCCTGGAGCGTGCGTTCCTTCACCACCATGTCGCCCTCGCGGGCCAGAAGCAGGACGCCCCAGCCGCCCGGGCCGGGATTGCCGGAGCAGGCGCCGTCGGTATAGGCGAAGAGGTCAGGCATTACATAAGCACCGTGGCAAGGCAGGCGACGACGATCCCGGTCAGCAGCAGGCGCAGCTGCATCCACCAGGCGGGGGCGAGGCGCTGTTTCCAGAACAGCCAGTCCAGGCCCAGCAGGGCGATGAAACCGGCGATGAGGTAGATCGCCGCCGCGACCGGGCCGCCGCCGACGAAGAAGAACGCCCAGAGCGCGGGGATGACCGACAACGCACAGCCGGTGGCGGCGACGGCGCCCGTGGCGCGGGTTGCAAAGCCCCAGAGGACGCCGGACATGAAGGACAGGATCACCGTGCCGTAGGACAGCAGGATGTAGGGTCCGACAAAGCGCGGGCCGAGGGTGCGCAGGGTCAGGTTTTCCAGCGCCGCAACCCAGGGCGTCAGCACGCCCCAGACGAAGGGCAGCAAGCCGGCCAGGCCCAGCAGCAGGGCGGCGCGGGGAATCTTTGTGTCACGCATGGGCGAGGATCTGAATCCAGTCGTCCGTTGTTCCGGCCAGGCCCGTCTCGGTTCCGTAGCGCGCGTCAACGGGTGTGAAACCGGCGTGGCCGAGGTGGTCGCGCAGTTCGGTTTCGGAGTAATAGGCGTAGTAGCGGTTGATCGGGTCGGGGCCAGCGCCTTCGCCTAGTTTCATGCCAAGGCCGAGGGGCGCGCCGGGGGTGCAGGCGCGGTGCAGGGCGCGCAGGTGATCGGCGAAGTCGCCTTTGGTTGCGTGCAGAAGCGAGAAATTGGCCCATATGCCGCCGAAACTGCCCAGCGTCTGGATCTCGTCGAATGTGGCTTGCTGCGCCGTGACGCCGGTTTGCCTGGCGGCAAGGGCCACCATCTGGGCAGAGCCATCGACCGCGAGGACGTCCAGACCGGCGGCGGCCATCTGTGCCGCATCCTGTCCCGGGCCGCAGCCGAGGTCGAGCACCCGGGCGCCAGGGGACGCCGCGCCGATGAATTCGGCCAGGCCGGGGGAGACCCGGCCCTGTGCCATATTCTGATAATCCTGGGCCTTCTGGTCGTAGACGGCCAGTGTCTCGCGGGTGCTCATGCCGGTTCCCGCAGCACGCGCGGCACCTTGAATTCAACGTTCTCTTGCGCGGTCTCGACCTGTTCCACGGTCACGTCGAACCGGGCGCGGAAGGCGTCGATGACCTCGTCCACCAGCACTTCTGGCGCGCTGGCGCCAGCGGTGATGCCGATGCTCGAGATCCCCTGTAGCGCGCGCCAGTCGATATCCGTTGCCCGTTGCACCAGCTGGGAATAGCGGCAGCCGGATGTGGAGCCGACTTCGACCAGGCGTTTGGAATTGGAGGAATTGGGCGCGCCGATCACCAGCATCGCGTCGGCCTTGGGGGCCATCGCCTTGACCGCCTCTTGCCGGTTGGTGGTGGCGTAGCAGATGTCTTCCTTGTGGGGGCCGACGATGGCGGGAAACCGCGCCTGCAGGGCGGCGACGATGCCCGCCGTGTCATCGACGGAAAGGGTTGTCTGGGTGATGAAGGCCAGACGCGCGGGGTCGCGCGGGGTCAGGCTTGCCACATCTTCGGCGGTTTCGACCAGCAGCACTTCGCCCTCGGGCAATTGGCCCATGGTGCCGATGGTTTCGGGATGGCCCGCGTGGCCGATCATCACCATTTGCAGCCCGTTCTCGTGATGGCGCGCGGCCTCTATATGCACCTTGCTGACGAGGGGGCAGGTCGCATCCACATAGACCATGTTGCGCCGTGCAGCCTCGGCCGGGACCGATTTTGGCACGCCGTGGGCCGAGAAGATCACCGGCCGGTCGGGGGGGCATTCGTCCAGCTCTTCGACAAAGACGGCGCCCTTGTCGCGCAGACCGTCGACCACAAAGCGGTTGTGCACGATTTCGTGACGCACATAGACCGGGGCACCCCATTTCTGCAGCGCCATCTCGACGATCTTGATCGCCCGGTCGACACCGGCGCAAAAGCCGCGCGGGGCAGCGAGATACAGGGTCAACGGCGGTTTCGTCATGGCAGTCCCTTTCGTTGACCCAGACCTAAGCGGGATCCGCCCACAGGTCCAGACCCGCAGCGGGCGAAGGCTTTCCTTCCGGCCCCGATCCGCTACCTTCCTGCCATTCGCTAAGGAGGCGTCATGCGACACATCGTTCTGGCATTGTGCATCGGCAGCCCAACCGCTCCGGCCTGGGCGGAGGGGATCTTACCCTACCAGGAGGCCGAGGCCATCGCGGCGGGAGAGGAGCTGTACGGCGATCATTGCGCGATCTGTCACGGGGCGGATCTGGAAGGAGAGCCTGACTGGCGCAGGCGGCATGACAACGGGCTGATGCCGGCCCCGCCGCATGACGAAACCGGGCACACCTGGCACCATCCGGACGCACAATTGTTCGATCTGACGAAACACGGGGTGACCGCGGTGCTCGCCCGCCGCGGGCTGGATTACGAAAGCACCATGATCGGCTTTGGCGACATCCTGAGCGACGCAGAGATCCTGGCGGTTCTGGCGTATATCAAGAGCACCTGGCCCGATGACATCATCGAGATGCACAACCAGATCAACGCCGACCGTTGACCACCAGGGCGCTCTGCATATGCAGGCTCGCCCCCGGCGCCGTCGGTGGCGCGATCCGGCGGTGGGTTATTGTTCCACGGTCTCGCGGATCGCCTCGGCTTCGCGCGGTTCGCGTGGCGGGCGACCGATGACGTCCTTCAACTCGTCCAGCTCGATGAAATTATCGGCCTGACGGCGCAGTTCGTCCGCGATCATCGGGGGTTGGCTGCGAATGGTCGACACGACCGACACCCTGACCCCGCGACGTTGCAATGCCTCGACCAGCGGACGGAAATCGCCGTCGCCCGAGAACAGCACGATGTGATCGACATGTTCCGCAAGTTCCATTGCATCGACGGTCAGTTCGATGTCCATGTTCCCCTTGACCTTGCGGCGCCCCTGGCTATCGATGTACTCCTTCGCTGGCTTCGTCACCATCGCGAAGCCGTTGTAATGCAGCCAGTCGACCAGTGGACGGATCGGTGAGTAGTCGTCATTTTCCAACAGCGCGGTGTAGTAGAATGCGCGCAAAAGCTTGCCGCGTCGCATGAACTCCTGCCGCAACAGCTTGTAATCGATGTCGAATCCCAGCGACTTCGCGGCCGCGTACAGATTCGATCCATCGATGAACAGCGCAAGCCGTTCGTCCTTATAGAACATTTATCGCCCCTTCGATTAATGCGCTTCGCTAAAAAACGTTCCGTGAGTGAATGGATTAAGAAACGTTAAGGCGAAACTGATGGAAAGAATAAAGTGAAAATCGGCGCCCGCAACCTGCCTGGAAGCCCAATGTGTCATAATTCCCTTTCGTCCTCGTCTCTAAGCCTCATCGCTTTGGGTGCGAATCTGCCGGGGGATGCGGGCCAGCCCGAGGATACCTTGCGGGCGGCGCTGGCCGCTTTGGGTGATTCGGGGCTGACGGTTCAGGCGGTCAGCCGCTTTTTTCGCACCCCCTGTTTTCCGGCCGGGGCCGGGCCGGATTATGTCAACGCCGCCGCCAGCTTAAACGGTTTCGACGCGCCCGAAGCGGTCTTGCGGGCGCTGCACCGGGTCGAGGATATCTTTGGCCGCGCGCGGGGGCAGCGCTGGGGCATGCGGACGCTGGATCTGGACCTGATTGCGATGGCCGACGCGGTGCGTCCCGATCCCGAGACGTTCCGGGCGTGGCATGGGCTGGACCTTGCCACACAAATGCAAAAGGCGCCGGACCATCTGATCCTGCCGCATCCACGGCTGCACGAACGCGCCTTTGTCCTGATTCCGTTGTGCGACATCGCGCCGGACTGGCGCCATCCGGTTCTGGGACAAACCATGCGGGAAATGGCCGACGCCTTGCCGAACGAGGACAAAGATGCCGTGCAACCCCTTTAAGTCGCGGGAATTTGCCCCAGTTATCTTGTCAATTGGCGCAAGACCGCGTAAAAGCGCGGCTTGAATTCTCCCCAGACCAAGGAATGGAGCTACCATGGCCCGCGTAACGGTTGAAGATTGCGTTGACAAGGTCCCCAATCGGTTTGAGCTGGTGATGCTGGCGGCGCATCGCGCGCGCGAGATTTCGGCGGGGTCCCCGATCACGGTTGATCGCGACAACGACAAGAACCCTGTCGTCTCCTTGCGCGAGATCGCCGAGGAAACCCAGCAGGCCGAAGATCTGCGCGAGCGCATGATCGAAAGCAACCAGACCCAGATCGAGGTGGACGAGCCCGAAGAAGACGCGATGGCGCTTCTGATGGGGGCCGAGCAGGACAAACCTGCCGAAGACGATCTGTCCGAGGAAAAGCTGCTGCGCGCCCTGATGGAAGCTCAGGAACCCAAGTAAGGGACGACATCAATGGCGCTGGACCGGCTGATCGAGGTCGACGAACTGATCGACAAGGTCCGCGCCTACAACCCTCGCAGCAACGAGGGTCTGATCCGTGCCGCTTTTCATTATGGCGGCCGGATGCATGCCGGGCAGTACCGCCATTCGGGCGAGCCCTACTTTACCCACCCCGTTGCCGTCGCCTCTATCCTGACAGAGATGCGGCTGGACGATGCGACGATCGTGACGGCGCTGCTGCATGACACGATCGAGGACACACGCTCCACCTATCCCGAGATCACCGAGAGATTCGGCGCCGAAGTGGCCGAGCTGGTGGATGGCGTCACCAAGCTGACCAACCTGCAGATGTCCTCGGAGTCCAAGCAGGCCGAGAATTTCCGCAAGCTGTTCATGGCGATGTCCAAGGATCTGCGGGTGATCCTCGTCAAGCTGGCCGATCGGCTGCACAACATGCGGACGATCAAGTCGATGCGCCCCGAAAAACAGGTACAAAAGGCGCGCGAGACAATGGATATCTTCGCGCCACTCGCCGGCCGGATGGGGATGCAATGGATGCGGGACGAACTGGAGGATCTGTCCTTTGCCGTCCTGAACCCCGAGGGCCGTAATTCCATCATGCGTCGCTTCATCCGCTTGCAGCGCGAGACCGGCGATGTGGTGATGAAGATCACCGCCGATATCCGCAAAGAGCTGAAGACCGCCGACATCGCAGCAGAGGTACAGGGCCGCGCTAAGCGTCCCTATTCGATCTGGCGCAAGATGGAAGAGAAGGGTCTGTCGTTCTCGCGCCTGTCTGACATCTACGGGTTCCGCATCCTGGTGGCGACAGAGGCGGATTGCTACCGCGTTCTGGGGGCCATGCACCAGCGGTGGCGCGCGGTGCCCGGGCGGTTCAAGGATTACATCAGCCAGCCAAAAAGCAACGGCTACCGGTCGATTCATACGACCGTTTCCGGGCGCGATGGCCGGCGGGTGGAGATTCAGATTCGCACCCATCAGATGCATGATGTGGCCGAAACGGGGGTGGCCGCGCATTGGTCCTACCGCGATGGCGAGCCGTCCGAGAACCCCTTTGCCGTAGATCCGGCCAAGTGGATCGCCAGCCTGACCGAACAGCTTAAGACCGCCGACGACACCACGGAATTTCTCGAGCACGTCAAGCTGGAGATGTATGCCGACCAGGTGTTCTGCTTCACGCCCAAGGGCGATGTGGTCAAGCTGCCGCGCGGGGCGACGCCGCTGGATTTCGCCTATGCGATCCACACACGGATCGGCGACAGCTGCGTGGGCGCCAAGGTCGACGGGATGCGCGTGCCGCTGTGGACGCGGCTGCGCAATGGCCAGTCCTGCGAGATCATGACAGCCTCAGGGCAGCGCCCGCAATCCACCTGGATCGACATCGTGGTGACCGGGCGCGCCAAGACCGCGATCCGCCGCAGCCTTCGCGAGGAAGACAAGGAGCGCTTCGTCAAGCTGGGCTGGGAACTGGCCCGCGTCTCGTTCGAGCATGTGGGCAAGCGCGCCACGCAAAAGGCGATTGCCACGGCGGCCAAACAGATGCGGCTGACCTCCGCCGATGAATTGCTGGCGCGTCTGGGCTCTGCCGAAGTGGCGGCGCGTGATGTGGTGGCAACGCTTTATCCCGATCTGGTCCCCCGGCGCGAGGCCACGGTGGATGCCAAGCGCGCGGTTGTGGGGCTGGATGCCGATCAGTCGTTCGAGCGCGCCTGCTGCTGCCAGCCGGTCCCGGGCGAGCGGATCGTTGGCATCTCATATCGTGGCAAGGGCGTGATCGTCCACGCCATCGACTGCCCCGCGCTGGAGGAATTTCAGGACAATCCCGCCCGCTGGGTGGATCTGCACTGGAACTCTGGCAGCCATCCGCCCGTGCATACGGTCAGCCTGGACGTCACCATCGCGAATGATGCCGGAATGCTGGGGCGGATCTGCACGTTGATCGGGGAACAGAAGGCCAATATCTCTGACCTGCATTTTGTCGACCGCAAGCCCGATTTTTACCGGCTTGTCATAGATGTCGATCTAAGTGACACAGAGCATCTGCATGCCGTGATGCTGGCAATTGAAGCAGAAAGCGATGTCGCGGCGCTCAGCCGGTTCCGCGACCTTGCGCGCAAGCCCTGAAGGGGGGGTAAACGGGCAGTGGTCTTCAAGCGGCGGACGCCTCGTACCTGGATGCAATGGCTTGTGGAGCAGTTCTGGCCGAAAGGCGGCTGGAGCAGAGCGTTCTATTATGTCGGGCATCGGTTGCGGCGCCTGCCGGATCCGCCGCATCGGATCGCGCGGGGCATCGCCGCCGGGGTCTTCACCAGCTTTACTCCGTTCTTCGGCTTTCACTTCATCATCTCGGCCGTGCTGGCCTTTGTGATGCAGGGTAATATCCTGGCCGCACTGATGGCGACCTTTGTCGGCAATCCCCTGACCTTTCCGTTCATTGCCGCGATCAGCCTGGAACTCGGGCAGTGGATGCTGGGCCGTCAGGATACGGTGCCGCTGCACCGGGTGTTCAACGCCTTTGGTCAGGCCAGCCAGGAGCTGTGGCACAATGCGATTGCGATCATCACCGGCGCGCCCACCCATTGGGACCAGCTGGCGCGGTTTGGGCATGACGTCTTTGTGCCTTACCTGGTTGGCGGAATCATTCCGGGGGTGATCTTCGGTGTGGCCTTCTATATGCTGGCGCTTCCGGCGGTGAAAGCCTATCAGGGTCGCCGCGTCAAGAAGCTGCGGGAGCGGTACGAGAAACGCCGCGCCGCGATGGAACGGGCGCGGTCGCAGTCCGGCTCGGCGCCAGGAAAAACGACGACGAAATAGGAAAGACGCCGATGACGCCTTTGGGACCCCTTCGCCTTGGTGTGAATATCGACCACGTGGCCACGGTGCGAAATGCCCGGGGCGGAGCCTATCCCGATCCGATCCGGGCAGCCAAGCTGGCCGAAGAGGCCGGGGCCGACGGCATCACCGCCCATCTGCGCGAGGATCGGCGGCATATCTCTGACGCGGATATTGACGGGCTGATGCAGGCGCTGACGGTGCCACTGAACTTTGAGATGGCGGCGACCGAGGAGATGCAGGCCATCGCGCTGCGGCATCGGCCCCATGCGGTGTGCCTTGTCCCCGAGAAGCGCGAAGAACGCACGACAGAGGGCGGCCTGGAGGTGGCGCGGGACGAGAACCGGCTGGCGCATTTCATCGCGCCTTTGGCCGAGGCGGGTTGCCGCGTGTCGATCTTCATTGCCGCCGATGCCGCCCAGATCGAGGCGGCGGCCCGGATCGGCGCTGCGGTGGTGGAACTGCACACCGGCGCCTATTGCGATGCCCATGCGGAGGGCGATTTCGAGACCCGTGATGCCGAGCTTGCGCGGCTGCGCGAGATGGCCACCTTTGCCCATGCAATGGGTCTGGAAGTGCATGCCGGTCATGGTCTGACCTATGACACGGTGTCCCCGGTCGCGGCCTTCCCGGAAGTTGTCGAATTGAACATCGGCCATTTCCTCGTCGGAGAGGCGCTTTTCCTTGGCCTCACCCCGGCAATCCATAAAATGCGCCGCCTGATGGATGCGGCACGCTCGGATTGACGGCTTGGCTGGTGAGGACTGCGGTCCTTTGCGTCGTGACTGGCTGGGTGGTCGTGGCATTTTGAAGAACTTTCATGCCTCCGGCGGGAGTATTTAAGGCCAGAAGAAGCAGAGGATCTCAGGCGAGGCGCAAGTTGTCGGCGCCAATTGTGGCCGTGTATCCCTGCAGGACCAGAAAGGCGGCGGCGATCAGGCCGGTGTGCCGGTAGGTTCGGGCCAGCGTTTCGCCCTGCCGGAGGGCGGTCAGGATGTCTGGTGGCGCCAGGGGTGGGACCCGGCAGGTGACCATCCGGTCCCCCAGGTCGCTGTCTGGCATCAGGTCCCGGGCCGGCCGGCGGGTGATGCCGGGGTGGTCGGGCAGGTTGACGGCATTCGCGATCAGGGTGGCGGCGGCATCGGCGCGGGCTGCGGATTGCGCCAGGACCGTGACGCTGTCGGCGATGCCCAGGGAATGGCTGCGGCCTTGCCAGCCGGACGTTGCGATGCCCCGGACCGGGCTGGTGTGGCGGATCGTCGTTTGGGCGGGGATGGTGGCGGCGATGGCGGCGGTCATCTCGGTGCCGGGTGCGAGGTGGAAGGCCACGTCGCCGCCGTTGTTGGCATAGGCTTTGACTATGTCGGGACCGGCGAGGTGGGACAGGATCTCATCCGCGACGGCACCGGCGACGGCGGCCATAGGGGTCAGGAACGTCGGGGCGAAGGGCGTTGTGGCCCGCAGCATGGCTTGGGCGATCTGGCTGTGGAGCCGCGGCGCCTTGGCGATGTCGCAGCGCAGGGCTGGGAGTTCGGCTGTGAGGTCTGTCAGAACGCTTTGGAACCGGCTGGTGGCGCGGGCAAAGGCGGCCTCCTGGCCGGGCCCTTCTGCGCTGGCGATGATGTCGATCGGACCGTGCTGCAGGTGCAGCCGCCCGCCGGGCAAGCGAACCGCGCGGGGCCGTTCCATTCTAGGGTTTGGGCGGGCCGACACCGCGGGTGTCTGCTCCGTATTCTCCGCCGTTGGCCAGGATATCGTCCAGATCGCGGATCGCCTCGTTGTAGCCGCCGAGCGCGCGGTAGGCGTCGCGGCGCAGGGTGAATTCCAGCGGGGCGACCAGCGCGGGCGTGGGGACGTAGCCGAAGGCCTGTTCGGGCAGGGTGGTGACGTCGACCATCAGGGTGATGCCACCGCCGGGCCAGACATAGACCGGGGCGCCGCCGCAGGTGACGGTGGTTTTCAGCGCCTGCACGGATTGCGTGAGTTTCACCGGGTTCTGCGTGACGCCGGCGCGCAGGCTGCCGCCCGCGCCGCCCATGAACAGCACAGTGCAGAGCGCCGGTTCGCAGTTCTCGGCGATCAGGTCGACCGTTGGCTGCAGCGTCTGGGGCAGGGGGGCCGGTTCGGGAACAAGGGTGTCGTTCAGGATGTAGTAGCCGAATTGCTCGCCCGTGGTTGAAACCATCAGCAGGGTCAGCCCCGGGCGGGCCCCCTTTTCCGGGCGCCAGGGGCCGAGGATGATTAGCGGATCCTCGATATCCGTGCCGCCCCAGCCGCGCCCGGCCTTGGCGACCTGGAAGTAGCGGCCGGGGGTGGAGCGGCGGCCCTTGATCCGGATACCCGTGTCGGGCCATCCAAGAACCTTGCCCGCCTGATGCTCGCTGACGACCCCGGTGATGTGATCGTCGACCACCACGACCTCGTCCACCAGCCCCTGCCACTGGCTGGCGAACATGCCGATGGTGGCAGAGCCGCAGCCGACGCGCATCCGTTCCTCGCGTTGGCCATCGATGATGGGCGCGGCGCCCGCCTGCACGGTGACGGTGGCACCGCCGTCGATGGTCAGTTCAACCGGCGCGCGGTTGCACAGGGCCAGCAGCGCGTCGCAGGTGGCGCGGCCCTCGGGTTTGGAGCTGCCGGTCAGGTGGTCGACCCCGCCCAGCGACAGCATTTGCGACCCGTATTCCGCCGTCATCACATGGCCGATGATCTCTCCCTTCGCGCGGACGGGGGCGGCTTCGGGGCCCAGGTGGCGGTCGGTGTCGATCTTCACCTTGACGCCGCAATAGCTGAAGATCGCCTCGGTCACCACGGTCACGAAATCGGCGCCGTCGATCTGGCGCGAGATCAGGAAGGGCGCGGGTTTGTAGTCGGGGTAGGTTGTGCCAGCGCCGATGGCCGTAGGTGTCAGCGGGTCGGGGGCGAGGCTTCCGTCCCAGTCGCGGGCCAGGAAGGGCACCAGCGTTTCGCCCGCCGCCAGCCGCGCGTCGAGGATCGTCAGCGGGTCGCAGCGGATGATCTGGCCGTTCTGGTTGGCATAGCGGTCGCAGGCGCCGGTCTGGCCCTCGGCGATGTAGCACATGACGGGGCAGGCGTCGCAGCGGATCTTGTCGGGTTTGCTGCGGGGCATGTCTCCTGTTTCGGGACCGGCGCGGGTGGTCATTTGGGCATCGCCGCAAGGACACGGTGGGGCAGGGCGGGCAGCCGGGTGATCCGGGCACCGCAAGCGTGGCGGATGGCGTTCAGGATCGCGGGGGCGGTGGGGATCAGCACGTGCTCGCCGAGTCCCTTGGCGCCCATTGGCCCTTCCGGGTCGGGCTTTTCGATAAAGATCGAGCGGATCCGGGGCATGTCGCCGAAGGTGGGGATCAGGTAATCATGCAGGTTTTCGGTCAGCCCGGGAATATACTCCTCCATCAGCGCCATGCCGAGGCCCTGGGCAATGCCACCTTCGACCTGACCTTCGGCCAGCAGCGGATTGACGACGCGGCCAAGGTCATGGGCGGCGGTCATCTGGCGGACCTTGACGGTGCCAAGGCGGGTGTCGACCTCGACCTCGGCCATCTGGGCGCCGTAGCCATAGACGGCATAGGGTTCGCCCTGGCCGTCCTCGTCCAGGCCGCGGGTCGGCGGATCATAGGTTTCCTCGGCCGACAGGACATAGCCCAAGGCGTCAACGGGCAGGTCCGACAGGCGGATTGTGCGGGTGGCGGTGCCATCACTGGCGGTCAGGATGGTGCCGGAAAGGGTCAGATGTGCCGCATCGCCCATGTTTGTTAGGGCGAGGATGCGGCGGCGCAGGGCTTGACCGGACAGCAGCGCGGCCTTGCCAGTGACGAAGGTCTGGCGCGAGGCAGAGGTCTTACCGCAATCGGGCGTCAGGAAAGTATCGCCATCGATCAGGTGGAATTGCGAGACCGGCAGGCCAAGGCCATCGGCGGCCAGTTGTGGGATCACTGTGTTGGCGCCCTGACCGATGTCGCTGGCGCCCTGGTGGATCGTCAGAGCGCCCTGAGCGGTGAGGCCAATGCGCACGGTTGAAGGGTTGGGCAGGCCGGTGTTGCCGCAGCCGTACCAGCAGGAGGCGATGCCGATTCCCCGGCGGATCGTCGGATCGGTGGCGTTGTGGACGGAGACCTCTGCCAGCGCGGTTTGCCAATGGGGTTGCAACGCCTCCAGACATTCCGCGATGCCGATGCCGTTCGGGCGTTGGCCAAAGACGGTGCGGTCGCCGTCGCGCAGGGCGTTTTGCAGGCGGAAGGTCAGACGATCAACCCCGGTGGCATAGGCGAGGTCTTCGTACAGCGTTTCCTGCAGAATCGCGGCCTGCGGGACGCCAAAGCCCCGGAAGGCGCCGGCGGAGGGGCCGTTGGAATGCAGGGCGACCGCTTCGGCCCGGTAATTCGGCGTGCGATAGGGGCCGGAGGCGTGAACCGGCACGCGCACGGCGACGGTGGGGCCCCAGCTGGCATAGGCGCCGGTGTTGAAGCGCCCGTCGAACGTCAGCGCCTGGACCATGCCCCGGGCGTCGCAGCCCGCGCGGCCCTGCATCTGCCCGGGGTGGCGTTTGGTGGTCGAGGTCATGCTTTCGCCGCGGGTGTAGACCATGCGGCAGGGCCGTCCGGTTTTGAGCGCGGCCAGCCCGATCAGCGGTTGCAGCGAGACATCCAGCTTGGCGCCAAAGCCGCCGCCGGTCGCGGCGGGGATCATGCGGAGCCGCTCGGGCGGGAGGGCGAGGACCTTGGCGGTCTCGTCGCGGTCCATGATGGGAGCCTGGGTGCAGGCGCGGATCACGAGGACGTCTCCGTCCAGCCAGGCGATGCCCGCCTCGGGCTCGATATAGGCGTGTTCGACATAGGCGGTGTCGATCGTGGCCTCGGCGGTGAAGGCGGCCTTGGTCAGCGATGTGTCGGGGTCGCCGCAGCGGACCAGGCCGGTGATCAGGCGGTTGCCGGGGCGGGTCTTGTGCAGGTCGCTGTCGGGCAGGTGGTCCAGGTCCAGCCCATGTGGAGCAGGATGCCAGGCCACGGGAAATGTGCTTGCGTCCAGCGTCTCCCAGGCTTCGGGATTGGCCGCGATGAGGGCGATGGCTTCGCCCCGGTGGCGGGCGTGGGTTTCGGCGAGGGCGGGTTGGTCGACGAAGGCCGGGATCGTGCCGTAGAGGTTCACGCCGGGGATGTCGGCGGCGGTAAATACATGCACGCCGTGCCGCGCGGCCCATCCGGCGATGTCGCCGAAGGAGAAGCGGGCGGCGTGGTGGGGCGAGCGGATCGCACGCACCTCCAGCATGTCGGGCAGGACCAGATCGGCGCCGTAGCTTTCCGTGCCCATCACCTTTGGCCCGCCGTCGAGACGTTCCAGCCGGGCGCCAACTGCGCGGCCCTGCGCGGGGGGCGCGCAGTTGG
>CAYGRI010000130.1:0-13108 GCA_964352155.1 uncultured Maritimibacter sp. | reverse complement strand
CCGCAGGCGCCCGCGGAGCGCTTGCGGGGACCGGGCTGTCACGCTCTGTCACGGCTGCCTAGCCAAGACGCACGGCGGTTCCGTAGGCCAGGACCTCGCTCGCGCCCTGGGTGATCATCGAGGTTTGCACCCGCACCGCAACCACCGCATCGGCGCCCAGCTGATAGGCCTCGTCCACCATCCGGTCGATCGCCTGCTCGCGCGAGCCTGCCAGCAGCGAGGCATATTCCGTCACCTCTCCGCCCACCAGATTGCGCAGCGAGGCCACGATGTCGGTGCCCAGATGCTTTGCCCGCACGGTGGAGCCGCGGACAAGGCCCAGAACCTCGATGACAGTCTGGCCGGGGACGCCGTCGGTCGTCACCAGCAGCATGTCACTTTTCGATACGATCATAGTGGTCATCCTCAGCATTCCTCAAACGATCTGTGATCACCCGCCACACGACATACCCCACCAGCGCGGCGGGAATGAAGACCAGCCATCCGCCGGGCATTTGCAGCGACGCGAGGATCAGCGCCGACACCCAGACGGTCACACCGGCGGCGAACATTACGATGACGATAATCAGAACAAGCTTGTCCAACGGCATTCGAGTCTCCTTTAGCGATATGTGGTGGCCGAAGAGGAGTGCTGCAAGACGTATATCAAAAGATCAGGATTGTGCGGCTGGCATGGATACGAAAGGCGCCGGGTCCGGGCTGACCATATCAAAACCGACCGCCCGGCGGTCTGACTGCGCCGCCCGGATCCAATCGGCCCGGGCGGGGCGCGACAGGTGGCACACCGGAATTGTCAGGGGCGGTCGGGCACCAAAGAATCTCCGGTTCCCGACCGCGATATCGTCTAGCCGGCCGCCATCTGGTTGTGCTTGCGCGCCATGAAGGATTTGGCGGTTTCGACGGCCACGGCGGCATCGCGGCAATAGGCGTCGGCCCCGATGGCGCGACCGAATTCCTCGTTCAGCGGCGCGCCGCCCACCAGCACGATGTAATCGTCGCGGATGCCCTGTTCGACCATCGAGTCGATGACCACCTTCATATAGGGCATCGTCGTGGTCAGCAGCGCCGACATGCCGATGATGTCGGCGTCATGCTCCTTGGCGGCGTCCAGATATTTCTCGGCCGCGTTGTTGATGCCCAGATCGAACACTTCGAACCCGGCGCCCTCCATCATCATGCCCACAAGGTTCTTGCCGATGTCGTGAATGTCGCCCTTGACGGTGCCGATGACCATGCGGCCGATGGTGCGGGCGCCGGTCTCGATCAACAGCGGCTTCAGGATCGCCATGCCGCCCTTCATCGCATTGGCCGCCAGCAGCACCTCGGGGACAAAGAGGATCCCGTCGCGAAAGTCGTCGCCGACGATCTTCATGCCACCGACCAGTGCAATGGTCAGCACGTCATAGGGCTGCCAGCCGCGTTCGAGCAGGATGTTGACGCCTTCTTCGATCTCTTCCTTGAGACCATCGTAAAGATCGTCATGCATCTGCTGCACAAGCTCGTCATTGTCGAGTTCGCTCAGGACGATATCTTCGCCTTCTTCATCAGACATGCGGACACTCCGGTTCGGCGCCTGGGCGCAATTCAGTTAACTTCTATTGTTCGATCGCGTCGCGAAACACTGTGCCTGTTGCGACATGGAGCAGGCTTCCGGCGACGTGGCGGTCGAATTCTGCTGGCGCGTGTTCTTATTTCGTTCTAGTTTGGCGCCATGACTGGCCAAACCATCCCGTCCGAGCGGCGCAAGGGCCGCGCCGCCCGCTCCAACCCCGGCATCCGGTTCGACCGCTTGCGGGCGGAAACCGTGGAGGACGGCTGGGACCGTGACGAAGAACTGCCGCCCCTGCGCACCGAGGTGCAGCTTGAACGGCCGCGCAGGGTGATCACGCGCAACAGCTCGCCCGATCTGTCCTTTGACCGCTCGATCAACGCCTACCGGGGCTGCGAGCATGGCTGCATCTACTGCTTCGCGCGACCGAGTCACGCCTATCTCGGCCTGTCGCCCGGTCTCGATTTCGAGACGCGGCTGATCGCCCGCCCCGACACCCCCGCGCTGCTGGCGCAAGAGCTGGCCGCGCCCCGCTACACGCCCGCCGTGATCGCGATGGGGACGAATACCGACCCCTATCAGCCGATCGAGCGTGAATACGGACTGACTCGCCAGATCCTGGAGGTGCTGCGCGATCACGGGCATCCGGTGGCCGTGGTGACCAAGGGCACGCTGATCGAGCGGGATCTGGACGTGCTGACCGATCTGGCGCGCGACGGGCTGGTGCGGGTGGGCATATCGGTGACCACGCTCGACCCAGAGCTGTCGCGGCGGATGGAGCCTCGGGTGCCGCTGCCCGCGCGCCGGATCAAGACCATCGAGCGGCTGAGCGCGGCGGGGGTGCCGGTGCGCCTGATGGCCTCGCCGATCGTGCCCGGCCTGACCGTTCCGGAGCTGGAGGCGATCCTGACCGCGGGCCGCGATGCCGGGGCCGTTGCCGCAAGCTGGATCCTGCTGCGCCTGCCGTTTGAGGTCGCCGAGCTGTTCCGCGATTGGTTGTCCGAGGCCTATCCCGACCGTGCCGCGCGGGTCATGGCGCGGGTACGCGAAACGCGGGGGGGCAAGGACTATGACGCCGATTGGGGCACGCGGCTGCGGGGCGAGGGCGAATATGCCGGGATGATCGCCCAACGCTTTGCGCTGGCCGTCCGCCGTCTGGGGCTGCAGACGGCGCTGCCGCCGCTGCCAACGGACCGGTTCCGCGTGCCGCCACGGGCCGGAGACCAGCTCGAACTGTTCTGACATCCTATCGGACCGGCCGCGCAGGCCAGCGCGCCGGGCAGATCCCATCGGACCCTAGCCGCGACGCCGGCGGCGCCGTTCCGGGGCCGGCGGCGCGTCGCCCGTGCCGTCGCTTTCAGACGAGAATCCGCCCATCCGTTCCGCGATCTCTTCCAGCGCCGGGCGGGCCCCTTTGGGCCGCGTCTCCAGCGCCTCGCGCATCTTGCGCAGATGGTCGGGCATGGTGCCGCAGCAGCCGCCGATGATCGTCGCGCCGGAATCGCGGGCGAGCACCGCGTAATCGGCCATCAACTCTGGCGTGCCGTCGTAATGGATGTGGCCGTCCACATATTTTGGGATGCCCGCGTTGCCCTTGGCGATGATCGGCAGATCGCTGCCCTGGCTCGACAGGCCCAGCACCGTGCGCAGCAGATCCGAGGCGCCGACGCCGCAATTGGCGCCGAAGGCCACGGGTTGCATCTTTTCCGCCTGCTTGGCCCAGCCAGAGGAGGTCAGGCCCATCATCGTGCGCCCGGCGGTGTCAAAGCTCATGGTGGCGCAGAACGGCATCCCGGCCAGACCGGCGGCTTCGGCGGCGGCCTTCATCTCTTCGGGGGCGCTGATTGTTTCGACCCACAGAACGTCGGCGCCGCCTTCCTTCAGACCCTCGGCCTGCTCATGGAACATCTCCACCGCAAGCTCGTGGGTCAGGCTGCCCATCGGCGCCATGATCTCGCCCGTGGGGCCGACGGACCCGGCCACGACAACCGGACGCCCGGCGGCATCGGCCACCTCACGCCCCAGTTCCGCCGCCAGCCGCGACAATTCGCGCACCCGGTGCTGGGAATTGTGCAGCTTCAGGCGCGAGGCGTTGGAGCCGAAGGAATTGGTCAGGAACAGGTCGCTGCCCGCCTCGACCGCGCCGCGATAGAGGCTGCGGATCTTGTCCGGTTCGCTCTCGTTCCACAGCTCGGGCGGGTCGCCCGCGCCAAGGCCCATGTTGAACAGGTTGGTCCCGGTCGCGCCGTCGGCCAGAAGCCAGTCGCGTTGCGCCAGAAGGGCAGAAAGAGCATTGGTCATGGGAAAGGTCCAAGCGGATACGGCCGCAAAGGCGCGACCTTGTTGGTTGCGGGTATGGCAGTCTGCGGGTCATGACGCAAATTGATAAATGTCATAATCTTCATGCGGCTTCCCTCATGATGCAGGGTCTCGGACGGACGTGATGCGGGCATCATCAGAGGCGTTATCCGGTGTGTCATCGGGGGGCTCATCCGGGGGTCTCATCCGGGGCCTTGCGGCAGGCCGTCGCGCGGGCGGGTGATCCGGTCGGCCAGGTCCAGCCCGCCCAGCAGCAGCCCCAAACGGTCGGGCGCGGCCAGGTACAACGGCTCCCAAACCGGGGCGAAGCTGGATTTGAAGCGCCGCAGCCCGTCGGCGCCGGTCAGCCGGGTCACCCGCGCGCCCAAAGCGCCGGGCAACGGCCAGTCGCGGGGCACGGCGGCCAGCGACAGGCGGGCGCAACCCTCGGCGGCGGCCGCCTCGATCGCGCGGGTGACCAGGAGATGCATGGTGCCGGGCGGGATGTCGGGCAGGTGGCAGACCAGATCCAGCGTGCGTTCGCCATGCGCTAGATGCAGGGTGATGAACCCGATCAGCCGATCGTCGAGATAAGCCAGATAGGCGAGTTGCCCGGACACATAGGAGGCACAGAACCGGCCCATCGAAAAACCCCGCGCCCCGCCGTGCCGGGCGGCGGCCCAGCTTTCGGCCACGCGCCGCATCTGGGCCAGGGGCAAGGCGGTTCCGCTGCGCTCGCGCACTTCGACACCGGCCTTTTCGGCCTTGCGCAGGGCGCGGCGCAATTGTCGGCGCGAGGCGGTGCCGGGATCGAAGACGGCGGGGCGGAGCCAGGCCTCTTGCGCCACAGGGATCGCCTGCCAGCCCATGCGCCGGGCCACCACGGCGGTGCGGGCGCTGCATTTGTACAGGCACGGTGCGCGCATCCGGCCGTGGGCGGCGGTTTCAAGCGCCTGCAGCGTGGGGGCGGGATCCGCGTCGCGGCGCAGCGGATCGGACAGCATGATCAGGCTTTGCCCGGTCTCCGCCACCAGCGACAGCGGGCGGGCGTGTTCGTCGCACAGGATGTCGAAGGCGCCCTGCCGCATCAGCCCCGCCTCTGCCCGGCTGGCGTTATAGCTCAGCACAAGGGCTTTGACCGGCGGAACGTTGGCGGCCATCACCGGGCTGATCGTAGGCCTAGGGCGGGAGCGGTGGCGCAGCATCGGCGCGGCCAGCAGCAGCCCCAGTGCCACCAGCCCGGGCAGCGCATAGTAAACAAGGCGAAAGCCGAGAATGGCGGCGATGATGTCGGCCTCTGGCAGGGACGGCAGGCAGGATAGGAACATCAGCTCGAACGGGCCGACGCCACCGGGGGTGGCGCCCAACAGCCCCGCGCCCAGCGCCATCAGAAAGACGGCGGCAAAGATCAGCATCGGCGGCTGCATATCGGGGGGAAGCAGGACGTAAAGCGCGGCGGCGGCCGGCAACGTGTCCGCCGCGGTCCAGGCCAGCAGCGACGCCTGCGCCCGCAGCGGCGGGATTGGCAGGCGAAAGGCCCAGGCGGGACGCCACAGCGTGGCCACAGCCCCGCCCAGCATCGCCAGAGCGATAGCGCCGCTCAGCATCCGCCAGGCCGGATCCAGCAGGGGCGCCAGCGCCAAGGCGGCGGCCAGAAGCACGCCCAGGCACAGCATGAAGCTCAGCGAGGCGGCGGCGGTAAGCCGCAGCGCCTGGCCCACGGTCAGGTCCGGGAACATCCGCCAGCGCGCCAGCGTCGCGACCAGAAGGCCAAAGCCGGTCATCTGGGCGGTGGCAATCGCGGCGATCCCGCCGATTCGCGCGTCCTGGTCGGTGACCTGCGTGCGCAGCAGCCGGTGCATGATCGCCTCGAACCGGCCAAAGGCGAGAAAGCTGCCAAGCGAGGCCAGACCGGCCGCGATCCATTGTCCCGGCCCGATCTGCGCCACCGCCTCCAGGACCGACACGGAGTCGATCGACTGGAATTCCTGCAACAGGACCCATCCCAGCGCCAGCAAAAGCCCCATCGGCACGATCTGCCGCACGGCAAGGCCACGCAGAGCCTGCCCCCCGCCGGCCTGTGCCGCAGGTTTGTTGAATTCCATAGTACCCCTCCGAACCCGTGCCCCGGAGAGGGGCATAGGGCCGGAGAATGATCATTCTCTTAACGCCGCCGCGGGACGTTCAGGCTTGTTGACGGGCTGACCGTTCGGGCCGGACCGCCTGTGACGCAGGCCGCCCGAAGGCACGGGCCGATCCCCTTAAAGGTCGGACATCAACTGCGCTTTGGCGGTCGCCAGCAATTCGGCCATCTTGGCGCGGATCGTGGTCTCGTCGGCCTTGCTGCCCAGATCGCCCGCGACCTTGCGGTACACGTCCTCGTCGCCGGCCTCCTGGAACGAGGCGCGGATCACCTCCTTGGCATAGGCGTCTGCGTCCTCGGCGGACTTGCCCAGCAGCTCGGCGGCCCACAGACCAAGCAGCTTGTTGCGCCGCGCTTCGGCCTTGAACTGCATCTCGGCGTCATGGGCGAATTTGTTCTCGAAGGCGTTCTCGCGATCGTCGAAAGTACTCATCTGGATCCTCATCGGCAGGGGGATGTTGTAGGGGATATGCCTTCGACCTGCAGGCGGCGCAAGGGGCAGCCTGTCTTGCGGGCGCACGCGCCATGTCCTATAGGGCATCAAATGGCCGGGCTGGCGCCCGCCGCCAATATCGGAGTTCCGTATTATTCATGGCACGGCGCAAGAAGGTCTACGAGGGCAAAGCGAAAATATTGTACGAAGGTCCGGAACCCGGAACCCTGGTGCAGTATTTCAAGGATGACGCCACCGCGTACAACGCCCAGAAGAAAGACATCATCGACGGCAAGGGGGTTCTGAACAACCGGCTGTCGGAATACTTCATGACCGGGCTGAACGGCATCGGCGTGCCCACCCACTTTCTCAAGCGCATCAATATGCGCGAACAGCTGATCCGCTCGGTCGAGATCATTCCGCTGGAAGTCGTGGTGCGCAACATCGCCGCCGGGTCGATGACCCAGCGTCTGGGTATCGCCGAGGGTACGCAGCTGCCCCGGCCGATCATCGAGTTCTACTACAAGGACGACGCCCTGGGCGACCCGCTGGTCACCGAAGAGCATGTGATCGCCTTTGGTTGGGCCAGCCAGCAGGATCTGGACGACATGGTGGCGCTGGCACTGCGGGTGAACGATTTCATGTCGGGCGTGATGATGGCGGTCGGGATCAAGCTGGTCGATTTCAAGATCGAGATCGGCCGGATCTGGGAGAACGATTTTCAGCGTCTGATCGTGGCCGATGAGATCAGCCCCGACAGCTGCCGTTTGTGGGATGTGGAAACCGGCCAGAAGCTGGACAAGGACGTGTTCCGGCGCGATCTGGGCAGCCTGGCCGATGCCTATACTGAGGTGGCGCGGCGCCTGGGTGTCCTGCCGTCGAATGTGACCCACGCAACGAAACCGCATCTGATCAACTAGCGGCGCCTTGGCGCGCGTCGCGGTCAGGTATTTGTGACGACAAGAAGGGGGCCGCCCGGCCCCCGGGAGTGGCGGATGAAGGCTCGGGTACAAGTCATGCTCAAGGCGGGCGTGCTGGATCCTCAGGGCGAGGCGGTGCGCCATGCTCTGGGCTCCATGGGGTTTGACGGCGTGGACGGGGTGCGCCAAGGCAAGGTCATAGAACTGGATCTGGCCGAGACCGATGCAGAGGCCGCGCGGTCCTCTGTCACGGCGATGTGTGAAAAGCTGCTCGCCAACACCGTGATCGAAAGCTACGCGATAGAGATCCTCTGACATGAGGCTGGGGGGCCAGTATTATTTCTGGCGCGAGACCGAGAAGGGGGAGCGTCAGATCAGCTGGCGCACCTGGGTTCTGGTCTGGGTGCTGCCGGGGCTGATGCTGGCCGCCGCTGTTCTGATGCTGGGGCTGGAAAGCTATCGCCACCTGGCCACGGTGCCCACGCAGGGGACGGTGGTGCGGGTCTATGCCTGGGAGGGGGAGACCGTGTTTGACCGTGGCGTCACCAATTACGGGCCGGTGTTCCGCTATGTCTGGGCCGATGGCACCGAGACCGAGGCGAGCGTGGGCATGTCGCATCCCGACTGGGACTTCGAGATCGGCTCGGTCCGCCAGATCCGCTATTTTCCCAGTGTTCGGACAAATGTGGTCCTGCCGGGGCTGGAGGATTTCATGGCCGGTCTGATTGTCGGCGCCCTGGGGCTGGTGTGTCTGGTCCCGGCGCTGTTCGCCACCTTGCGGCTGCGGCGCTGGAAATCGGGGGGCAGGTCATGAAAGCGGCGCTGCTGACCGCCTACCGCGCCCCGCTGGAGGTGCAGGAGGTGCCGGACCCGGCCTGCCCCGCGGATGGCGTGGTTCTGCAGGTTCTGGCCTGTGGCGTCTGCCGCTCGGACTGGCACGCCTGGACCGGCACCGATCCCGACATCAGCCTGCCGCATATTCCCGGCCATGAATTCTGCGGCATCGTCGCCGAGGTCGGATCCGGGGTGACGCGCTGGCGGGTGGGCGACCGGGTGATTGCGCCGTTCATCCTCGCCTGCGGGCAGTGCCCCATGTGCCAGTCCGGGTTGCAGACCGCCTGCGCCACCCAGGTGGTGCCCGGGTTCACGGCGCCCGGTGCCTATGCCCAACAGATCGCGGTGCCGCGCGCCGATGTGAACCTGACGCGGCTGCCCGATACGATGGAACCTGCGCTGGCTGCGGCTTTGGGCTGCCGGGTGACGACCGCCTGGCATGCGCTGACGGGCCGCGCGGCCTTGCAGGCGGGTGAATGGCTCGCGGTCTGGGGCACGGGCGGGATCGGCCTGTCGGCGCTGTTGCTGGGCAAGGCGCTTGGCGCGCGGGTCGTTGTGGTCGATGTGGTGGCGGAAAAGCTCTCCCATGCCAAAGCGCTGGGGGCCGAGGCGGCCATTGATGCCAGCGCCGGCGATCCGGCGGCAGAGATCCGGGCGGTGACCGGCGGCGGGGCGCATGTGGCGGTAGAGGCTTTGGGCATCACCGAAACGGCGCGCAACGCTTTGTTGTGCCTGCGAAAATTCGGCCGGATGGTGCAGGTCGGCATGCCCGCAGGATCGCACATAACGATGCCCCTGCCAATGGATGCGGTCTATTCCGGGCAGCTCGCCCTGTTCGGCACGCGGGGGATGCCCGCGCATCGCTACCCCGGGCTGGTCTCGCTGATCGAGACGGGGCAGGTCGATCTGACCCCCCTGATCGCGCGGCGTGTGGGGTTGAGTGAGGCCAGCGCCGAACTCGCCGCGTTCGACCATCCCGCGCCGCCGGGCGTCGCGGTGATCACGGATTTCGGGGGCTAGGTGACAGTGAAAATCGGATGGGTTCTGTTCGTGGTTCTAACTAGCTATGGGGATACGGCCGGTCATATCGTTACTGAACGGTTTGGGCCCTATGCGAATTTGGAGACTTGCGAAGAGGCGGCACGACGCCTTGCTACCCCGAGCGTTGAAACGGGCTCACACTATATCGGCCTAGAAGCCTATTGCATCCCCGAGAATTGAGGATTTCCCGCATGAAAGCCGCTGTCATCGTCTACCCCGGATCGAATTGCGACCGCGACCTGGCTGTCGCCTTCCGGCAGGCGGGCGCCGAGGTGCAGATGGTCTGGCACAAGGAAACCGCGCTGCCTGCGGGGCTCGACATTGTCGGCGTGCCCGGCGGGTTTTCCTATGGCGACTACCTGCGCTGCGGGGCGATTGCCGCCCGCTCTCCGATCTCGGCAGCGCTGGTGGATTTCGTCCACGGCGGCGGCCATGCGATCGGGATCTGCAACGGCTTTCAAGTTCTGACCGAAACCGGGCTGCTGCCGGGGGCGTTGATGCGCAATGCCGGGCTGAAGTTCATTTGCCGTAATGTGGGCCTTCGGGTCGAAACCGCCGCCAGTGCTTTCACGTCGGACATGGCGCAGGGCGACGAGATCCAATTGCCCATCGCGCATCACGACGGCAATTACGTCGCCGATCCCGAGACGCTGAAAGCGCTGCAGGATCAAGACCGTATCGCCTTTACCTATACCGACAACCCGAACGGCTCGCTGGCTGATATCGCGGGCATTCTCAGCGAGAATCGGCGGGTTCTGGGGCTTATGCCGCATCCCGAACGGGCGGTGGACGCGGCCCATGGCGGCACCGATGGGGCGGCGATCTTTCGCGCAATCGCCGGCATGACCGCGCCGGCCTGACCTGGCGGCGCTTGAGCGTGCGGCCCGCGCGGCATAGATTGCCGGGATGAACGCCGCCAAACCCTCTCGCAAGCAATCGGTCCGCACCGCGCTGTCCTGGCGCGGGCGCGTGCTGTTGCTGCTGTTCGTGATGGGGGCGATGGGGGTCGTGTGGTTCACCAACCAGCTTTTGACAGAGCGCTATACGGTCGCCACCAAGAACCGGGCCGAGGTGCGCCAGGCGCTCTATGCGGGCAACCTGCTGAGCGAATTGCAGCGCAATTCCATCGTGCCGCTGCTCCTGGCCCGCGACCCGGTGCTGATCGAGGCGCTGAACACCAACGATTTCAGCCAGACCTCGCAGCGGCTGATCTCTGTCAAGGATGACATCGGGGCGGCGTCGCTGATGCTGCTGGACGC
The DNA here is from genome assembly GCA_964352155.1 of uncultured Maritimibacter sp. Classification (GTDB taxonomy): domain Bacteria; phylum Pseudomonadota; class Alphaproteobacteria; order Rhodobacterales; family Rhodobacteraceae; genus Psychromarinibacter. The sequence goes on along the minus strand of CAYGRI010000130.1, from coordinate 2,631 downwards.
GACGGGGCGGACGGTGGCCGCGACGGACCGGGCGCTGATCGCCTCGAACCACCGGCAGACCCAGTATTTCATCGCGGCGCAACGGTCGAATGACACGGTGTTCAACGCCTTTCGTAACGACAATGGCGCGATGCAGTTCAACTATTCCCGCCGGATCGACGCGGGCGGGTCGCTGGTGGGGGTGATCGTTGTCGAGGCGGATCTGCGCAAATTCGAAAGCCAGTGGTCGACGATTTCCGACGCGGTGATCGTGATGGACAGCGAAGGCAAGATCATCCTGTCCACCGAACCGCGCTGGCGTGGCCTGACCGAGGAAGAGGCGCTGAAGCTGCGCTCTGCCCCTTCGGCCATCGAACGGGCGATCCGGGCCACCGCCGATTGGGCCGCTCTGCCGACAGAGGCGTTCTATCGCGGCTCGGCGCTGATGCGGCTGGAAAACCGGATCAACTTCTTTGGCTGGAAGATCGTGACCTACACGACCTATTCCAGCGTGCGCGAGCGGGTGAACGGCGTTCTGGCGCTGGAGATCATGTTCTTTGCCATCCTTCTGGCGGCGGGGTTTTACCTGTCCAGCCGGCGCGCGCTGGCGCGGTCGATCTTCTTTCAGAAGGAATCGGCTGAACTGCGCCAGTTGAACCTGACCCTGCAGCGGGAAATCGCCGAACGCGAGCGGGTGGAAAAGAACCTCGAAGTGGCCGAACAGACCATCGCCCAAAGCTCCAAACTGGCCGCACTTGGCGAGATGTCGGCGAGTGTCAGCCATGAATTGAACCAGCCGCTGGCCGCGATGACGACCTATATGGCCGGCGCCAAACTGCTGTTGCAGCGCCGCCGCCCCGAAGAGGCGCTGTCCTCGTTCCAGCGCGTCGATGACCTGATCGAGCGGATGGGCGCGATCACCCGCCAGCTCAAAAGCTTTGCCCGCAAAGGCGGTGAGGCGCTGGAGCCGTTGGATGCAAGAGCTTGTATTTCCTCGGCTTTGTCGATGATGGAGCCGCAGTTGAAGGACCGGCAGGTGCGGATCACCCGCTCGATCCCAAGCGCGCCGGTGATGGTGATGGCCGACCGGATCCGGCTGGAACAGGTGCTGATCAACCTGCTGCGCAACGCCATCGACGCCACCAAGGACACCGACGGCGCGGCGATTGACATTGTCTTGACCGAAGGCCAGACAGCGGCCATCGTGGTGCGCGACAACGGCCCCGGGATCGACGATCTCGACGCGCTGTTCGAGCCGTTCTATACCACCAAGTCCCCCGGCGATGGCGTTGGCTTGGGGCTTGCGATTTCTTCGGGCATTGTCAAGGATTTGGGCGGCAGACTTTATGCCCGAAACGGGCGCGATGGCGGCGCCGTCTTCGAGATCCGGCTGCCGCTCATCGATCAGGCCGTGAAGGCCGCCGAGTAAGGATACAGGCATGACACAGGCGATGAAGATCGCGATTGTCGACGACGAACAGGACATGCGGCAGTCGATCAGCCAATGGCTGGCTTTGTCCGGTTTTGACACCGAAACCTTTGCCAGCGCCGAGGATGCGCTGAAATCGCTGGGGGCCGATTACCCCGGCGCCGTGGTCAGCGACATTAAGATGCCCGGCATGGACGGGATGCAGTTCCTAAAGCGCTTGATGAGCGTCGACAGCGCCCTGCCCGTGATCATGATCACCGGTCATGGCGACGTGCCCATGGCGGTGGAGGCGATGCGCGTCGGCGCCTTCGACTTTTTGGAAAAGCCGTTCAATCCCGACCGGATGACCGAACTGGCCAAGCGCGCCACTCAACGCCGCCGTCTGGTGCTGGACAACCGCGCCCTGCGGAAAGAATTGTCCGACGGCACCACGCTGATGAAGAAGCTGATCGGCGCCTCGCCGGTGATGGAGCGGTTGCCCGAGGATATCCTCGATCTCGGTCAGTCCGAGGGCCATGTGCTGATCGACGGCGAGACGGGGACGGGCAAGACGCTGGTCGCCCATGCGCTGCACGCTGTGGGGGCCAAGGCGGGGCGCAAATTCGTGCATCTGTCCTGCGCGGGCCATGAACGCGAGGTTCTCGCCTCCAAGCTGTTCGGTCCGGTGGAGGAAGGCGGCGGCCTGCCCGCGCTCGAGGAAGCCCGGGGCGGCACGCTGGTGCTGGAGGATATCGAATCGCTGCCGCAGGATCTTCAGGCGCGGCTGCTGTCGTGGATCAATGATCAGGGCACCCCGCCCGAGACGCGGATCGTGGCGATCTCGAACCTGCAAGAGCAGGGCAAGACCTGCGAGGATGTGCTGCGCCCGGATCTGTATTTCCGGTTGGCGGCGATGAAGATCACCCTGCCGCCGCTGCGCCAGCGGGGCGAGGATATCCTGATGCTGTTCACCCATTTCGGGGAACAATTCGCCGATGAATACGGCTGTGGTGCGCCGCAAGTCAGCGCGCAGGAGGCCGCTCAGCTGTTGCAGGCGCCCTGGCCGGGGAACATTCGCCAGCTGATCAACGTGGCCGAGCGGGCCGTGCTGCAGAACCGGCGCGGCACGGGGACCATCGCCTCGCTTCTGATGGCGGAAAACGACGATGCCGCGCCGGTGATGACGACGGAAGGCAAGCCGCTGAAGGAATATGTCGAGGCGTTCGAGCGGATGCTGATCGACA
>CAYGRI010000129.1:0-13121 GCA_964352155.1 uncultured Maritimibacter sp. | reverse complement strand
CGCGGTCTTTCATTCGGTCCAGCGCCTGGGCGCCGTCCTCCTGCAGGCCAGACAGCAGATTGGTCAGGCGGTTAAGCCAGCGGGAGGGGACGGTTTGCGCCTCGTCGCTGCGGATGGACCGGCTGAGCACCACGTCCGGCGCGGCGACGGCTTGCTGGAAATCATGCGCCGAGAGGCCGATCCGGCGTTCGGGCAGCAGCAAGCCCGCCTCCAGGCGCATCGCCCGGTTCAGCCAGGGATCGGGCTTGGCCGCTTCCGGCCAGGTGCCTTCGTTCAGACTGCCGAGCACGATGACATCGGCACCCTGTACCCGCGCCTCCAACGTGCCCCAGATCATGACATCGGGATGGGTGCCGACCGCCTCCCGCACCTCGCCACGGCCGAGAACAGCGTTGATCAGAGACGCATATTCCACAGGATCCAGCAGACCGCCTGCATCAGCCTCCCGCCGCAGGGCCTGGATCCAGCGAAACGCCTCGCGACCGGCCTCCTTCTCCCACAGGACACCGCTTCCCGAGAGTCCGGGACCGGCGGCGAGGCCCTCCGCCAGTTTGATGTGATGATCGAGGTGATCCATCAAAGCGCGTGTGCCGATGTCGGACAACCCGTCGATGAGCCCAGCGAGCCAGACGGACCAACCCTGACGCTCTGGTGTGCCCTTGGCGCCCCAGCGCAGCAGGTCTTGCGGCGTCGGAAAGGGCGGGCCGTTGCGGCGCAGGTGCAGTTCCAACTCTCGGGTGTGCAACAGGTGCGGCCCGCGTTCGTCCAGCCCTGTGTGGGTCAGCGGGTGTTTCAGAAGCGTCAGCAGGGCAAGCGCGGTGGTTTTCTCTCCAAACAGGGCGGCGACATGGCGCAGAAAGCGGCCGGGCGCGGTGAGTTGCAGAGGCCGACCAGCGCTGTCATCCGGAACGATGCCCCAGCGATCCAGGGCGCTGGTGACCTGGCGCGCCAGAATCCGATCCGGCGAGATCAGAGCCGCCTTTTGACCCTGTTGCACCGCATTGCGCAGCACCAAGGCAATGGCGCCGGCTTCGCTGCGAAGGGAGGGCGCCTCGATCAGAGACATCTTTGTGGTGGCGTTCGGGATATCCGTCAGAGACGCGCCCTCGATCATCCATTGGTCCGTCACGGGGGCGGGCCGCAGGGCCAGCGACACCAGCCGATTGCGCGCCGGGTTCGCGGATTGGGTCGTGATGCTCCAGGGGCGAACCGCCTTGGGGCCGGAATCGAGGTCGCGCAGGAAACGGACAAAGCGGTATTGCGGATGATCCTCGGCGGTCAGCGCGTCGTCCATCCGGTCCCAAACCTCACCCGGAAGGTCAAAGTCGAAGCCCGGCAGGACCACTGCGCCCAGCGGCAAGCGGGAGACAGCGCCCATCAACCGGGCGGTTGTGCCGCGCGAGCCCGTGGAACCGGCGATGATCACGGGATGCTCCGGCGGCGTGCTGTCCCAGCGGGCAATGAGCGCCTCGACCACCATCCTTTGCCGCGCCTCAGCGTCGGGCGCGACGGACTCGGCCTGGATGAACCGATCCACCAATTGTACGAATTCGAGACTGCGCTGCCAATGCCCGGACTGATCCGAGACATCCAGCGCGGCAATCCGGTCGGGGGTGACGCCTTCGCCCTGCATTTCGTCCATCAACGCCGCGAGGCTGTCTGCCAGATCGAACAAAGCGGTGCGCTGGGCGAGATCCGGCTGCGCGTCCAGCAAACCGGACACAAGCTGCATCAGCTCCAACCGCCGCCGCAATGGGGTCACCGGCGGCGGAATCTTGGCCAAGGCGCCTTCGAGCGACAGGTCGGTGACCAGCCGGACCCGGGGCAGCAGACGCGCGGGCCCCTCGTCGAACAGGGCGCGAATGCGTCGCTGCATCCGCCGGGTGTTCACAAAGATCTCGACCCGGGCGAGCGTCTCGGGCGGCGTTCCGGACAGCCGCTCCAGCAACCCGTCAATCACCGCGCGGGGAAAGTCCGCCCCGAGCGCGACGCCAAAGACACGCGGATCTGTCGCGGGTTCAAACATGTAGATGGCCCAGCATCGCCTCGGCCAACGCAACGCTCTCGGGTCGCCCGACATCGCACCAGCCGCCACTATGGGTCAGCCCGTACAGCCGCCCGGCGTCCAGCATGCGTTGCCAGATGCGATACATCCGAAAGGCGTGATCCTGTTCGTCCAGGAACGGCTGCGTCTTGATGATCTGCAGCCCGGAATAGATGTCGCCGGGGCCGGGAGACAGGCGGCCGTCGGGATCGGACACAAAGTCACCCTTTCCCCGGTGCCCCAAGGCGTTGTGCCTGGGCACGATCACCAAGAGCGCGTCCATCCGGTCCGGATCCCAGGCTTTGCAGGCCGGACCCAGGGGATTCGCGCCCGTCCAGACAGCATCCGTGTTCAGAGTGATGATCGCGGCGCCGCCCGTTCGCGACGCGACCTGTTTCAGCCCGCCGCCAGTGTCGAGGATCTCTGGCTCATGGCTTTCGATCACGCCCCGGCTTGCCAGATGGGCAGACAGCATCGGGGCGAGATAGTGCGTGTTGGCCACGAGCCGGGGGATTGCGGCGGCGCGGACCAGATCCAAAGCATGATCGAACAGAGGCCGCCCGGCGACCTCGATCAGCGGTTTGGGCCGGTTGTCTGTCAGCGGGGCCATGCGGGTGCCGAAGCCCGCCGCGAACAAAAGGGCGGTGTCAGGTCCGGGCATAGTCCGCCATCCGCTGCAGCGCGATTTCGGTCGGCTCGGGGATCAGAGATCGGATCTGCGATTCCAGCAGATGCAGGGACGGATGCGCCATATTCTGCTCCAGATGGGTCCAGACCCGTTTCATGAACGCAAGATACCGGATCTTTCCATCTTTCATCGCCAAACGCGAGAAAATCCCGAGGATGCGCAGGTTCCGCTGTACACCGAGCACGGCGAAGGCAGTGTGAAAATCGTCCTTGTCCGACCCGGTCGTTGCCAGAAAACGGGCGATCATGTCATCCGCCAAGGGCTGCGGCATGTCCCGGCGGGCATCCTGCAACAGCGACACGAGGTCATAGGCGGGGTGTGTGACCACGGCGTCCTGAAAGTCGAGCAGCCCCACTTTTCTCACGCCGTCGCGGTCGGGCAGCCACATCAGGTTTTCCGCATGGCAGTCTCTCAGAGAGACAACCGCGCCTTGGGAACAGGACCGCGCCAGTTCCGATTCCAGGGTATCCCGAAACGCTTCGATCTTCGCGGGCTCGGCCGGGCAATCCATCCCCTTCAGATACCAATCAAAAACGGGGTCGACCATGGTCGCCATATGCGGGGGGGTAAAGCGGGTCAGATCGGTCGGAACGCTGACCCGCGCAAGCTGCGCCAGCATGTCGACGGCGGCCCGATACAGGGGCTCTTGCTGGTCCGGGGACGCGTCCATCAGCCGCGCAAAGACGTCATCGCCAAAGTCTTCCAGCAGCACCAGACCATTCGCTTCGTCCGTCGCAAAGATGGTTGGGGTGCTGAAACCCTGCCTTGCCAGGAAGGCTCCGACACTCAGGAAAGGGCCAATGGAGACTGGGTCACTGAGACAATCCATCAAGATCGCGGTGGCCCCGCCGGGACGTTTCAGCCTTGAATAGGCTCTGGCGGAGGCGTCACCGGCGATTCCTTCGCGCAAGGCCCCGTCCCAGCTCTCCCGGCGCAAAAAACCGTCGATCAGACCCGCGCGCCGGGTCATTCGGATGTTCCCGGCAGGGCGGCGTCCAGCAGGTTGGCCCACCTGTCCGAGCGCCACTCGCATGTGAGATCGCGGACATTTGGGTCTGTTGCGTGAGCGAATGTCAGGATCAAGGCCGTGTCCGGCGCGGTATCGCCCAGGCGGTCCGGCCATTCCACCAGGCAGATCGCATCTGTGAAGGCATCGTCCAATCCCAGCTCTGCCACCTCTTCCGGACCTCCCATGCGGTAGAGGTCACAATGCCAGATCTCGGTCCCACCGTCGAAATATGTCTGCACGAGGGTGAAGGTCGGTGACGGGATGTCCTCTGCCAGGCCGGCACCGGCCAGACGCGCCTGAATCAAGGCGCGGGCGAAATGCGTTTTTCCCGCACCCAGATCGCCCTGCAACAGGATCGTATCGCCAGCGGCCAGACCCGGCGCCAAAGCGACGGCAAAGGCAGAGGTCTCATCCTCGGACTGAAAACGGATCGCGCGACGGGACCCCATCATGACCAAATTCCGCCGCCGACCGATCCGATCTTTGGTCCTAACTGGAACAGCGCTGCTTTGCTTCCTCGACCGCTGCTGTGAAGCCGAACAACGAGAACGTGTCCTGGGTCTGTGTGCCCCGAGACGACACCGCCGTCAGAACCGCTTCGGCCCCGGCTTTCATGGTTTCCACGATTCGCGCGTCGTCCGAGGCATCCTGCGCCCAGGCCATCTCGCCTTTCGTGAACAGGTCAAAGCTGGTGTCGCCCACTTGCAGCTTCACGGTGGAGCCTTCGCGGAACGGATATCCACCGGTGAACGACACCTGCCCGGCGACGTTTGAATTCGGAATGAAGGACACGAACAGCAAGATATCGCCCCGCCGCACCGCAACGACACGGTCGTCACGCGTATTGACCGTTTCCTTCGGGCTAGAAACGCTCCAGCATTGAGCGGGGTTTTCCGCCTCGAACACGCTCCAATCCGTGTGAGCGGCCACGCGGTTGCGAGATTCCTGCGCACTTGGTGCGAGCGGTGCAGCGATCGCTACCACGCAAAGAATGCACCTCAAAAGACGTGTCTTCATTGGTCCGAGAGCCTCCAGCCGTTTCTGCCTCTTGCCCGCGCCGACAGCCAATCTGCTGAGACTTTCCGGCGCAAGCGTCTGTGATGTTCAACCCGCGATACATTAACGGATATCCACCGTCTATTAAAAGGGCCGGTGGCAGAAAATCGCGCAAGATTGAGGTCCAGGGGGTGCGCATGGCGGATACCTGTCTGGATCAGGGGCAAAAAAAACCAGCTAAATGGCGCGTAGACCGGTCCCGCCGGGTGGAACGGGGTCAGAGGCCGGGCCTGACAAACTCCGCGCGCGCATAGCCTTGCAGATACAATAGCGCGGTCAGATCGCCCTTGTTGATCCGGATGTCGCATTCCGCCTGCACGCTCGGCTTCGCATGAAGCGCCACGCCCATCCCGGCCAGCGACAGCATTCCCAGATCGTTCGCCCCATCCCCGACGGCAATCACGTCCTTTGGCGACAAGCCAAGGCGCGCAGTCTGTTCGTGCAAAGTGTCGACCTTTGCTTCGCGACCCAGAATTGGCCGTTGGACCTCGCCGGTCAGATGGCCATCCTCGACGATCAGGACATTCGCGCGATGCTGGTCAAAGCCCAGCTCGGCGGCAACCCGCTTGGTGAAGGTCGTGAATCCCCCGGACACCACCATGGCAAAGGCACCCTCCGCCCGCATGGTCGCCGCTAAAGTGGCACCGCCGGGCATGAAGCTGATCCTCTCTTGAAGGACCTTGTCGACGATGGTTTCGGGCAGCCCTTTCAACAGCGCAACGCGTTCAGTCAGAGCAGCCTCGAACTCCAGCTCGCCGTTCATGGCACGTCGGGTGATATCGGCGACATGGGCGCCCACCCCGGCCTCCGCCGCAAGCTCGTCGACGCATTCCTGCTGGATCAGGGTCGAATCCATATCCGCCAACAGCATCCGCTTGCGCCGCCCCTCGGCCGGGACAACAGCCAGATCGACGCCAAGGGCCTGACATTCCTCCCACAGGGTCCACCGATTCTCCGGGATCTGCGCGACGGGGAATTCGGCGGCTTCGTCCGGGGCGAGCCAGACCAGATCGCCGCCGCCCCAGGCATTGCGCAAAGAGACCGCAAGCGCAGGATCCAGCCCTGGCCCATCGCGACCGGTGATGAGGGAAACCATATACATCGGCGACCTGCCTTTTGCCTGACGAAGGGGCGCTTTGGCCCCCGCTCGCTATAGCGGCGGAATAATCGTTGTGAAAGGCGGGCGTTGGTCCTATATGCGGCGGTGGGACACCCCTCCCCAACGAGGGGCGAATATCTGGAAGGATATCCATTGATGGATCCGACGAAACCGGCAACGCGGCCGGGAAACCCGCGTTTTTCTTCTGGCCCCTGTGCCAAACCCCCCACCTTTGTGCTTGATAAGCTGTCCGATGCCGCGCTTGGCCGCTCGCATCGTGCCTCCGTCGGCAAAGCCAAGCTGAAAGCCGCGATAGAGACGACGCGCGAGATCCTTGGGGTTCCGGCAGACTATCGCATCGGCATCGTGCCCGCCTCTGACACCGGCGCCGTTGAAATGGCGATGTGGTCAATGCTGGGCGCCCGCAAGACCACGATGCTCGCTTGGGAAAGCTTTGGCGCGGGCTGGGTCACCGATGTGGCAAAGCAGCTCAAGCTCGACGCCGAAGTGAAGACTGCCGACTATGGCGAGATCGTTGATTTTTCGAGCGTCGATTTCGACAGTGACGTCGTGTTCACCTGGAACGGCACCACCTCTGGCGTGCGGCTTCCGAATGGCGATGCGATTCCCGCCGACCGTGCGGGGCTGACGATTTGCGATGCGACTTCCGCCGCCTTCGCGATGGACCTCCCGTGGGACAAGCTCGACGTCACGACCTTCTCCTGGCAGAAAGTGCTGGGCGGCGAGGCGGCGCATGGCATGCTGATTCTGTCGCCCCGCGCGGTGGAACGGCTGGAAAGCTACACACCGCCCTGGCCGCTGCCCAAGATCTTTCGCATGACCAAAGGCGGAAAGCTGATCGAAGGTATCTTCGTGGGTGAGACGATCAACACCCCCTCGATGCTGGCGGTCGAGGACTACCTGCACTCGCTGTCCTGGGCAAAATCGGTGGGCGGTCTGGCTGGTCTGATCGACCGTGCCAAGGCGAATACAGCCGTGATAGAGAGCTTTGTGAACACTCATGACTGGATCGACTTTCTGGCGATCGATCCAGCCACGCGGTCCACGACCAGTGTCTGCCTGAAGTTCACCGACGCGCGTATCCAGGATGGCGCCGCCTTTGCCAAAGCCGTTGCCAAGCGGCTGGAGGCCGAAGGCGCCGCGCTGGATGTCGGCGGCTATCGCGACGCGCCTCCGGGTCTGCGGATCTGGTGCGGCGGCACGGTCGAAGCCTCGGATCTCGACGCGCTGATGCCCTGGCTCGCCTGGGCGTTCGAGGCAGAGATCGCCGCGCAAACAGAAGCGGCCTGAGCCCAATCTTTCCCGGCGTCGCGATGGTCGCGGCGCCGTCATTCCCCATTCGTTCATTGCATGGAGCCCGTCATGGCGCCCAGAGTTCTCGTGTCTGACAAACTGTCTGAAACCGCCGTCCAGATCTTTCGCGATCGCGGGATAGAGGTCGATTTCCTTCCCAATCTCGGTAAGGACAAGGATGAACTTGCCAAGGTCATCGGCCAGTATGATGGCCTGGCCATCCGCTCTGCCACCAAGGTCACCGCCAAACTTCTGGAATCGGCGGATAATCTGAAGGTCGTCGGCAGGGCCGGGATCGGTGTCGACAATGTCGATATCCCGGCCGCGTCGAAGAAAGGGGTGATCGTGATGAACACCCCCTTCGGCAACTCGATCACCACGGCGGAACATGCCATCGCGATGATGATGGCCGCCGCGCGCCAGATCCCCGAAGCCAACGCCTCTACCCATGCCGGAAAGTGGGAAAAGGCGCGGTTCATGGGGGTCGAGCTGACCGGCAAGACTCTGGGTGTGATTGGTGCGGGCAACATCGGCTCTATTGTCATTGACCGCGCGCGGGGTCTGAAGATGAAGGTGGTCGCCTATGATCCCTTCCTGTCGGAAGAGCGCGCCGGGAAACTGGGCGTCGACAAGGTGGAACTGGATGCCCTGCTTGCGCGGGCCGACTTCATCACGCTGCATGTGCCGCTGACCGACAAGACCCGCAACATCCTGTCGCGTGAAGCCTTGGAGAAGACGAAAAAGGGCGTGCGAATCGTCAATTGCGCCCGTGGCGGTCTGATCGACGAGACCGCGCTGGCCGAGATGCTGACATCCGGCCATGTCGCCGCCGCTGCCCTGGATGTCTTTGCCGAGGAACCGGCAAAGGAGAACCCCCTGTTCGGACTGCCGAACGTTGTCTGCACGCCGCATCTGGGCGCATCGACCACCGAAGCGCAAGAGAATGTGGCCCTGCAGGTTGCAGAGCAGATGTCGGATTACCTTCTGGACGGGGCGGTGCAAAATGCGCTCAACATGCCGTCGGTGACCGCGGAAGAGGCCAAGGTGATGGGCCCCTGGATCAAGCTTGCCGGCTATCTTGGCGGGTTTGTTGGCCAGCTGACCGATGAGCCGATCGAGGCAATCAATCTGCTGTATGACGGGCATGTGGCGGATATGAATGTCGCCGCACTGACCTCTGCCGCGATTGCCGGGATCATGAAAGCGTCCAACCCGGATGCGAACATGGTCTCTGCGCCCGTCGTGGCGCGCGAACGCGGGGTCGATATTGCCACCACGACACAGACGAAATCCGGCGTCTTTGACGGCTATATCAAGCTGACGGTTGTGACCAATGAGCGGGAACGCTCTGTCGCGGGAACGGTGTTCTCGGATGGCAAGCCGCGGTTCATCCAGATCAAGGGGATTACCATCGATGCCGAGGTGGGCGCGCATATGCTGTACACCACCAACGAGGATGTTCCGGGGATCATCGGTGCCCTGGGCCAGACCTTTGGCGCCAACGGAGTGAACATCGCGAACTTTACCCTCGGTCGGTCAGAGCGTGGCAAGGAGGCGATTGCCCTTCTGTACCTTGACGATCAGCCCCCGGCTGGCGTTCTGTCGGATCTTGACCAGACGGGGCTGTTCCAGCAGATCCGCCCTTTGCAGTTCGAGGTGGCATAAAGACGATGATAGCCGCGCGGCTCTATGCGATCGGGGATATCCATGGGCAGTGCGACATGCTTCGCGCTGCCCACGACCGTATCGCGGCGGATCGCGCGGCGCAGGACGAGCCCCGAGCGCCCTTGGTCCATCTGGGGGATCTGTGCGACCGGGGGCCGGACTCTGCGGGGGTGATCGACCTTTTGCTGACCGGGATCGATGCCGGGTTGCCCTGGGTGGTCCTGCGCGGGAATCACGATCAGATCTTTTCCGACTTCCTGGAGATGGAGGACAAAGACGATCCCCGGTCAAAGCAGGCGGATTTCTGGCTGTCCCCCAATATGGGCGGGATTCAAACCCTCGCGTCCTACGGGGTGAGCGTCAGTCGCGGGCAACCCTTGTTCGAGGTCCAGGCAAAGGCGCGGGACGCGATCCCGACCCGGCACCGCGACTTCCTGCGGAATCTGCCGCATGTCCACGAGACTGAGGATCTGCTTTGCGTCCACGCCGGTATCCGGCCGGGAATAGCTCTTGCCGATCAGGATCCCGACGATCTGATCTGGATCCGCTACGACTTCCTCGACGATCCGCGCGACCACGGCAAGCTCGTCGTCCACGGGCATACGCCTGCGGATCGGCCTGAACATCACGGCAACCGGGTCAACCTGGATACCGGCGCGGGCTTTGGGCGTCCGATGACGGCGGCCGTTTTTGAAGGGCGGAATGCCTGGGCGCTCACCGACCGGGGGCGGGTGCCGATTTAAGCCCCGGGTGCGCAGATCGCGAAGATTGCAGGCCCGCGTGTCTCCCGTCAGTCCAGTTCGTCAGGGTTCTGTTTCGCCCCACGGCGCGGCGTCCGATCGTCGGCGTCCCACTCGTCCCAGGGCGTGGTGACCGTCAGCCACACGCCATATACGATCATCCCGGCTATGAGCAACGCCAGACCGATCAGGACAACAGATTTCATTTCTTCCCCGGTGTCCCGTCGAACTTCTTCTCAAGTGAGGTCCAGCAGTCGATGTAATCGTCCTGCAGCGGCGCTTCTTTGGCGGCGAAGGCGGTCAGATGCTGGGGAAACCGAGTCTCGAACATGAAGGACATGGTGTTTTCCAACTTGTGCGGCTGCAGCTCGGCATTTGACGCGCCCTCGAATGCGTCCCTGTCCGGTCCGTGCGGCAGCATCATGTTGTGCAACGACATGCCACCGGGCACGAAGCCCTGCGGCTTGGCATCGTATTGGCCATAGATATTACCCATCAACTCCGACATCACGTTCTTATGGTACCACGGGGGGCGGAACGTGTCTTCCATCACCATCCAGCGTTCGCGGAACAGGACAAAGTCGATATTGGCGGTGCCTGCCTGGCCCGACGGCGCGGTGAGGACGGTGAAAATCGACGGATCGGGATGATCGAACAGGATCGAACCGACGGGGCAGTATTGGCGGAGATCGTACTTCACCGGCGCATAATTGCCGTGCCAGGCGACGACATCCAGTGGAGAATGGCCGATCTCTGTCCGGTGGAACTGCCCGCACCATTTGATGGTCACGGTCGACGGGGCGTCGCGATCCTCAAAGGCGGCGACTGGCGTCTTGAAGTCGCGCCGGTTCGCCATGCAATTCGCACCGATGGGTCCGCGACCGGGAAGCTCGAACTTCTGGCCATAGTTCTCGCAAACAAAGCCGCGCGCGGGGCCGTCCAGCAGCTCGACCCGGTACAGAAGCCCGCGCGGCAGGATCGCGATCTCTTTCGGCTCCAGATCAATGATGCCAAGCTCGGTGAAGAATCGCAGGCGGCCGTCTTGCGGGACCACCAGCAATTCGGAATCGGCGGAGTAAAAGTAATCGTCCACCATGGATTCGGTCACCAGATAGACATGGCTTGCCATACCCACTTGCGTGTTCACGTCGCCCGCCGTGGTCATGGTGCGCATCCCGGTGATCCAGGTCAGCGGCGCGTCTGTCATCGGTACCGGATCCCAGCGATACTGCCCCAGTGAGATCACTTCGGGGTCGATATGCGGCGCCGAGTTCCAATATGGCATTGCGATCTTTTCGTAGCGCCGCGAGTGTTTGACCGAGGGGCGGATGCGATAGCACCAGGTCCGCTCATTCTGATGGCTGGGCGCGGTGAAGGCAGTGCCTGAAAGCTGCTCTCCATAGAGACCATAGTTGCATTTCTGAGGAGAGTTCATGCCCTGCGGCAGCGCGCCCGGCAGCGCCTCTGTCTCGAAATCGTTGCCGAACCCGGGCATATACCCCTCGGTCGTTCCGACGGCAGAGGGGGCCTGCACCATGGCGGGTCGTGCGCTATGCTTGTTCATCTTGTCTTCCGGGTCGATGCCATCGCTGAAGCCATATATCGTTGCAAATGCAACGAAGTCAAGGCCGCACGGCTTGCCTGGGCGCCAGATTCATGTGTTGATCGCATCCAACAAATCCAAGGGAGTCAACATGGACTTCGACCTGGCAGACTTTCTGCCGTACCGCCTGTCTGTCCTGTCCGAGCGGGTCAGTCGCGACTTTGCCACGATCTATCGGACCCGGTTCGGTCTGTCGCGGGCAGAGTGGCGGGTGCTTGCGCATCTGAGCCAGGCAGAGGCGGTCAGCGTGCGCGATATCCATGAAAAGGCGGAGCTGGAGAAATCAAAGGTCAGCCGGGCCGCCACGCGGTTGGAGATGAATGGCTATATCACCAAGACGGTGAACCCGCAGGATCGCCGGTTGGTGTCGCTTGCGCTGACACCCAAGGGGCAAACCCTGATGGCCGAGATGGTGCCGCTGGCGCATGCGTACCAATATGCGGTGATCGAACGGATGGGGCCCCATGCCGCCGACTTCCTCGCCGCCGTGCAAACGCTGCTGCGCGAGTTTGACCCCGAAGCGGGCGTCTCGGACTCTGCGGACGATCCCAAGGCCGCGGCGAGAGAACAGGCCCAGGAACCAGGCCAGTGAACAGGAGGATTTCATGGACGATATTGTCATTCTAAGCGGAGCCCGAACCGCCATCGGCACTTTTGGTGGCGCGCTTGCCAACACCGCCCCGATCCAGCTTGGCGCCATTGCGGCCAAGGCGGCCTTGTCGCGCGCCGGGGTGGAGGGCGGCCAGATCGGGCATGTGGCCTTTGGCCATGTCATCAACACCGAGCCGCGGGATATGTACCTGTCGCGCGCCGCGGCGATGGAGGCGGGGGTTCCCGACACGACTCCGGCGATGAATGTAAACCGGCTTTGCGGCTCGGGTGCGCAGGCCGTCGTCTCTGTAATACAATCCCTGGCGCTGGGCGATGCGGCGTTCGGGCTGGCTGGCGGGGCGGAAAGCATGAGCCGCTCGCCGCATATCGTGCCGCAGATCCGCTTTGGCGCGAAAATGGGGGATATCGCGGCGACCGACATGATGACAGGGGCGCTGACATGCCCCTTTGGCACCGGCCACATGGGTGTGACGGCCGAGAATGTCGCGGAGGAACACCAGATCACGCGGGCCGAGCAGGATGCCTTTGCTCTGGAAAGCCAGACACGGGCCGCGCGGGCGATTGCCGAGGGACGCTTCAAGGATCAGATCGTCCCGGTCGAGGTTCGCGTGAAGCGCGATATGGTGGCGTTTGAGACGGACGAGCATCCCAAGGCGACAACGTTGGACAAGCTCGCCGGGCTGCGTGCGGTGTTCAAGAAGGATGGCAGCGTGACCGCTGGCAATGCCTCTGGCATCAACGACGGCGCCGCAGCGCTGGTGCTGGCGCGGGCAGAGGCGGCGGATCAAGCCGGCCTCGCGCCGCGCGCGCGGATCCTGGGCTACGCGCATGCTGGGGTGCGCCCCGAGGTGATGGGCATTGGGCCGATCCCGGCAGTCCGGCAGTTGATGGAGCGGACGGGTTTGACCATCGACGTCTTCGATGTGATCGAGTCGAACGAGGCGTTTGCGGCGCAGGCCTTGGCCGTCAGCAAGGGTTTGAGCCTGGACAGTGACAAGGTGAACCCGAATGGCGGCGCCATCGCGCTGGGCCATCCGGTCGGGGCCACGGGCGCGATCCTTATGGTGAAGACGCTGTTCGAGCTGGAGCGGATCGGCGGGTCAAAAGGTCTGATCACCATGTGTATCGGCGGCGGGCAGGGGATTGCTCTTGCGATAGAGCGACTCTGACCTTTGCGCTGGGGCGTTGCCGTGGGTATTCGCCCGCCAGTACCGGAACGTTTGAACGGCGATGGAAGCCTAGAGCGAGATGAAGTCGAGCTGAATCAAAGGGGAGTCACATAGGCTGATTT
>CAYGRI010000128.1:0-13309 GCA_964352155.1 uncultured Maritimibacter sp. | reverse complement strand
ATCATGTACGCCTCTGCCGCCAGCAGCCCGGATGCGTCGCGCGCCGCGATCAGATCGTCAAAGGCGCTTTCCTGCATCGCTATCGGCTTTTCGCACAGCACATGCTTGCCCGCCGCCAAAGCCTTCTTGGTCCAGTCCACATGCAGATGGTTGGGCAGCGGAATATAGACGGCATCGATCTGTGGATCCGCGAGCAAGGCGTCATAGTCGGTCAGCACCCGGAGCCCTGGCGCAAAGGCCTGAAACCCCGCCGCCTTTTCGGCCGAAGACGTGGCCAGAGCGATGAAATCCGCCCCCTCTGCCGCATGGATCGCCCGCGCCATATGGTCCTGCGCGAATTTCGCCGCGCCCAGAACACCCCACCGAACCGGTTTCATATCGTCATCCCTCCCTGAAGGTTCGCACGCAGGTTAGCGCAACCGGCGCGCAACAGAAATCCCCTGTCGACACGCAGGTACCGCTTCGACGGCCGGTCGCGGGGAGGCATCGCCCGGCGCCCCCGCGCATCAGAAACCGGCGACGATCCGGTCGGCCAGCACGGCGATGCGGGCGCGCACCTCGGCCCGCACCGGCCCCTCGCGCGGCGCATCGCGAAGCGTGCTGAACAGCGCAGGGTCGGGGTTGCGGGCGCGGCTGTGGCCCTGCCATTGGATGGCCCGCAGGATCTCGCTGGCGTCGGGCGGCAAGTGTTCGGGCACCTCCTGATCGGTCAGCGTGGCCCAGACACCGGCCCAGCACCGCCCCACCGACCACGGGTTGTAACCGCCGCCCCCCAGAACGAGATAGCGCGGCGCCAGCGGCCGCAGCGCCGCAACCACCGCCCAATGGGCATTGTTGGACAGCGACAGACGGGACAACGGGTCTTCTTCCAGCGCATCCGCGCCGCATTGCAACACCAGCGCTTCGGGGGCGAACGCCTCCACCGCCGGGCCGATCACCGTGTCCCGCACCGCCGCCATCTCACTGTCATTGAAGCCGCGCGGCACCGGCAGGTTGAACACCTGGCCCAGCCCGCGATCTTCCAACGCCCCAGTGAAGGGCCAGCGCCGCTCTTCATGGACACAGATCAGCAGGACGTCCGGATCGTCGGCAAAGGCAACCTCCACCCCGTCGGCATGGTGGGCGTCGATATCCACATAGGCGACGCGCCGCAGCCCGCGCGCCCGCAGGGACAGGATCGCCAGCACCGGATCGTTCAGATAGCAAAAGCCATTGGCAAATCCCGGCATCCCGTGATGCGTGCCCCCCGCCGGACTGTATACGATACCGCCCCGGGCCAACATCTCTCCCGCCAGGATCGAGGCCCCGGCAGAGGTCGCGGGCCGGCGGAACATATCCGGAAACACCGGGTTGGACGGCGTGCCCAGCTTGTAGCGGGCGCGTTCCTCTTCGGTCACGGCCTGGCGCGCCTCTGCCCGCTGAAGCGCGGCGATGTAATCCGGGTGATGCCAGACGGTCAGCGCCGAGGGGCGCGCGCGCGGGCTTCGGACGAACCGCTCGGGCGGCAGCCAGCCCAGCGCGCGCGCCAGATCCATCACCGTCGACACCCGCGGCACCCGCAACGGATGCCATCCGCCATAGCTGGAGGCGCGGTAAATCTCGGATCCAAGGAACATCGGCGCTGTCATGGTCCCCCCTTTGCCATGGCGTGTCACAGCGCGCAAACCGCCCCGCCCCGGCCCGAACCGCGCGGACCGTTATCCCCGTGCCCCATGAGCGTGGGACCTAGACCATTAACCGTTGATTAACAGCACAGGCGCGGTATTCTTTCGCCAAACACCGATGCTCTGGACGCGGCCCAGAGACCGAGCGGGCAACAGCAGGCGTGCGATATGACCAAGGCCAAGATAGCGCCTCAGTCCGGGGCGATGAAGCTCAAGCGCATGGTGCGGACGCAGCTTGGCGCGTTGTGCTACCGGATCCAGGGCGGAGAGCTGGAATTCCTGCTGGTGACAAGCCGCGGGTCGGGCCGTTGGGTGATTCCCAAGGGCTGGCCTATGCGGGGGCAGACCCCGGGGGCTGCGGCCCTGCAGGAAGCCTGGGAAGAGGCGGGCGTGATCGGCAAGCTGTCCGGCGACGCCGTCGGGATCTATTCCTACACGAAGCGCAATGACCCGGACCGTTTGCCGCGAATCGTCGCGGTTTTTCCGATCCGGGTGAAACGCCTGGCGCGGCTGTTTCCGGAACGCAGCGAACGCCGCCGCAAGTGGATGTCCGCCGAAAAGGCCGCCGCCCGGATCGAGGAACCCGAGCTGCGCCAGATCCTGCTGTCCTTTGAGCCGGAGCGCATAAGCAGTGACCTGTAAACACAATATTCAGGCAAAACTGTCACTATCTCGGGCGACACTGCACCAGATGGTGTAGGAATGATGCTTGCAATCGCACAGATCGGGCATAGTTCTATGCGATTGCTGGGAACAGGGTGGGTCAATGATCCGGTACGCGCTGAAATGCTCCGCAGACCATTCCTTTGAAAGCTGGTTCGCGAATGCCGACGCTTTCGATTCTTTGAAATCCGGTGGCATGGTTGCCTGCCCGGAATGCGGTGTGACGGATGTGTCAAAATCGCTGATGAGCCCCGGCGTGCAGCCCGCCCGCGCCAAAGCGGCGGCGACACCGCCCGCCGCTCCCGCATCCGCCGAGCTGCCGGTGCCGGCCGAACCCGCCCAGGTGGACCCCCGGCTGGTTGCCATGCGCAAACATGTGGAAGCGAATTCCGAATACGTCGGGATGAAATTCGCCACCGAAGCCCGCAAAATGCATGAGGGGGAGGCGCCGCATCGCGCCATCTATGGCGAGGCAAAGCTGGAAGAGGCCAAGAAACTGCTAGAAGACGGTATTCCCGTCGCCCCCCTGCCCTTCACGCCGACGCGCAAGACAAACTAGCCCCCATAGTGTCGCCGGCGCACATGCCGGGGCGTGTCAGGGGTGGCCCTGCCCGGTTGGCCCTGCCCGGTTGGCCCGGCATGTAGCGCCGATTTGGCGCTGGGTTTGGCCTTTCAGCCTCAACCACGCGGCCCGAGCGGGCTTGGCGGGACCACCGGCGCCCCAGTTTTCACAGTCGAAACGCTTGTCGCATTGCGCAGGGCTGATAGGCTTGGGGAATGACAATCGTGATTACCGGCGCAAACCGGGGCATCGGCCGGGCCCTATTCGATCATTACACGGCGACCGACGCCAGGGTGATCGGCACAAGCCGCGGCAGCGCGCCCACTGACGGGCGGTGGCTGACACTGGATGTCACCGATCTTGAGACGCAATGCGACGCCGCGGGCGCGCTCAGCGGCGAGGCGATCGACCTGCTGATCTGCAATGCCGGGATCTATGTGGACAAGGGCCAAAAGCTGGACACCGGCTTTCCCGCTGCGCAATGGGCAGAGACCTTTGCGGCGAATGTCGCGGGCGTTTTCATGACGATCCAGGCGCTGCTGCCCAACCTGCGCGCGGCGCAGGGCGCGAAGATCGCGATCATCTCCAGCCAGATGGGCAGTTCCGAACGGGCGGGCGGAAGCTCTTACATCTATCGCGCGTCCAAGGCGGCCTCGCTGAACCTGGGCCGCAACCTGGCGGTTGACCTGAAAGGCGAAGGGATCGCGTTGGGCATCTACCATCCCGGCTGGGTCCGCACCGACATGGGCGGCAGCGGCGCCGCCATCTCGGTCGAGCAGGCCGCGACGGGGCTCGCCGCCCGGTTCGAGGCACTCGATATCGCCAGCACCGGCTGCTTCCTGGCCTGGGACGGCGCCCCGATCCCGTTCTGACCCGCCTGCGCCCCGCGAGGGTCAGACCCTGGGAACCCCGCCCTGCAGAACGGTCACGAGCCAGTCGGTGTCGATGTTCCCGCCCGACAGGATCACACCGACCTTGCGGCCCCGCATTCTGTCCCGCTCTTGCATCAGAGCGGCCAGGGCGGCGGCACCGGCGCCTTCGGCCAGATTGTGAATGTCGCGGAAATAGACCCGGATCGCTTCTGCGACCTCGTCTTCGCTGACGGCGACGATTCGCGAGGCGCCCCGGGAATAAATGTCAAACGCCGCCTGCACCGGCACCCGCACCGCCATCCCGTCTGCGAAGGTCCGCGCGGCATTGGTCTCGACCATCCTCCCCGCCTCCACGGACAGGCGCGCGGTCTGCGCCTCGGTCGACACGACGCCCACCACCTCTGTCTTCAGCCCCAGAGCGTCGCGCGCTAGGATTGTGCCGCAGATCCCCGAGCCGCAGCCAATCGGGACATAGACCGTATCCAGATCCGGCGCCACGCTGAACAATTCAAAGGCATAAGTCGCCACCCCGCGCACCAGTTCAGGATGGAACGGCGGGACGATGGCCAGCCCCTGTTCCTCGGCCACGCGCACCGCTTCCACCCGCGCAATGTCGAAATCAGCGCCGAACTCCACCAGATCCGCGCCAAAGGCCCGCATCGAGGCGTTCTTCTCGATGGAATTGCCCTGCGGCACGTAGATCAGCGCCGTCAGCCCCGCCGCCACCGCCGCCCGCGCCTGGCTTTGCCCGTGATTGCCGCGCGTCGCGGTGCAGATCCCCGGGATCTCTGGATGGGCGCGCCGCAGCCAGTCGATAAAGGTGATGCCGCCGCGCACCTTGAAGGCACCGGTGGGCGTGTGGTTCTCATGCTTCACCCAAACCTCGCAGCCCAGCCGCGCGGCCAGTTGCGGCCAGGCGAATTGCGGGGTCGGCGGCATCTGGCTGTGCACCAGCGCCGCCGCGTCGGCAAGGTCATCCTTCGTGAACTGCATCGTCCGCTCCTCGGTTATGGCGGCATTTAGGCCGGAGCGGGCGAAAAATTCCAGCCCGAACGCCCCGCGCCCTTGCCGGTCCCTCGCTTGCTGATATGAAGCGCCGCACGAACAGGAGGGGACGGGCACCCATGCCGATCCTTGTGATGAAATTCGGCGGCACCTCTGTCGCCACGCTGGACCGCATCCGCCGCGCCGCCAAGCGCGTCGGCGTCGAAGTCGCGAACGGCTATGACGTGATCGTCATCGTCTCTGCGATGGCGGGCGAAACCAACAAGCTGGTGGGCTTTGTCGAAGAGACCTCGGCCCTGTTCGACGCGCGGGAATATGACGCGGTCGTCAGCTCGGGAGAGAATGTGACCGCCGGGCTGATGGCGCTGACCCTGCAGGAAATGGACGTGCCGGCGCGCAGTTGGCAGGGCTGGCAGGTGCCGCTGAAGACCACCGACGCCCATGCCGCCGCCCGCATCGTCGAGATCCCGCCGGATAATATCATGGCCAAGTTCGGCGAGGGCATGAAGGTGGCCGTGGTCGCGGGCTTTCAGGGCGTCAGCCGCGAAGGCCGGATCACCACGCTGGGCCGGGGCGGCAGTGATACCACCGCCGTCGCCTTTGCCGCCGCCTTCGGGGCAGAGCGGTGCGACATCTACACCGATGTCGACGGGGTCTATACGACCGATCCCCGGATCTGCGACCGCGCACGCAAGCTGGACCGGATCGCCTTTGAGGAAATGCTCGAACTGGCCTCGCTGGGGGCCAAGGTGCTGCAGACCCGCTCGGTCGAGCTGGCGATGCGCTACAAGGTGAAGCTGCGCGTCCTGTCCAGCTTTGGCGAGATGGATGAAACCGCCGGCACACTGGTGTGCGACGAGGAGGATATCGTGGAAAGCAATGTTGTGGCCGGCATCGCCTTTAGCCGGGACGAAGCCAAGATGACCCTGATCTCGGTCGCCGACCGCCCCGGGATCGCCGCCGCGATCTTTGGCCCGCTGGCCGATGCCGGGGTGAATGTGGACATGATCGTTCAGAACATTTCCGAAGAAGGGCGGACGGACATGACCTTTTCCTGCCCCACCAATCAGGTGGCACGGGCGGAGGCCGCGATGACGCGGGCCAAGGAAGACGGCCATATCAACTTTCACGATCTGGTGGCGGATACGGCGGTGGCCAAAGTCTCTGTGGTGGGGATCGGGATGCGCAGCCATGCTGGTGTGGCCGCCCAGATGTTCAGGGCGCTGAGCGCCGAGGGGATCAACATCAAGGTGATCACCACGTCGGAGATCAAGATCTCTGTCCTGATCGACCGCAAGTATATGGAACTGGCAGTGCAGGCCCTGCATGACACCTTCGGACTGGAACGCGCGCCGGCCGCCTGAGGGTCTGGCGTCAGGCCGACGCCCCTTGCCGGACCGAACGGGCCCGTGCTTTGCGAACCCGGCGCGTCACTTACGCGACGCGTGCCCCGCGTTAGCGCCGCGTTACGATCCGACCGTAGAGCAGGCCCAGCGCCGCCGTGGCCAACAGCGCGGCGAGCGCCACCATCAGGGCGGTGTTCCGCACCCGCCACAGGGGCGCCAGCATGTCGGATTCGGGCAGATAGGTCACCACCGTCCAGGGCGAACGGTCAAGGCTAAGCCGCTGCACCGCCGCCAGCCAGACCTCGCCATCCAGGTCGAACCGCGCCAGGCGAATCTCTCCCGGGAACAGACCGCCCAACCCGCCCTCCACCGCCGAGGCGACACGGGCCAGGATCGGATCCTCACCCTCATCCAAGGTTGCAAACCGCACCCGGCCGCCATCCTCTGTCACAGCGACCAGAGCTTCCTCGCTGTGGGCGATGATTTCTCCCGTTTCCGCCACGATCGCGGCAGAGCCTCGGGGGCTGATGTCCAGCCCATCGAGGAAGGCCGAAAGCGCCTCGATCCCAATGTCCACGCCCATCGCGCCGATGATCGCGCCGCTGGCGGGGTCGTCTACCGGCACCGCGACGGTGATCCCCGGCTTTTTCGAGGTGAAGAAGATATAGGGCTCTGTCCAGGCCAGCCCGTCGCGGTCCAGCGCGGCCACATACCAGGGGCGGTTGCGGGGATCGAAACTGTCTTCAGGCTCTGACCGGTCGCCAACGGGGCGGTATTGCGACGTATACCAGGACAGCCGGACATCCCGCACCGGCTGAGTCTCGACCAGTTTGACGCGGAACGGCCCCATGGCCCCGGCCTCTTCGCGGCTGACCATCAGGAAATCGCCATTCTCGGCGCCAAAATAAACCCCGGCGAAATTGTCCTGCGTGCTCAAGATCTCAAAGAAGTAGCGCGCCAGCGGGGCCCGGTCCTCTGGATCCAGAACCGCGCCTTCGCTCAGCCGGTTGCTCAACTGCACCGCATCCTTGGCCGGTTCGAGAAACTCCTCGGTATAGGCGGTGGCATCCCGGGCTATCCGGGCCGCCAGCCCCTCGGCATAGCGCAGCAACACATCCTGAGACGCCCAGTAGGTGATGCCCAGCACGACAACCAGAGCCATCGCCTGCAAGCCCACAAGACCAATCACCAGTAGAACCCGTCTCGACATCTCGTCCCGCCCCAAGAGTTCCAACCCGTCCCGCCGCGCTGTCCCGCGCTTCGACACAGCTGTACCGAAAGCCCATCCTTTTCACAGTGTATCCACCGCCTTCCACCTACAATCTGCGTTTCGCATTCGAAAATCTAGGGTTAGACTGTGTCTGATCTGGAAACGCGCTTAATTTGGGACGCATGAGCGAAACATGGTCGATGGGACCGAGACAGAAAGCCGGAAGCTCCTTGGCCGGCTGCGCGATACGCTTGCCGAAGTGGGGGCAGGCCAGGCCCGGCTGAACCGGATTACGCATCTGATTGCCGACAGCATGGGCACGCATGTGTGCTCGATCTACCTTTTCCGCGATTCCGAGACGTTGGAATTATGCGCGACTCAGGGTCTCAACCCCGAGGCGGTGCACAAGACCCGGATGCGCATCGGCGAAGGGCTGGTGGGGCGGGTCGCCAAGGCGAAGGCGCCGCTGAACACGGAAAACGCGCCCGCCACCAAGGGCTTCCGCTACATGCCCGAAACGGGCGAAGAGGTGTATACTTCCTTTCTCGGCCTGCCGATCCAACGGCTGGGAGAGACGCTGGGCGTGCTCGTCGTCCAGTCCAAGGACCCCCGCCGCTATTCCGATGACGAGGTCTATGCGCTGGAAGTCGTCGCGATGGTGCTGGCCGAGATGGCAGAGCTGGGCGCCTTCATCGGCGAAGGGGCGGCGCTGCGGGCGCTGCATCAGCGAGCGGTTGTCTACAATGGCTCCAGCGGGCAGGAAGGCAGCGCCGAGGGGCGCGTCTGGCTACACGAACCCCGCGTCGTCGTCGCCAACCCTGTGGCGGATGATCCAGAGGCAGAGCTGGAGCGGCTTCATGCCGGAATCGACTCGCTGAGGCTGACCGTGGACGAGATGTTCGACCGTCTCGAACCCGGCGAAAAGGATCAGCGGGACGTTCTTGAAACCTATCGGATGTTCGCCAATTCCCGCAGCTGGATGAAGCGCATCGAAGTGGACATTCTGCGCGGCCTGTCCGCCGAAGCGGCTGTGGAGAAAGAGCAAAACAGCGCCCGCGCGCGGATGCAGCAAGTGCCCGACCCCTATCTGCGCGAGCGGTTCCACGATCTGGACGATCTGTCGAACCGGCTGCTCAGGATCCTCTCGGGTCAGGGCAGCGAGACTGGCGCCGAGATGCCCGAGGATCCGGTACTGATCGCGCGCAACATCGGGCCGGCCGAATTGCTGGATTATGGCCGCAAGCTGAAGGCCATCGTGCTGGAGGACGGGTCGGTCGGCAGCCACGCCGCCATCGTCGCCCGCGCCTGGGCGATCCCCTTGGTGATCCATGCCCGCAACATCACGGCAGAGGCGTTGAACGGCGACCATATCCTTGTGGATGGTGACGCTGCGGCGGTCCATCTGCGGCCCGAAGAGCAGATCATCGGCGCGTTTCGCGACAAGACCGCGATGAAGGCCCAGGCGCAGGAACGCTACGTGTCCCTGCGCGACAAACCGGCGCTGACCAAGGACGGGCGCACCATTGAGCTATTCATGAACGCGGGCCTCATGGCGGATCTGCCCTCGCTTGAAGGGTCCGGGGCCGAAGGCGTGGGCCTGTTCCGGACAGAGCTGCAATTCCTGATCCGCAACAAGATGCCCCGGCGCGGCGAGCTGGCGCAGATCTATGCCCGGGTGCTGGATGCCGCCAAGGGGCGCCGGGTTCAGTTTCGCACGCTCGACATCGGGTCGGACAAGGTGCTGCCCTATATGAAGCCCAATGACGAGCCCAATCCGGCGCTGGGCTGGCGGGCGATCCGCGTTGGTCTGGACAAGCCCGGCATCATGCGGATGCAATTGCAGGCGCTGATCCGCGCCGCCAATGGCCGCCCGCTGACGATCATGTTCCCTATGGTCGCCCAGTTCGAGGAATTCAAGCTTGGCCGCGACCATGTCTACCGCGAGCTTGAGCGTGAGGATGCCCTGGGCCACAAGCTGCCCGAGACGGTCGAGATCGGGACGATGCTGGAAACCCCCAGCCTCGCCTTTTCGCCCCGCGCCTTCTTCGAGATGGCCGATTTCATTTCGATTGGCGGCAACGATCTCAAGCAGTTCTTCTTTGCGGCCGACCGCGAGAATGAACGGGTCCGGCGCCGCTATGACACGCTGAACGTGAGCTTTCTAAGCCTGGTGGAACAGATCGTGCAGCGCTGCGATGAAACAGGCACCCCCGTCAGCTTTTGCGGCGAGGATGCGGGCCGCCCGATCGAGGCGCTGTGTTTTGCGGCGATGGGGCTGAATAAGCTGTCGATGCGGCCCGCCTCTATCGGTCCGGTCAAAAGCCTGCTGCGGCGGGTGGATCTGGGCGAAGCGCATAAGGTGATCTGCAAGGCCCGGGACGAGGGAAGGCAGTCGGTGCGCCAGCCGATCCTGGAATGGCTGGCCCAGGTGCCCCGCGCCTGAAGCCCCCCGGCCCGGCAAACGTCTGTCAAAGGTGACCGGTGCCGCCCCCGTCGTTCGCAGACTCGACGCTCGAACCTGTAGCGTCCGGTCAGCACCGCGCCTTTTTGGCGCCCGCGGCCAATGTGCAGTCAGGCGAGCCCTATTCCCTTAACGCCCTGTGATGCACGCGAATCTCCCTCAACGCCCGGTTATGCGCGCGAATCTCCCTCAACGCCCGGTTATGCGCGCGATGATCAACGATTTCGTCTCTGCGTCCTCGGCCCCGAAGCCGTATTTGTAGGCATCGTCGCCATGGCCGAAATCATAGATCAGCCGGCCCCGGGCAATCGCGGTCCGGATCGCGTGGCCGTGCAACAGCAGCCCAATCGGCAGATCGTTCCGCTCTGGATCGCGGGCGGCCAGTTTGAACAGCTCATATCCCATGCGCGCATCCGCGATGTTGAACAGGGCGCCGACCATCCGGGGTCCCTCGTACAGGGTGGGCACCGTCAGAAGGCCCTGGATCCGCGCCATGCGAAACAGCGCCCGGTAGCGTGTCACCTGGGTTTCACCGCTGCGCCAACGGCCCTGCCACAGGGTCAGGGCGTGGTCCAGCACCGGCTCGAACTCATCGCCCTTCGCGGCGTCCTTGACGTGCAGATCCCCGCTGTCGAGGAACTTGTGCTGCATCCGGACCAGCTTTTCCCGGGTGTTCTTGTTGAGTGCGGTGTCCAGAAACGTGTCGAAACTGCCCGGCAAAGCCAGCTGCGGCGACTTGTGAGAATCCACCGCGCCCCCGTTGAGCATCAGGGGCGGCCAGCCCACCATGAACGACTGCGGGTCGAAGTTCGCCGCGAACCGCTCCAGCCGCTCGGTTTGCAGCACGTAGGGCAGCGCGAATTCGTCCCAGTCGAGCTTGCGCACCGCCGCGCCCATGGCGTCCAGAGCCTCGCCCTCGGCGACGGGATCGCAGATGAAACCGCAATACTCGCTCCAGACCATGCGCCCTGCGGCATCGATCTCGGTACGCGTCGCCTCTGTGTCGCGCTCCCGGTCGCGGCGGCGCCACAGCGGCAGCAGCCCCACCAGCCGCCCGGTGGCATCCCGCACGGTCAGCAGCATCCACTGGCCCGGCCGCGCCCGAAGAACAGGCGCCAGCCAGCGCGGTGACAGGAACAGCCCCGCCTCCTTGTCCCGCGCGCACAAGGCATCCCATTCTCGCAAGATCCCCGAAAGGTCTTCGGCTTCGGTTACAAAATCCGTTTCCGGCAGCTCTAGGTCGAAATTATAGACTTTGTTCAATGCACCACCCACTCAGTACGACTCACCCAAGGGATGATGGTACGGTGGCAATGTGCCCGTTTTATGGCCCGGGATCGGCGCGGACCGGGCCGCTAACCTCGGCCCAGGCGTCATGATCGGCCAGCGACAGGCCAAGCACACGCGCCGGGTTGGTGGGCGGCGGCATCTGAACTCCATGCAGGCGCTGGAATCCGAAGCGGCCGTAATAGGGGGCATCCCCCACCAGCATCACGCGCTGCCAGCCCGCCTGCCGGGCCCGGTCCAGACTGTCGCCAATCACCAGCGCCCCCAGCCCCTCGCCCTGGTGAATCGGATGCACCGCGATGGGCCCCAACAGCAGCGCCCGGCCCGCCCCGACACGCACGGGCCAATAGCGGATGGCGGCGGCCACGGCGTTGTCAGGGTCGCGGGCCACAAGGCACAGCGCGGCGACCGGATCGACCCCCTGACGCAACCGGTAGGACGACAGCATCTCGCGCCCCGGCGCGAAACACAGGTCATAAAGCGCCTCGACCTCCCACCAGTCGTCGGGCTGTTCCTGGCTAAGGCGATACAACGGACGCATCCCTGACGTCATTTCAACTGGCACGCCCCTAGCACGCAGGCTAGGTCAGGGGCAACGAAGCGAGGAGTGCCCCATGTTCTACCGCCCCGAAGACGGCCACGGCCTGCCCCACAACCCGTTCAATGCCATCGTCACACCCCGCCCCATCGGCTGGATCTCGACCCGCAGCGCGGACGGGCGCGATAACCTGGCGCCCTATTCGTTCTTCAACGCCGTGGCCTATGTGCCGCCGCAGGTGATGTTCTCGTCGACCCATTCCAAGGAGGACCGCGGCGACACCAAGGACAGCGTGGCCAATATCCGCGAAACCGGCGTGTTCTGCGCCAACATCGTGGAATATGCGATGAAGGATGTGATGAACGCGACCTCCCAGACCTTCCCACTGGAGGTGGACGAGTTCCAGCAGGTGGGCATCGAAAAGGCGGAATGTGACACCATCGCCTGTTCCCGCGTGGCCCATGCGCCCGCCAGTCTGGAATGCGAAGTGGTGGAGATCGTAGCCCTGCGCGGCGGGGTCAATCACCTGGTGATCGGCGAGGTCAAGGGCGTCCATATGCGCGACGATTGCATCGTCGACGGAATGTTCGACGTGACAAGGTTCAAACCGCTGACCCGGCTTGGCTATCGCGATTATTCCGTGATCACGGAACTCTTCAGCCTGAAACGGCCCGACGACACCGCCTGACCGGCGAGGCAAAGCGCTGGCCCAACCGCTGGCATACCATGGTCGCGGCTCGCGATTCGCGGGGCGGGTTTCCCTGTGCCCGCGGCGCCCTTTGCGGGCGGGCGGCCAAGGTGGAGATCAGGGAAGGCACGCAACGCCCCCGGATTGATCAGGATGCCGGTTGGCGTCGCACTAGCCTGCCGCATTGGCGCGCCCGCGACGGGTTTGGCGGAAATTCCTTATAGATTCCAAACACTTGCGAGATCCTGCCCATTGCGAAACCACGCCCCGCCCCGCTGCCACCCGCTGGCACGGCGTTCACGGACCACCGCACGCAGGCCTAACCGCCGCGCGCAACGCCTTTGACGGGCAGGCTACGGTGCGACAAGGATCTGCAATTGCATTCATGCCGCCACAGGCTAACAGTTGCACCGCAAAACACGGAGACGGACATATGGCAGAGACCTTCCTCGGGATCATCGGCGGTTCGGGCGTCTATCAGATCGAAGGGTTGGAAAACGCGGCCTGGGCCCCGGTGGACAGCCCCTGGGGGGATCCTTCGGACGAGATCCTGACGGGGATGCTGGATGGCGTTCCCATGGCCTTTCTGCCGCGCCATGGCCGCGGCCATGTGCACTCGCCCACCACGGTCCCCTACCGCGCCAATATCGATGCGCTCAAGCGGCTGGGCGTGACGGATGTGATCTCTGTTTCTGCCTGCGGATCGTTCCGCGAGGAAATGGCGCCGGGCGATTTCGTCGTGGTCGATCAGTTCATCGACCGCACCTTCGCCCGTGAGAAAAGCTTCTTCGGCACCGGCTGCGTGGCGCATGTGTCAGTGGCGCATCCCACCTGCCCGCGCCTTGGGGCCGCCTGTGTCGAGGCCGCAAGGGCCGAAGGCATCACCGTCCACGACGGCGGCACCTATCTGGCGATGGAAGGGCCGCAGTTTTCCTCGATGGCCGAATCGAAGCTGTACCGCGATGTCTGGGGCTGCGACGTGATCGGCATGACCAACATGCCCGAGGCGAAAC
>CAYGRI010000127.1:0-13319 GCA_964352155.1 uncultured Maritimibacter sp. | reverse complement strand
TGCACCGGGACCATCACCGTCATCCCGTCGATGGTGACCGCCTTGTGATCCGTCGGCCCCGCCCCGCCCCGGCGGCTGTCAGCGCCCGCCCTGGGATCTACCATCCGCATGCCGCGAGTCTGTAGATCGGTGATCACGGAACCTGTCTGCATGCGATTACTCCTTCGACGGGATCGGCTGGAACGGGGTTTCAGGCTGCGTCATATGGCGCGGCGCCACGGCCGCGGGATTGTGGGTCAGCGACAGCAATTCGGGGCGGGCATAATGGCCCACGGAATCCATCATCCGCTTGCGCTTGGTCACCAGCGCCATGTCGAGATCGCCGTATAGGATCCCCTCGCCCTCGGTCAGCGGCGGCACCACATGGCGCCCCTCGGGCGTGATCATGCAGGTCATACAGCCATCGCGCAGACCCTTTTGCAGGCTTTCGTCCGGGGTCACGCTGATGATCTGGTCTTCGGTCAGCCAGCCGGTGGCATTAACGACGAAACAGCCCGATTCCAGCGCGTGATGGCGCATCGTCACCTCGATCTGCTCGGCAAAGATCGGGCCCACCAGGCTGCCGGGGAATTGCGCCACGTGGATCTCTTCATGCTGGGTCATCAGCGCATATCGGGCGAGCGGGTTGTAATGCTCCCAACAAGCCAGCGCGCCGACACGCCCCACGCGCGTCGCGACCACCTGCAGACCAGAGCCGTCGCCCTGCCCCCAGACCATCCGCTCGTGATAGGTCGGCGTGATCTTGCGGCGTTTGAGCTTCAGCGTGCCGTCGGCATCGAAGATCAACTGCGCGTTGTATAACGATCCGTGGTCGCGTTCGGTCACCCCCAGCACGACAACGACCCCATGGCGCGCGCAGGCCTGGGCAACGGCGCGCGTTTCGTCCGAGGGCACCGTCACCGCCTGCTCATAAAGGTGGAGATGCGGTTTGCCCTGCTGCACGGGCGGCAGGACGAAGGAGAAATAGGGGTAGAACGGCACGAAGGTCTCGGGAAAGACGATCATCTCTGCCCCGTTCCGCGCCGCCTCGCCGATCGCGTCCAGCACTTTCGCCATGGTGCCCGCGCGCGACGCCAGGTCGGGCGCGATCTGCACGGCGGCGGACTTGAGGATCGGGGCGGTCATGCGAGATCTCCGTGGTGGCCGGGACGCAGCGCCCCGGCCAGCGGCATCAGACGGTCCAGGTGTCGACGATAACGGCATTGTCGCGGACATGGATCAGCTTGAGGTCCAGCACATCCTGCGGTGCGATCGGGATGATCCCGTCCAGCAGTGACGGCTCGCCATGGCCATACAACGCCTGCAAGGCGAACCGGCAGGCATAGACCTTGCCGCCTTCGCCCATGAACTTCTTGAGGTTGTCGGCAAAGTTCTGATGGCCCGGAAAGGCCGCGTCGCCCAGCGTCGGAAAGCCACGCTGGATGCCCAGGGTCACGCCGGGACCGTACAGCAGGATCGATGTCTCAAACCCTTTCCGGTTCAGCCGAATTGCGTTGAGGATGTTGACCAGACCGATAGAGCCCTCGAAGGCCACCGTGTGGAAGGTCACCAGCGCCTTCTGGCCGGGCTCTGCCTTGACGTCTTCAAAGACCTTGTCCTCGTAATCGACGAAAAAGTCGCCGTCCTTGTGCTTTTCCATTGTGACTGCGGGCATGGGTTCCTCCGGAATGGATGTGGCGTGCGTCATTCTGCTGACTGTGACTCAAGGATGGGGCGCCCTTTGGAACGGCACAATGTATGCAGTCAAATTTCCATACAATATTCCAGATGCTTCGATGCATTTTCCGGCAGAACCGACCCATCACGCGCAAAGCCTGGGCGCATTCAGGAGACACGCGCTGAGAAATGATCGGCGCCTCCATACAATCTACTTCAATTCCAGGCGACTCGGCTGTATCGGTTCAGCATGATTGATTGGACCCCTGATATGCCGCGCAACGGCGCGCCGCGCTATCTTCAGCTTGCAGACGCGATTGCCCGCGACATCGGGGCAGGGCGGCTGGCCACTGGCGACAGGCTGCCGTCGCAGCGGTTGCTGGCGGATCAATTGGGCATCGACTTTACCACCGTGTCGCGCGGTTATACCGAGGCGCGCCGCCGGGGGCTTGTGGAAAGCCATGTGGGGCGCGGCACCTTCGTGCTGCCCCAGACGCCCGCGGAGGACCCGCGCGATCCCCGCCGCCGCGCCGATGCGGACCTGACGATGAACCTGCCGCCAGAGCCGGACGACCCCGCCCTGCTGGCGCGGATGCAGGCGGGGCTGAACACCGTGTCGGCCAACCTGATCGACCTTTTGCGCTATCAATCCTCGACCGGCGGGCAGGTGGACAAGGAGGCGGCGTCGTCCTGGCTGTCGCTACGGGGCATGGTGCCCTCGCTTGACCGGATAGCGGTCACCCCGGGGGCGCATCCGACGATCCTGGCCATCCTGATGCGGCTGGCGCAGCCCGGCGACTGCCTGCTGTGCGAAGCCGTGACCTACCCCGGCTTTCGCGCCTTGGCCGCCCGGCAGGGGCTGAATGTGATCGGCCTGCCCGTAGATGCCGACGGGATCCTTCCGGACGCGCTGGATGCCGCGATCCGGGCGCACGGGCCGAGGGCGCTGTACCTGAATCCGACGCTGAACAACCCCACCACGCAGACCATCCCCCTGGCGCGCAGGCAAGAGATCGCCTCGGTCGTCCTGAAGCACGGCCTGCCGCTGATCGAGGATGACGCCTATGGCTTCATCCCGCCCAACCCGCCGGCGCCGCTGGCGACGCTGGCCCCAGAGCTGGTGTGGCATATCGGCGGGCTGGCCAAATGCATCGGCGCCGGGCTGCGTCTGGCCTATACCGTCGCGCCCGACAGCCGCGCCTCGCTGGATTTCGCGCAGCATCTGAAGTCGATTTCCGTGATGCCGTCACCGCTGTCGATGGCGCTTGCGACCCGCTGGATCGCGGACGGCACCGCCGACAGCATTCGCCGGTTTGTGCGCGAGGAAACACTGGCGCGGCAACAGATCGCGGCAGAGGTGCTGGCGCAGGTCGACTTCGACGCCGATCCCTATGCGTTCAACCTGTGGCTGCACCTGCCAGAGGCGCGGACCCGCGCCGATGTGATCGGCCGGATGCTGGGCAGCGGGATCGGCTTGATGCCTTCGGACGCGTTTCAGGTCACCGGCCCGCCGTCCGAATCGATCCGGGTCTGTCTGGGCGGGCTGATCGGCCGCAATCAACTGCGCGACGGGTTGGAACTGCTGGCCCATACGCTGGCCAGCGATTTCTGAGGCCCGCGCCCCGTCCGGCATCGGCATCCACAAACGCACCGGGCGGCCCCGCCAGAGCCACGCGCCGTGGCGGCGGCCAGAGGCTCCGCCCGCCTCGGCAACGCGCTGATGAGGGACGGCAACCCTATGCACCGGCCGCCGTCACGGAGCGTTGCCGTCACTTACCGTAGCGTTGCCGTCACTTGCCGTAATAGTCGCGGTACCAATCGACGAATTGCCCGATCCCGTCCCGCACATCGGTATAGGGCCGGTAGCCGGTGAGATTGGCCAGCAAGGCCGCATCCGCCCAGGTCGCGGGCACGTCGCCCGCCTGCATCGGCATGTAGTTGCGGATCGCGGGGATGCCTAGCTTGGCCTCGATCGCCTCGATGAAATCCATCAGACCGACCTTTTCGGAATTGCCGATGTTCACCACCCGGTAGGGCGCCACGGGCGACAGGCTGTCCCATTCCGGGATCGCCTCGGGCGTTTCGGGGCGCTCGGGGACGGCATCGATCAGCAGCCGGATCCCGCGCACCAGATCCGCCACATAGGTGAAGTCGCGGTACATCTCGCCGTGGTTGTAGATGTCGATGGGCCGCCCCTCCAGCATCGCATCGACGAATTTGTACAGCGCGAGGTCGGGCCGGCCCCAGGGACCGTAAACGGTAAAGAAACGGAACATCGTCGTGGGCAGGTTCCACAGATGCGCATAGGAATGCGCCATACTCTCGTTCGCCTTCTTGGTGGCGGCGTAGATCGTCAACTGAAGATCGGCCTTGGTCCGTTCCGAAAAGGGCATATCGGTGTTCGCGCCATAGACAGAAGAGGTCGAGGCCATCAGCAGATGCTTCACCTCCAGCCGCCGCGCCGCCTCCATCACGTTGAAGGTGCCAACGATGTTCGCGTCGATATAGGCGCGCGGATTCTCCAGGCTATAGCGGA
Organism: uncultured Maritimibacter sp.; assembly: GCA_964352155.1. GTDB lineage: Bacteria > Pseudomonadota > Alphaproteobacteria > Rhodobacterales > Rhodobacteraceae > Psychromarinibacter. The sequence goes on along the minus strand of CAYGRI010000127.1, from coordinate 9,127 downwards.
CACCGGCCTGCGCGGCGAGATGCACGATGACATCCGGGGCAAAGGCGTCGATGGCGGCGTCCAGGGTCGCGGCATCCTCCAGCAGGCTCTCGGTGGCGGTGAAACCCGGGGATTGCAACAGCATCTGGTGGCGCCGTTGCTTGAGACGGACGTCATAGTAATCCGTCATCCCGTCCAGCCCGTGCACGACGAAGCCTTCCTCCAGCAGCAAACGCGCCAGATGAAACCCGATGAACCCGGCCGTACCGGTGATAAAGACCCGCGACACAATCTGTCTCCTACTTTTCCATACCAAGCCCGGGCCCCCGCTGGGCCAGGCAATGCTGCGTGCCGTTTTGGCCTACCCCCGGAGCCCCGCGATGACCAATCGAAAGACACGGCGGGACCGATGTTGCGGCGCTATGTTGCAGTGCAGCACGGCCCCAGGGCCGGACATTCTCCGGCGCGATCGAGAGGCGCGACGCCCTCCGGCTGAACACCCGCGACAGGATCGGACAACACACGGGCTTGGAGATCTGCTCTTGGCACCCCATGTTGGGTCAAGTTACAAGCCCCTTGAGGGATCCGGAGAGAGGACGACATGCCAGCGCCGACGGACAACACCGCATTTGCCAGAGCTTCGGTCGCCACATCCCGTTTTGCCAGACGACTGCCCTGACGCCCGGATTTTCCAAAGCCCCGCAAGCCCAGACAGAACGAGGTCTTCATGAGCATTTTCAAATACACCATTTTGGGCATGATCGCCCTGATCGTTGCCGCGATACTGCATTATGCGCTGCCGCAGGTGGATGTGGTCCGCGCAATCGACGCCGAGATCAAGCGCGTCGACACAACGCCCAGCGAGTCCGGCGGCCAGCAGACCATCGACGTCTCGTTCATCCAGACCGAAACGCTGGACGGCCGGCCCAGTGTCTACCGCAACCAGGACAACTTCCTGTACGGCAAGTTCAATTCGGCCGATCTTCAGGCGCAGGTCAAAGCCGCCGCCGCGGATCAGGCGACGATCGCGGTGCGGCATTACGGCTGGCGTATTCCGTTCATGTCGATGTTCCCCAATGCGGTGAAGGTCTGGAAGGTTGAGCCGGATTATCGCCACATCCCTGTGTTCAACGCGATTGTGCTGCTTCTGCTGGCAGGCGGCGTGTTTGCCATCTGGCGCCGCGTCAAGTCCATCGGCGCCCGGCGCGAGGCCCGCAGGGTCGCCCAGGCGGCAGAGCGGGAGGCCCGCGAAGAGGCCGCGCGCGCGGCCAGTGCCAGCGCCGCTGCCAACAGCCGCTCCGATATCGACGACTTCCTGAACGACGGGGCCTCGACAAAGCCGAAAGACTGACGCGAAAGCCGCGGGGCACGGGATGGAGCAGGGCACGCAGGCCGGGGCGGTGAAAACCGCGCCCCAAAGGCATGTCCTGTCGACCGGCGTGCTGGAGTTGCGCATCGCCCGCGCCGATCTCGACGGGTTGTTCCGTATTGCGGAACGGCAGAACCCAAAGCGGGCCTTCCTGTTCGTCTCGACCGTTCTGGGGCGGCATCTTCCTGTCTGTCCGCTGGCCCATCGCGATGCGTTGGCGCGGCTGGCCGGCAAGGTCCGTCCGCTGCTGCTGGCGGGCCCGGTGCAGGTGATGGGATATGCCGAAACCGCCGTAGGGCTGGGCGCCGGGGTGTATGATTGCCTGCGCCAGGCGCTGCCGGACCGGGCGATGGGCTACCTGCCCACGACCCGCTTTCCAGTGTCCGGTGGCACCCCCTGCTTCGCGATAACAGAAGCGCATTCCCACGCCGTCGATCACACGATTATGCACCCAAGGCCCGGCGTCCTGCACAGCGGGGCCGACGCGACTCTGGTGCTGGTGGATGACGAAACGACCACCGGGACCACCTTTCGCGAGTTGGCGGAAGGGTTGGCCGCACACGGCCTGTCCTATGGCCGGGTGATCCTCACGACCCTCACGGATTGGTCGGACGGTGCCGCGAGCGCGGCCGTCAGCCCCGTCTTCCCCGGCGCCCAGGTGCAGGCCGTCTCCCTTCTGGACGGAAGCTGGAGCTGGCGCCAGGATGAGGCAGTCCGCCCCCCCGACCTGCCGCCCGCGACCAATGCGCAATGCCCGGAATGGGTTGCCACCGACGATCAGCCTTTCGCCAGCCCGCGCCTTGGGTTGGGTTCCGCCGATCAGACCCGCGGCGCCGAGCTGCGGGGCGATCTGCCCGCCTTCGCCGCCACCGACCGCGTGCTCGTCATCGGGAGCGGAGAGCATGTGTGGCAGCCCTTCCTGTTCGCCGAGGCCGTGGCCAGCTTGGGCAATGAGACGCGGTTCATCGCCACCACCCGCTCGCCGATTCTGCCCGGCCCGGTGATCGCCACCAAGATCGTGTTCCCCGATCACTTCGGCCTCGGGATCGACATGTATCTGCACAATGTGGACCCGGCGGAGTGGGACAGGATCGTCCTGTTCACCGAAACCGGCATCCGGGGCATTCCCGCCCCCCTGCGCCGCGCCTTGGGCAAAGGGCATATCGTCGACGGGCAGGGCCGCGTCTTTGCCATGACCGAAGGGACCGCGACAGAAGGGACCGCGACAGAAGGGACCGGGCCGTGACCCCCATCGTCTTTTCCGACCTAGACGACACTTTGTTCCAGACCGCGCGCAAAATGGCGGAACCGCCGCAAGACCGGCTTCTTGCCTCGCATGCGCTGAACGGCAGCCATTCCTACATGACCCCGGCGCAGAAGACGATGTTGGACTGGCTGACCCGGACCACGCGCCTGATCCCCGTCACCGCGCGCTCGACCGAAGCGTTGTCGCGTTGCACCATTGCCTTTCGCGACTACCGGATCTGTTCGAACGGCGCGGTGATCCTGACGCCAGACGCAAAGGTCGATCCCGATTGGGCCAGCCGCACGCAAAAGATCTCTGCCAGTGCGCGGGCGGAGCTGAACCGTTTGCACGATCATGTGGCGGTCCGGAACGCCGACGGCGCACTGCGGCACTGGATCGTCGAGGAACAGGGCCTGCCGATCTATTTCTGCGTCAAATCCAATGGCGCAGAGACCGAGCTGGACCGGATAGAGGGCAAGCTGACCGCCCTCGCAGGCGCCGGATTCACTCGCCATCGCAACGGCAACAATCTGTCCTTCACGCCGCGCGACATCTCCAAGCGGGCGGCGGTCGAGCATATGATCGCGCGAATCGGGACGGATCCGGCGGTGCCGATCTGGGGCATGGGCGACAGCCTCACGGATCTGCCCTTCATGAACGCCTGCCAGATGGTGGTTGTCCCGACCGGCACCCAGCTGCACCAGACGATGACGGAGGTCTAGAGCGTTGACCGCGCCCGCCACGATCACAGGCTCTTACGATCCGCGGGACGTGACCTTCCTGCTCAAACCCGTGCAATTGCGCCCGACCGGCGTGGCCGAGAAAGAGCGCCTGATCCAGTCCGGTACCGCGCATTATTCCGAAATGATCTCGGAAGAGCGCCGCCCCGACCCGCGCTATCTGGCGATCTTCGAGGCGGCGCGTGGCCGGGGCGACCCCCGCATCGCCGCAGAGATCGTGGGCATTGCCAAGCATCTCGTGGCGAGGATCGCAGAGGGCACGCTGGATCCCCGGATCACCCTGTGCTCGCTGGTGCGGGCGGGTGTGCCCTATGGCGTGCTGTTGCAGCGCGAACTGGTCGCGCAGGGGGTCGACAGCGAGCATTTCGGCGTCTCGATCATCCGCGACAAGGGGCTGGACGGCAACGCGATGGCCCATGTGCTGGCTGCGCGCCCGCTGGGCGGGATCCTGTTCGTCGATGGCTGGACCGGCAAGGGCGCTATCTCTGGCGAGCTGGCCCGCTCCTGGCCCGCGTATTCCGGCGGCGCGGCGCCCGAACTTGTGGTGCTGGCCGATCCCTCTGGTCATGCCACGCTGTCGGGGTCGCATGAGGATTGGCTGATCCCCTCCGGCATCCTTGGCGCCAATGTCTCGGGGTTGATCAGCCGGTCGATCCTGAATGCAAATGTGATCGGGCCGCGGGATTTTCATGGCGCCATCCCGGTGGATCACCTTGCCGATATCGATGTGTCCCGCCCCTTCGTGGATCGGATCTCGGCGCTGAGCGGGGATGTGCGAGGCTCTGTCCCCGCCGCGACGCCGGATGCCGAAACGCGGGCCACCTTGCGCCGGGCCGCGGCCGCCTGCGTGGACCGGATCGCGCGGGAGGAGGGGGTGACCAACCTCAACCGCATCAAGCCAGGCATTGCCGAGGCGACCCGCGCGGTGTTGCGGCGGCGTCCCGCCAAGGTCTTTGTGCGCTCGCAGGACGATCCCGATCTGGAGGCACTGGTGCATCTGTGCCGTCAGGACGCGATCCCGATGGAGGTCAGCGCCGACAGGACCGGCCCCTACCGCGCCATCACCCTGATCGAGAAGCACGGCCCATGACCGCCCGGTTCGAGGCCTATTCCCTGGGCGCCACCCTTTACATGCCGATCATTCACCCCAAGGTCCCGGCCTTCCTGTCAGGGCAGGCGCCCTGCCCGGCCTCTTCCGTCGTGCTGTGCCTGGAGGATGCGCTGGCCGAATATGACGTGGCGCGCGGGCTGGCCACCTTGCGCGCCCTGCCCTCGGGCGATGGCCCTGTCCCCGGATTGCGGGTCTTTGTCCGGCCACGCTCGCTGAACATGGCGCGGGACCTGGCCGGGTATGACAACATCCACCGGTTCGAGGGATTCGTCGCCCCGAAGGTCCGGCCGGAAACGGCGGCGGACTGGCTGGAACTGGCGCAGGCCATCGGGCTTCGGATCATGCCTACGCTGGAAAGCGCCGAGTTCTTCGATCCGATGCGGATCGGCGCGGTGCGCGATGCGTTCAACGCCTATGACAGTCAGTTGATCTCTGCCATCCGGCTGGGCGGCAACGATCTGCTGGGCGCCCTGGCCCTGCGACGCGAGCGTGGCAGCACCTCGTGGGAGGGGCCGCTGGGCTGGGTCCTGTCGATGGCCGCGTCGATGCTGGTTTCCGCCGGCTATCCCGTCGCCGCGCCGGTGTTTGACATCATCGAGGATATTGAGACGCTGAAACGCGAGGTGCGACGGGATGTGGCGGCCGGATTCGTCTCCAAGACCGCGATCCATCCGTCGCAGGTGCCCCATATCGAGGCGGCGATGCGGGTCACGCCCGCCGATCTGGAACAGGCGAATGCGATTCTGTGCGCCGAGGCCAGGGCCGTCTTTCGCATGGGGGATGTGATGTGCGAACCCTCCACCCATCGCGGCTGGGCAGAGCGCACATTGGCGCGGGCGCGGATCTTTGGCATCCAGGGCGATCCAGAGATGCGCGATGCCGCCCCGCAGGACTGACATGCCCGCAGACTGGCCGCGTCATGCGGCGAAAAAGGCGCAGTTCGACCGGATATTCCGGGCATCTTCCTGCTATGGACCACTTGCATGGCCAACTTTACTACATACCTATTTGCGGCATTGTTTGAAGCAGAGTGCATTTGGAATGAGCATTTCGGTTACGGCCGGCCAGACAGATACACAGACGCAGGCAATGCCTGTGGGGGGGTTGCATGGCACCGCGGCAAACATCGCATGCCGCTGGGGCGCCTCGCACCATCTTGCGGCGGATCGCGCAGGCGGTCCGCTGCCCCAGACGGGTCATGCGGGCATTGGCCATGCTGGGACGCGCCATACGGGCGCCCGCCAGCGGCCAGGCGCCGGGGGGCGTGATGCCCGACGTCCCATTTCCCGACACTCGCGGGGCCATACCGGCGACCGCTTCGAGGGCGTTCCACCACCGAATGTGCCATTGGGTGCCCTGTTTCCGACGCGGCGCGAAATGACCGCTTCGGCTTATTCAATCCTGTAAGGAGGAAACTGACATGATGAACTGGTTGAAAGAAAATGCCGCAAAAGCCCGTGCCGGGCTGTCCGCGGAAGTGTCGAAGTTCAAGAACCGCACCTTCATGGAAGCTGTGGTCAGCGGCTGTGCCCTAGTGGCCGCGGCGGATGGAACCATCGAAGCGTCGGAAAAGCAGAAAATGGCCGGCTTCCTGGAGCGCGCCGAAGAGCTGAAGCACTTCGACATGCGCCAGGTGATCGAGGTGTTCCAGAAGGTCACCGGCGATTTCGAATTTGATCACTCGATCGGCAAGGCCACGGCGCTGAAGACCATCGGCAAGATCAAGGGCAATGAAGACCAAAGCAAGCTGCTGGTCCGCGTGGTCTGCGCCATCGGGGCCGCCGACGGAGACTTCGACGCCGACGAGCGCGCGATTGTGACCGAGATTGCCAAGGAACTTGGCCTCGATCCGGCGGAATTCGACCTGTAATCGACCCGCCAACGCGGTCTTCCTGGGGATAACATGCATTCACTCGACAGCTACCAGCTTGCCGTGATCGCGATTGGTGCGATCGCTTTCGGTATCTACCTGCTTGTGAAGGGGGGGGACTGGACGATTGACAATGCGGTTGTCATTGCCGAACGGTCCGGCCTCTCAAAGCTCTTCATTGCGGCGACCATCGTCGCGTTCGGCACCTCGGCGCCAGAGCTTTTCACATCGATCAACGCCAACCTGTCGGGCTTTCCCGGGATTTCCGTGGGCAACGTCATGGGGTCCAACATTGCCAACGTGATCATGGTGCTGGCGGTCGCCGCCATCATCGCACCGGTGGTCTACGACCGGGACGAGGTCCGGGTCGACACGCTGGTGATGCTGGGCGCCACGGCGGCCATCATCCCGGCGGTGATCTTTGGGCTGTTGCCGCGCTGGGCAGGGATCGGGATGGTCATCGCCATCGTCTGCTACATCCTCTACCAGTACAAAGCCTCGAAGCTCGACGTGGACGAGGTGGACGAGCATGAGGCGAGCGGGCCGATCCCCGCGCCGATCATGCTGTTGATCGGCATCCTCACGCTGCTCATCGGGTCCGAGATTCTGGTGCAGGGCGCCGTTGCCGGCGGCATTGCGCTGGGCGTGCCCGAGGCGGTGATCGGCATGACGATGATCGCCTTCGGCACCTCGCTGCCGGAACTGACCGCCTGTGTGGCCGCCGCGCGCAAGGGCCATTCGGACATCATCGTGGGCGGGATCGTCGGCTCTAACATCTTCAACATTCTGTCGGTCATGGCGATTTCTGCCATTGCCAAACCGCTGGTGATCGAAGGCCGTTTCGCAACGCTTGACCTGCCGATCGTGCTCGCGGTGACGCTTGTCTTTGCGGCCTTCCTGCTGTTCGCCAAACAAATCGGGCGGACGGCCGGGATCGCGATGGCGGCGGCCTATATCGCCTTCATCGCGCTGCAATACAGCGGCGCAGGTGCGGCGGTGCCGCTCCCCTAGCAAATCGTACAGACCAAGAAAGGATCTTTCATGGCACTCACGCTTTCCAAAGGGCAAAACATCTCTCTGACCAAGACCGATCCGGGCCTGAACAAGGTTCTGATCGGCCTGGGCTGGGATGAACGTGCCACCGACGGCGCGGATTTCGACCTGGACGCCTCGGCCTTCCTGCTGGCCGAGTCCGGCAAGGTGCGGTCGGACGCGGATTTCATCTTCTACAACCAGATGCAATCGGGCTGCGGGTCGGTGTCCCATACCGGCGACAACCGCACGGGCGAAGGCGACGGCGACGACGAATCGCTGAAGGTCGACCTCAGCAAGGTGCCCGCCGATGTGCAGCGGATCGCTGTCACCGTCACAATCCACGAGGCAGAGGCCCGGCGCCAGTCTTTCGGCCAGGTGGCGAACGCCTTCATCCGCGTGGTGAATGACGAAACCGCGACCGAAGTCGTTCGCTATGACCTGACCGAGGATTACTCGACCGAAACCGCGATGGTCTTTGGCGAATTGTACCGTAACAGCGGGGAATGGAAATTCCGCGCGGTGGGTCAGGGCTATGCCGGCGGGCTCAGCGCGATGTGCGCCCAGTACGGCATCAACATCTGATCCGATCCGATAAAAACAACGATAACAAACCTACCAGGAGAATATTCATGGCTGTATCGCTTTCGAAAGGCGGCAACGTATCGCTGAGCAAAGAGGCCCCGGGGCTGACGAAGATCGTCGTCGGTCTGGGCTGGGATCCGCGCGTCACCGACGGCACGGAATTTGACCTCGACGCCTCGGTGTTCATCTGCGGCGAGAATGGCAAGGTCCGCTCGGACGCCGATTTCATCTTCTACAACAACAAAACCAGCGCCGACGGCTCGGTCGAGCATATGGGCGACAACCGCTCTGGCGAGGGCGAAGGCGATGACGAGCAGGTGAAGATCGACCTGTCCAAGGTCGCGGCCGACGTCAAGAAGATGGTCTTCGGCGTGACCATCCACGAGGCCGCGGGACGTGGCCAGAACTTTGGCCAGGTCGCGAATGCCTTCATGCGCGTTGTAAACGGCGACGGCGAAAAGGAAATCGCCCGCTACGATCTGTCCGAGGATTACTCGATCGAGACGGCGATGATCTTTGGCGAAGTCTACCGTCACAATGACGAGTGGAAGTTCAAGGCCATCGGCGCAGGGTTCGAAGGCGGTCTTGGGCCGCTCGCTGCCAGCCACGGTGTGAACATCGGCTGATCCCCTACCAATGCGGCGTGCCGGATGGGCCTGCACGCCGCCCGCCCCCCGGATTGCGGAGAAGAGCAGAATGACCGACCTTGTCATGGGCGCGAACGCCCCGTTGAGCGCCTCGCAGTTCTCGCTGGAGGTTGTCCTGCCGGGCGGGGCAGAGATTGACATCACCGCCTTGCAACTGGCCGCCAATGGCAAGGTGCGGGGCGATGGCGACATGTGCTTTTACAACCAGCCGCAGATCGGCGGCGGCACCCTGGCGCTGACCAGCCAGCCGGGCCGCGCGACGTTTCAGGTGAACCTCGACAAGGCAGAGGCGCAGATCGAAAAGATCGTGGTCACCGCGACGGTCGATGCCGGGAAAAGCTTTGGCGCGCTGTCGGATCTTGCGATCTCGCTGTCGTCGGGGGTCAGCATCAAGGTTGAAACGGCCGGGCGCCAGGAAGCCGCGCTGATCCTGTGCGAATTGTACCGCCGCAATGGCCAGTGGAAGATCCGTAACGTCAGCCAAGGCTTCAACGGCGGGTTGCAAAAGCTGGCGGAGCATTTCGGGGTCGAGATCGCCGCGCCGGAAC
>CAYGRI010000126.1:0-13334 GCA_964352155.1 uncultured Maritimibacter sp. | reverse complement strand
AGCCCATCCTGCCCCCGCCACCCGACCTGACAGCCCCGCCTTATGTCGCGGCCGCCATCCGCGTCTCTGCAAAGACCGAACCGCACGAGGCGCCGCCCGCGATGCTCGGCGACCTCGTTGTCAGCATCGTCGAGGCCGAGGGCCCGATCCACCGCGATCTAATCGCGCGCCGCGTTTCCGAAGGGTTCGGCAAGACGCGCACCGGCCGCCGCATCCGCGAGGCGTCGGACAAAGCGCTGGCCCTGACGGCGCGGTCCGGCAGGATCATCACCGAGGGCGACTTTGCCATGACAAAGGCCCAACGCGCGGCGCCGCCCGTGCGCGACCGGTCTGCGGAAACCACGCCCGTCACAAAGGCCGACATGCTGCCACCGACCGAGATCGCGACCGCCGCGTCGCAAGTCGTCGCCGAAAGCGGCGAGATGGACGCCGACGAGCTGATCACCGCGACAGCCCGTCTGCTGGGCTTTGCGCGCACCGGCCAGGATCTGCGGGACTGTATCCATGATGCATTGAATGCGCATGGCACCCGATAGCTGCCGAGGAGATTTTGCACCCATCGCTGACCTTGCCGCACCACCGCCCAAGACAGGTTTTGACACCTGGACCTGACAAGAAAGAGGTGGTCGCGGAAATTCGGGCCAGTCGTTAAGGTGGATCGCATGATGAAAGAAGTGATCCAGAATGAAGAAACGAAAGAATCATTCACCTGAGTTCAAGGCCAAGGTCGCGCTTGAAGCGATCCGCGAGGAGAGTGAAGAGGGACCGTCGCCCCGGTGGGGCGGCGAAAGCCGGATGAACGCTGGCGGAACTGTCCAAGAAGTACGGCGTGCATCCCACCCAAATCGAGACTTGGAAACGCGCAGCGATAGAGAACATAGCGACGGCATTTACCTGCCGTGGCGCGGCCCTGACCTGCCCCCCTTGCGGCCTCGGGCAATGGGAGCGTCCAGCCCGGCGCGGGTACGCTCGCGAATGATCGAACGCGCAAACTCGGGCAATGACGCAAAGATCTGAAAGACGAGGCCGCTACCGCTGGTGGCGGTGGTGTCGATCGCCTCCGTCGGCGACCGAAATCGAATTCTCCGTTCGTCCAGTGCTTCAACCGTCAGGATCAGCTGCTTCAGCGACCGCGACAGGCGGTCGAGTTTCCACACGACCAGCGTGTCACCGGCACGGACATACTCAAGCGCCGTCTGCAGCTTGGGCCGGTCCGTGCGGGCACCGGACGGCGTCGACCGCCCTGCCCCGCATCTAAGGGCTACTCAGAATCGCTCCACCGTTGTAGAATTGCATTCGGAGGGGTTCGGAATGGTACGGCGTGCTTTTCGCAAGGTTCTACTTTTCACGGCCATTTTTCTTGCATCCACCGGCGGTGGCGCCGCCGAGGTGAAACCGCCCGGGCAATATGTCAGCCCCTCGCATCCCTTGATGACCGTGCCGCGCGGCCGCTATCGCACCAGCTTGGGCTGGATCATTGCCTCGATGATCGAGTTCGACAACCGCGGCCTGTTCGACTTCAACATCTTCAATCTGGCCAAACCCCAGATCTATCGGGATGCGGTGGACAGCGAACTCGGCCATATCGGACGCCTGCGCGGCCAGGCACATTTCCGCTATGCCGAGGGCTTCGCCCGCGATCTTGCGCGGCTGCAGATCTTGACGTTGGAAAACGACCGGCTGAGCCTGGCGCTCGGCTCGATCCCGAAGGCGATCCTGGTGGATCTGTCGGCGGCGACCATCGGCGCCGGCATCAAACATGTGCTGCCGGGAAAGCGGGCGGGGATCGAGGCGCTTGACTCGGCCTATCTGAAACAGGCGACCGAGCGTACGGTGCTGACCCGAAGCGATTTTCTGGACCTCGCAGCGCGTTATCAGGGGCTTCTGGGCAACGGGCTGACCGGGCGGATCGCGCACGGCATCAGCGACGGCGACCTGCGCGACCTGGTGTCGGAATCGGCGATCTCGGCGGGCATAAGCCAGGCGGTGGCAGCCAATAGCGCCTCGCCCGAGAAGCTTTTGGACCTTTTGCGCACGCAGATGGTCATGGATGTGGCCGCGCATGGATGCGCCTGCGTGCTGGACACGCGGAGCCACGAGGCGCCGTCGGCGATCCAGGCAGTGTTCGGCGCCAATGGCGAGTATCACACGCTTTTGGGTTACCTGTTGTCGATCAAGCTGGTGCCGCCAGACTCGACCATTCTCAACATCCTTTCCGGGCCGCAGTCGACGGCGATGCTGAACACCGAACTCGCCAAGCTGCGCGCAATGGAAGGCAAGAACCCAGCGCGCTATTCAGCCTATCTGCGCGGACTTCTGGTGGATCTCGAAACGCTGGAACGCGCGCAGATCGCCGCGCTCGACCGGGGCGTGGCGCTGTCGTTCCTCGAGGGCACGGTGATCAACGTATTGTTCGGATTCTTCGCCATCGGCAGCGGCGGGCTGGGGCAGGCAGTGGCGATCCTGACCAACGCGGGCTACGGCGCGCTCGATAACTACCAGACCATGTCGGAAGAATTGAAGATCCGCACCCAGATGGCGGCACTGCGCGAAACTGCGCTGGACCGGCTGTTGCCGCACGCCTCAACCTGCGGCTGTGGCGTCGGGCTGGCAGTGGCGCCGACGAAGGTGATCAAGGGGGCGCCGCAAGAAGACGAGTGAACGCGGCAATCAAGGGAATCGGCAGATGACCAGGTTACACATTTTTCTGGCGGCGGCGCTGGCGATAGCGATGAGTGCGGCGGCAACGACACCTGCAACCGCCGAGTTCACGCCGATCCCGGACACCTGCGTCAACCCAGCGGTCGACCCGCTCCCGCAAGCCGGCGAGAGCGGCTTTGGCCCGTGGCGCCACCGCATGGCCATCGAACACCACCGTGGGCTGATTTACCGCGATATCACCGCGGAAGGGGAGCATTTTCTGCGCTCGTTCCACGTCGCATTCCTTGAACTGAAATTCGAGACGACCCGTGACCAGACGACACGCTATGTTCGATTTTGCGGCGGCGACGACCGTATCGTCGCCAGCGCCTGGGACGCCCAGAACCAAGTGTTCACCTTCGCTTATGAACGCACGTTCCGCGAACGCGATATTCGCGGCGTTTTCCGCGTTGAATACCGCACGAAATACGGCGTTTTGGATCAGCCCTGCGCGGGGAGGCCGGGCGTCGGCGAAAGTGCCTTTTCGCGCGATTGCGCGCGCTGGGTGCCGGTTCTGGAATACTCTTGGATCCCGGAGGAGCCCGAAGAAGCGCAGTCGGCGATCCTGACCTCTGTCCGGGCGCATTATCGGATCGACTATGGCCAGGCAGCGCTGGTGCTGGTCAAAGATCCGAACTGGACGCTGCAAGGCGCATGGTCGGGGGCCGGCCTGCATCCTATCGTGCAGGCCGAAACCTCGTTCGACGGGCTGGTCGGTGGTGCCGAGGCCGATTTCGACAACATCCACCCCGTGTATCCCAAGCCCGGCCGCCGCACCGTCGTCGTGCCGGGTTGCCGGTCCTTCGCCTTCGATTGCACGCATCTTCACTGGCGTTGGGGCGGACAGTGGAACCCGCCGCTCGATCCACTGGTCGAGCCCGAGACGGGCGCCACCGTGCCCGATGCCGCGCCCGGAGGCGATTACCTGTCGCCGGGCCACACGATCCGGGTCCATGTCGTCGCCGACAAGGGCGAGGGCGACATTCTGAACCCCGACGCACTGGTCGACGGCGATGCGCTGGCGACGACGAACAAGTGCAGCCGGGCAATCGCGGGAGCTCCCGTTGAAGCGAAGTTGGATACCATCGAGAACCCGGTCGTGGTCTGGATGGTCATCGAATCCGACAACCCAAGCGACACGTTCTTTCGCTGGGGCTTTTTCGGGCTGGAACCACTGCGACACATCAAGGACAACCTCGGGTTGGCGGCGCTCGACAACGTTTTGGAATCCTATCGGCAAAGCTGCGATCCCTATTTCGCCGCGCTTCTGGCCGAGATCATTGCAGGGGACCGGCCATGAACGCAGACCGCCTTCTGCGCCTTGCGGCGATGGTCCTTTTGCTGATCTGGCCGGCCCCGGCGCAGCCCCAAGAGGGGATAGACGTCTTTCGCCTGCGCGGCAATTTCGTGCCCGGCTCGACCGGCAACCGGGTGCTCTTGCGGGTGCAGAACCTGAGTGAACTTGCCGCGCCCGAGGTCTCAGCGCGGCCACAACTGCCGCTGCAATACGTGGCGATCACCGATATTGCGCCGCCCGTCGCAGCCGTGGCACCTGGCGCGATCCAGGATTTCGTGGTGACCTTCGATATTCGCAGCGACGCGCCGGTCGGCTCGGGCGAGGCGGTGACGTTGTTCGTCGGAATGGGCTCTCACGTCCGCGCGGCGCGGTTCGACGTGGTCTTGGATTTCGTCGGAGCGGTGGCGCCGCTGCCGCCGCCGCTGGAGTTGCCAGAGATGGACTTCGTCGAGATGCGCGAAAGTTTCGAGGCCGGAACCGAGGGCAACGCTGTGGTTTTTCGCATAAAGAACACCACCGCGTTCCCGGTCAAGGGGCTTAACCTGCGCCCCGAACTGCCGCTGAAATACCTAACGCTCGACCGCATAGAGCCGGCGGACATCGACCTCGAACCGCAGGAGGAGGTCGAGATAACCGTCGAATTCTCAGTCCGCCAAGACGCGGAAGTCGGCGGAGAGGACATCATCGAGTTCTATTTCGAAGCGGAATCGGACATCTACGTGCCGCTGCCCAAGTACCGCTTGATTGCCACCGTCGAAGAGGGCGAGCCGATCGCAGAATGCAATTCGGCCGTGCAATCGGGCGGCGACGAGGGCGGCGGGGTCGAGGTCGACCTGGGCGGCTTCGTCGGCAAGGCGGGTTTTACCTGGTCGATGCTGACGGTCAAGGACCAGATGGACGTCACCGTCGGTGGCGTCAGCAAGACCACCGGCTGCGTCAGCGGCACTGGCACCTTCGAATTCGACGTGCCCGCCGGCGCTCGTGTCGCCACCGTGAAGGTGGTGCCGAATTGCGCGGGCAGCACAGGCACGCAGTGGAGCTTCACCTTCGAATGCCCGCTGGAATCCGAGGTCACCGCGGACGGCGAGGGCAATGAGTTGGACCCGTCCGATGGTCCGGACGGTCCGGATGGCGGCATCGTGGGCATCGGCCCGGTTCCGGGCGTGCCCAGCGTGCCGGGACAGCTGACGCCGCAGGACAGCCCGCCGACCGTGGTCGGGGCGCCGGTGGTGCCGGCGCCGCCCTCGCCGCCGCCGATCCGGAATGTGGGTAACGGCGCCGGCGAGACCGAACCAAACAACACCCATGACACCGCCACGCCGGTCATCGTGGGCACCACAGTCAGCGGCACCATAGACCCCCGTGGAGATTTCGACCACTACGCCGTTTCGCTGGCACATCAGGGCGAATTGACTGTCGAATTCCCCGCGGTTCCGCCGGGGATCGACATTGCCTTCCGCGTCAAGGATGCGGCCGGGGCTCAGGTCTGGGGCTGGCAGGGCGCTGGGGCGACAGGAACGCCCTTTTCGGCCTCGGTCGATCTGAAGGTGCCGGGCGACTACGTGATCGAGGTGCGCGATGGGTCCAGCAACGCAGGATCGCCGCAGCCCTACACGATGATCACCAGCTTCATCCCTACCGCCGATAGCGCCGAGCCCAACGACACCTACGACACGGCGACGCCGCTGGCGTGGAATGCCGCGACGCGGGCCAACATCCTGCCGCGTGGGGATTTCGATCACTACCGGGTCGTGGCGGATCGCATGGGGCAACTGACGCTGCAATTCACCCATGTGCCACCGGAACTGAATATGGCGTTCCGCATCAAGAATGCCGATGGCGGCCAAGTATGGGGCTGGCAGAGCGCCAGCGCCACGGGCGAGACCTTTACCGCCATCGCCGATCTGCCTGCGCCGGGCACCTACATAATCGAGGTGCGCGACGGCTCCAGCGACGCGCGGTCCGCCCAACCCTACGAGATGGTGGCCTCGCTGAACCCGGCGTTCGACGGCGGCGAACCGAACGACCATTACACGGCCGCGACGCCGGTCCATTTCGGCGCACAGGTCTGGGCCAACATCCTGCCGCGCGGGGATTTCGATCACTACCTTGTCGAGATCACCCAGCAGGGCGAATTGACGGTCTTCTTCAACGAGTCGCCGGCCGAACTGAACATGGCGTACCGCATCAAGGACGAGAACGGCGGCCAGGTTTGGGGCTGGCAGGGAGCCGCGAATTCGGGTGAGACCTTTCACGCCTGGGCCGACCTCAAGTCGCCGGGCACCTACGTGATCGAGGTGCGCGACGGCTCCAGCGACGCGCGGTCGCCCGATCCCTACGGCATGGTAATCTCGTTCCGTCCGACCGCCGATCCGGCGGAACCCAACGACCGCCACACCACCGCCACGCCGCTGGCGTTCGATGTGGTGCAGCAGTCCAATATCCTGCCTCGCGGCGACTTCGATCATTTTCGGGTCACCGCGCCGCATCAGGGCGAATTGACGGTCGATTTTCCCGTGTCGCCCGCGAACCTGAACATGGCGTTCCGCATCAAGGACATGGACGGCAGGCAGGTTTGGGGCTGGCAGAGCGCCACCGACACCGGCGAGCCGTTCCGCGCCTGGGTCGACCTGAAGACGCCAGGCGACTACGTAATCGAGGTGCGCGACGGTTCCAGCGACGCCCGTTCGCCCGAGCCCTACAGCCTGTCGGCGAGTTTCGTGGCAACGCCGGACCGCGCCGAGCCCAATGACAACCACACCGCCGCCACGCGCATCGATGTCGGCGAGCGGGTTGCAGCGTCGATCCTGCCGCGCGGCGATTTCGACCACTACTTGCTGGACATCCCGGCGCGGGGCGAGTTGACCGTCGATTTCTCCACCTCGCCGGCCAATCTGAACATGGCGTTCCGCATCAAGGACACCGATGGGGGCCAGGTCTGGGGCTGGCAGGGCGTAGACGGCGCCGGTAAGACCGGCGCCTTCTGGGTCGATCTGGTGGAGCCGGGGGAGTATGTGCTGGAGATCCGCGACGGCGCGTCGGACGCGCGTTCGGTCGAGCAATATGTCTTCGCCACCGAACTCAAAGGCGTGGTCGACAGCGCGGTCGAGCCGAACGACGCACCGGACGCCTCGACGCCGGTGGCGACCGACGCGCCGGTGCAAGGAGCCATCCTGCCGCGCGGCGACCGCGATCATTACAGTTTCTCGGCGCCGGGCAACGCGGTGCGGGTGGCCTTCACCCGGGCGCCGGCGAACCTGAACATGGCGTTTCGGGTGCTGGACACGGGCGGCTCCCAGGTGGTCGGCTGGCACGGCGCGCCGGATCACGGCGCGACCTTCGCCAAGGATATCGAACTGCCGGGTCCGGGACGCTATGTGCTGGAGGTTCGCGACGGATCGTCGGACGCCCGCTCTCCCGATCCCTACACGCTGGTGATCGGCGCCAACTGAACAGCCGGGGTGGCGGCAGCGGCGAAGAACGCACGGGTGGCTCGCGCGGATCTTTGCATGATCGCACCCGATGCCAGCGCAGAGAGACAGCCGGCGACAGCGACGCGGACGCCTCTATATGACGATCGCCTCTGCCATACCCCGCAAGAAACCGCTTCCGATCCGCGGCTCAGCGGCGCTCTTGAAGAGTAACGGCCCGGTTTAGGCCGCCTCGTGGTTTTAGGCGGCTTTGATCACAGGGTTTTGCACCAAAGGCTGCCAGTTCCAGGGGAGGAGCTGGTGGAGCTGTTTGTTAGGGTGGTCGTGGGTGCGGGTGAAGATGTCAGTGAGGTAGGCTTGGGAATCGAGATTGTTCATTTTGGCCGTTTCGATGACGGTCATGGCGCGGGCGAGTTTTTCTCCGCAGCACGGTTGCCCGGTGCCGCTGTCGGCACCTCAAGACCCTTGTCCGGGCTCCATGTCCGGGTCGTCTTCGAAGACTTGGCCCGATCGCCCCGGTACGCGCAGCCCGCTGTGAGCGGCGACATTCGGCATCTCTTGGATACGTGGCGGAGAGTCATACAGCCTCGCGGCACAAAGCCCCGTCTCGGCCGCTATTCTGACCAGACCGCCAGTTTGCGGTCGATGGTTTTCCGCGACACGCCCAGGCGGCGCGCGGCTTCGGCGCGGTTGCCGTCACAGCGGTCCAGCATGCGAAGAATATGGCGCTGAGTCACCAGATCGAGATTCTCGATGGCCTGGGCGCCCGTTACACCGCCATCGCCCGAAAACGCATCTGGGAAGGCGCCCAGGATCACCGACCGCTCGATCAGATTGCGCAGCTCGCGCACATTGCCGGGCCAGTCATAGCGGCGCAGTTTCAGCAGCGTCTCGGCGTCCAGCTCCAGCGAGGGCATGCCAAGGCTTTCCGAAAACAACGCCATGAAATACGCCGCCAGCTCGACGATATCCTCCATCCGGTCGCGCAGAGGGGGCATGTCGATCTTGACCACGTGAATGCGGTGATAAAGGTCCTCGCGGAACCGTCCCGCCGCCACCGCCGCCTCGATGTCGTCATTGGTGGCGAACAGAAACCGCAGGTTCAGCGGGATCTCACGCTCGGCCCCCACGGGGCGCACCTTCTTATCCTCCAGCACCCGCAACAAGGCCGCCTGCACCGTTTCGGGCATCTGCGCGACCTCGTCCAGGAACAGGGTCCCGCCATCGGCCAGCAGCAGCAAACCGGGTTTCAGATGGTCCTCTCCCTCGACCGAGCCAAAGAGTTCCTCGGCAAAGCGGTCGGGTTGCAGGGTCGCGCAATTGATCGGCACAAAGGGGGCCTCGGCCCGGTTGGAGGCGTCGTGCAAATGCCGGGCAGCCAGTTCCTTGCCCGTGCCACTGGCCCCGGTGAACAGCACCGGCGTCGGCAAGGGGGCAAGACGGTTGAGCATGGCGCGCACCGTTTCCATCGGGGCGGAGGTGCCCAATAGCTTGCCCCGCTGTGCGCCAGCCGACAGTTCGCGGCGCAGCAAGGTGTTGTCCCGTTGCAGGTATTTGCGGTCCAGGGTGCGGGCCACAGCGCTTAGGATCTGGTTGGCGCGGAAGGGTTTGAGGACAAAATCGCTGACCCCCGCGCGCAAGGCGGCAATGGCGGTTTCCAGATCCGCATAGGCGGTTATCATGATCACATCGGCAAAAAAGCCCTTGCGCTGCTGTTCGCTCAGCCAGTCAAGACCCGTGCCGCCGGGCATCAGGTTGTCGATAATCACCAGATCGTATTGCGCCTCGTCCAGCGCCTTGGACGCGCGCGCCGGCGATCCGACGGCATCCACCCGCTTGACCCGCGACTCGAATGTCTTGGTGAGGAAGTGGCGCATGCCCACCTCGTCATCGATCACCAGAATCGAGGCGCCGGCAAGCGATGTGCCGTACATGTCGGGCGTGGCCCGGGCCGCATCCTTCATCACCTAGTCCAGCCTGACCGCATCACCCGAATTGCGGGCCGCGACAGAGAACCCGATCTCTTGCAGCACGTAATACGACCCGACCGAGATCACGATCATTGCGGCAAAGCCCAGAAGCATGGCTTTCATGGTTCACTCCTTATTGGTGGCCCTGCGCAGAAATGCGATCAGGTCGGCCCGATCCTGGGGCTGCGCGATCACCTGCATCGGCATCTTCGAGCCTGGGATATAGTGATCCGGGCCCTGATCAAACAGGGCATCGATCGTCGTTTCGTCCCAGACAATCGCCGACCCGTCCAGAATGGGCGAGAAGCGATAGCCCGGCAATGTTCCGGCCCGGCGGCCAAAGACCCCGTGCAGGGTCGGCCCCGCCTTGCGCGACGGCCCCGCGTCCAGGCTGTGGCAGATCGAGCATTTGCGCATGAACTGCCGTTCGCCATTGCTCATGGTCGCGGCGTCCCGCAAGAAACTGCGCTGCCCGCCGCCCGCCGGGTCATAGGTGTCGAGCAGGGCCACAGGCCAGGCATAGATCACATCGTCGATGCCACCCGCATGGATGATCGTGCCATCCCGCGAAAAGGCCAGCGCCCAGACCGGCCCCGCCCGCATGGCGCGAAAATCGCGGCTGATCCGCCAGCTGTCGGTGTCCACCATCATGATGTGGCCTTCGCCGTCTCCGATCGCCAGTTGCCCCGTGGAAGCGTGATGCGCCATGGCAAGGATCGGCCGCCGATCCAGCGTAAAGTCGGCGATCTGGTCGCCGCTGTCGGCGTCGATCACCCGGGTGCCGCCATCAACCGCGCCATAGGCCACCCAGCCGTCCCCGACATGCAACCGGTTGATCCCGAAGCCATGCCGCGCCACAGGGCGCGGCGTGTCCAGTGTCTGCATGTCATAGCGCAGCAGGACCCCTTTGGAGGTGGCCGCAAACAGCACGCTGCCATCGGGCGAATAGGCCACCGCATTCACCCCTGCCCCGGCATAGGGCAGCGTTATCGGCTCTCCTTCGGCCAGCGGCCACAGCACGATTTCCCCGTCCCAGGACCCGCTGGCAACCCGCCTGCCATCCGGCGAGGCGGCCAGCGAGGTGACCTTGCCCTTGTGCTGGCCAATCTTGCGCGCGGGCTCGCCCCAATACCAGACGGCAAAGTCATCGCCGCCGGAGATCAACGTTCCATCCACACCCTGCGCGATTGCGGTCACGGCGGCGTCATGGCCTTCCAGCCAGCTTGGGTCCTGCCCGTCCCAGACGCCGACGGAATTGTCGAAACTGGCCGAGGCCAAAGCGCCATCCATCGTGACAATCAACCCCATGACCGGCCCGCCATGGCCCTTGTAGGTGTTGAACTGCTGCGCCATGGCCGGCAACGCCAGACACAGCGCCAGACTACTCAGCAGGTGTCGCATCTTTGGGCGCAGCCTTGCCTTTTGCCTCCAGTTCTTCGAGCCACAGCGAATGGTGCTGACGGGCCCAGGCCTCGTCCACCTCGCCCGATCCCATGGCGTCATAGGCGCCTTCCATGCCGACCGACCCGATATAGATATGAGCAATGATGATCGCCATCAGGACAAAGGCGACGATGGCATGCCAGGCTTGGGCGTATTGCATCTCCTCATGCGGGGCGAGGCCGATGGGCAACGGCCCGTAGAACGGGAGCGAGTCAATGCCCACCGAGCGCATCAGGTCGAAGGTCTTCATGAACATCGGCAATTCGAAGGGAAACAGCAGCGACACGCCAGAGACCGAGATCGAACCGCCCAGCAGAATAACGCTCCAGAAGATGATCTTCTGCCCCCCGTTGAACTTCTTGGCCGGCGGGTGTTTCGAGCCTACGATCCCCCCCGCCTGGGCAAACCAGGTGATGTCGGTGCGGTTCGGAATGTTGTGCCAGACCCACAGGAAGAACACCGCGATCAGCGCCACGATGAACGCCCAGGCCACGTTGTTGTGGATGAACTTGGAGGCCATCAGCAGCGTGGCATTGAACTCTTTCGAAATGTAGGGGGCGATGAACATGCGTCCGAACAAGGTCAAAAGCCCGGTGATTCCGAGCAGGATGAACGACCCCGCCAGCAGCCAATGCGAGGCCCGCTCGAACGTCTTGAACCGGGTCACCGTGCGCCCGGTCTTTTCGTAATCCAGCTTGATCCGTCCGCGCAGGACAAAGAACACGATCAGCAGCGCGATTGTGCCCAACAGCAGATAGCCGCCATAAGTGGCCAGCGGCCCCTTGCGAAACTCCAGCCAGCCCATGCCGCCGTCCTGGATCAGGACAGAGGCAACCTCGCCCCCGGACGACACGGTGATGTCGGCCGATCCAAACCGCAGCGCGCGCCACAATTCGGGGTCAGACGCGCCACCAAGGGTGCCAAGCTGCGAGGCGATCCCCGCCGCATTGTCCGGGTCGCCCACGTTCTCGCGGCGATAGGTCAGGTCGACTTCTTCTCCGCGCTGGCGGGCCAGGATGTCTTCGAGCGTTGTCGCGCCGCCGGTGGCGGACCGGTCAGGTGCGGGTGCAGTGTCCTGTGCCATGGCCGGGAGGGCCAGAAACAGCGCTGTTATCACACTCAGAAGCGTTCGCATGTTCGTCCTCGATTAGATACAAATGGCGCTTTCGTTGAAAGCGCGCCGATCGGAAACTGTCAAAGGATCCGGGAACGGGGGTTCAATCCCGTTCCCGGTGTTCAAAGGCGCGCTACCCTGCCGCGCCTTTGGCCTTGCTTTCGCGGATCAGCCGCCCTGGTTGCCGTAGGCAGAGCCCCAGCCCCAGGCGCCCGAGCCAAAGCCACGGGCCACGACGCGCTCGCGGTAGATGCCGGACACAACGTCGCCATCGCCCGCCAGCAGCGCCTTGGTCGAACACATCTCGGCGCAGATGGGCAGCTTGCCCTCGGCGATCCGATTGCGGCCGTACTTGGCGAATTCGGCGGTCGAGTGGGTTTCCTCGGGGCCACCGGCGCAGAAGGTACATTTGTCCATCTTGCCACGGCTGCCAAAGTTGCCCGCCTGCGGGAATTGCGGCGCGCCGAAGGGGCACGCGTAGAAGCAATAGCCGCAGCCGATGCAGAGATCCTTGGAATGGAGAACCACCCCTTCCTCGTTCTGGTAGAAGCAGTCCACCGGGCAGACGGCCATACAAGGCGCGTCCGAACAATGCATGCAGGCCACAGAGATCGACCGTTCGCCCGGATCCCCATCATTGATGGTGACCACCCGGCGGCGGTTGATGCCCCATGGCACTTCATGCTCGTTCTTACATGCCGTCACGCAGGCGTTGCATTCAATGCAGCGCTCGGCGTCGCACAGGAACTTGGCGCGTGCCTGTCCTCCTAATGCCATGTCGTCTTCTCCTTACGCTGACCAGATTTTGCAAAGAGTCGCTTTCGTCTCTTGCATCTGGGTTACTGAATCATACCCATAGGTTTGGGCCGTGTTGGTGGATTCCCCAAGCACATAGGGATCCGCCCCGTCGGGGTATTTGGACCTTTGGTCTTCGCCCTGGTAATGCCCGCCGAAGTGGAACGGCATAAAGGCAACGCCCGCGCCGACCCGGTTGGTGACCATCGCCATGACCTTGACCTTGCCGCCTTCGGGCCCTTCGACCCAGACCTGCTGGCCATCCCGTACACCAAGGTTGTTGGCGTCCCGGGTGTTGATCTCGATGAACATGTCCTGCTGCAGCTCGGCCAGCCACGGGTTCGACCGTGTCTCGTCGCCGCCGCCCTCGTATTCGACCAGACGGCCGGATGTGAGGATGATCGGATAATCCTTCGAGAAGTCCTGCTTCTGGATCGACGCATACAGCGTCGGCAAGCGGTAGGCGTGACGGTCCTCGTAGGTGGGGTAATCCACCACGAGGTCTCTGCGGTTGGTGTACAGAGGCTCGCGGTGGACAGGCACCGGATCGGGGAAGGTCCAGACGACGGCGCGGGCCTTCGCAT
>CAYGRI010000125.1:697-13388 GCA_964352155.1 uncultured Maritimibacter sp. | reverse complement strand
GAGGTTCCTTGATCTCTCGACCGCCGATGGCATTCCCTACGGCCATATCGCGCAGCTGCATTCCAGCGACGTGCTGGCCACAACGGTTCTGCAAACCTGCATTCGCTACGAAAGCCGCAAGAAGACCTGCAAGTTCTGCGCCATCGGGCAAAGTCTGGCCGCCGGGCGCACGATTGCCCACAAGACCCCGGCGCAGCTCGCCGAAGTCGCCAGGGCCGCCGTGGCGCTGGATGGCGTCAAGCACATGGTGATGACGACCGGCACCCCGGCGGGCAAGGATCGCGGCGCCAAGGTTCTGGCCGAGAGCGCCCAGGCGATCCGGGCTGCCATCGATCTGCCGCTGCAGGGCCAATGCGAGCCGCCAGAGGACAGCGCCTGGCACCAGCGGATGAAAGACGCTGGGATCGACAGCCTGGGAATGCATCTGGAGGTCGTGACGCCCGCGCTGCGGGCCGAGATCATGCCGGGCAAGGCGCAGGTCCCGCTGGAGAAGTACTTTGACAGCTTCGCCGCCGCGGTAGAAGTGTTCGGCTGGGGCCAGGTATCTACCTACATCCTCGCCGGGCTGGGCGACACGGCAGAGGCGATCCTGGAGATGTCGGCGCGGCTTACGGCGATCGGGGTCTATCCCTTCGTGGTGCCCTTCGTGCCGGTCACCGGGACCCCGATGGAAAGCCACCCCGCGCCGGAACCGGAGTTCATGCACAAGGTGCTTGGCCCGCTGGCGCAGATGATTGTCGATGCCGGAATGCGGGCCGAGGACATCAAGGCCGGCTGCGGCCGCTGCGGCGCCTGTTCGGCGCTGTCGGCCTTTGAAAAGCTGAAACTGCCCGCGAATGCTCAGGCCCAAGGGATGGCCCAGGGGGTGGCCCAGGGAATGGCATCGGCATGATCATCGAGCGTCCCGCCGCCTTCGTCACGCCAGAATTCCTGATCCGCGCCGCCACCGACCCGTGGGAGATCGGCGGCGCGGCTTCTTTGCGCCATCGGATCTTCGTGACCGAGCAGCGGATCTTTGACAGCCACGACCGGGACGAGATCGACAAACGTGCCCTGCCGCTGGTCGCTGTGTCCACCATTGCCTCTGAAGCGGACGAGGTCGTGGGAACGGTGCGCATCCACGAGGCGGATCCGGGCGTCTGGTGGGGCTCTCGCCTCGCGGTTGCGCCAGAATACCGCCGCGTGGGGAGGCTGGGGGCAGAACTGATCCGTCTGGCGGTGGGCACGGCCCATGCCCATGGCTGCAAGCTGTTCCTGGCCCATATCCAGACGCAGAATGTGCCGCTGTTTGAAAAGTTGAACTGGCGGGGCCTTGGCCTCGTCGATGTGCATGGCCATCCGCATATGAAGATGCAGGCTGACCTTGCTGCCTATCCCCCCGTCACGGACCCGGCGCGCGGCTGGATGACGCTGACACGGCGGCGCGCGGCATGACCGACCTGGCCGATCTGTGCCGGGGGCTGGCCGCGCATCCCAGTCTTACCGGCAAGCGCGACATCGACATGGCCTGCGCGGCGCTGGGCCTGTCGCAGAATAGCCCCGGCCGCCCCGGAGACGATGCGGCGGCGATCCCGGACGGCGACGGCTGGCACTTGATGGCGACGGAAGGATTCATGAACGATTTCGTCGCAGCGGCCCCCTGGTTCGCGGGCTGGTGCGCCGTGATGGTCAATCTGTCGGACATCGCGGCGATGGGCGGGCGGGCGACGGCCGTCACCAACGCCCTGTGGGCCCCGAATCCAGAGATTGCGGCAGAGATCCTGCGCGGGATGCGCGAGGCTAGCGCGGCCTACGGCGTGCCCATTGTCGGCGGCCATACCAACCTGCGCACCGACCGCCCGCAACTGGCCGCCGCGATCTGGGGGCGGGCCAAGGCTCTGATCACCAGCTTTGATGCGCGGCCCGGCGATGTGTTGATCGCCGCCGTGGATCATCGGGGCGCCTATGCCGGCGACAGCGACAATTTCCCCGCGTTCCTTCAGGCGCCGCAGGACCGGCTGCGCGGTGATCTCGCACTGCTGCCCGCGCTGGCAGAGGCGCGGCTGGTCGCTGCCGGAAAGGACATCAGCCAGGGCGGCATCGCGGGCACCGCGCTGATGCTGGCGGAATGTTCCGGCGTCGGGATGGACATCGCGGTGGATCGGATTCCCCTGCCCAAGGGCGCCGCACTGGCGCGCTGGATGACCACCTTCCCAAGCTACGGCTTTCTGCTGACCACCCGCCCGCGCGACGCCGACGTGGTCTGCGCGCAATTTGCCGCCCGCGACATCTCTGCCGCCGAGATCGGAACCGTGACCCGGGGCAGCGCGCTGCATCTCGTGTCGAACGGTGTCCGCCACCTGCTGTGGGACCATGTCGCGCGGCCCTACCTTGGTCTTGACCCCGACAAGGAAACTGCCATTGCCTGAAGTGTCTTTTCGCATTCGCTGGCCCGACGGGGCCGAAGAGAATTGCTACTCTCCGTCCACCATCATTCGCGCGCATCTGTCCGCCAGAGGCAAGTATACGGTGTCCGAGTTTCTGCGGCGCAGCCAGGCCGGGCTGGATGATGCCTCGCGACGGGTGCAGGCGCAGATCGGCCGGCGCTGCGCCTGGGCCGATGCGCAATCCGCCCGGATCGCGGCCACTGCCGCCCGCCACGACCCGGAGGAGATCGTGCTATGCCTGTCCATGACATAACAGCGCCCCGGCGCGCCCATGTGAGCGTTGCGATCATCGGTGCCGGGCAGGCGGGCCTGTCGGCGTCCTATTACCTGTGCCGCGCCGGGATCCCCCACGTGGTGCTGGAGCGCAGCACCCGGTTCCACGCCTGGAAGGCGCAGCGTTGGGACAGCTTCTGCCTTGTCACGCCCAACTGGCAATGCAAGCTGCCCGATTGGCCCTATCGCGGCGACGATCCCGAAGGCTTCATGCTCAAGGACCAGATCGTGGAGTATGTCGAGGGCTTCGCCGACAGTTTCGATGCCCCCCTGCACGAGGGCACCAGCGTCACCCGCGTGGCGCGGCGGGCGGATGGCGGCTTTGATGTCGATACCGATGCCGGGCTGTGGTCCGCCGATCATGTCATCGTCGCTTCCGGCGGCTATGACCAGCCGATCACGCCGCCCTTCGCCGCGCGGCTCGATCCCGGCATCCTGCAGCTGCACACCCGCGATTACCGCCGCGCCAGCGACATCCCGGAGGGCACCTGCCTTGTCGTGGGCACCGGCCAGTCCGGCGTGCAATTGATGGAGGATCTTTGGATCGAGGGGCGCAAGGTACGGCTGGCGGTGGGGCCGGCGCCCCGGTCGCCGCGCCTGTACCGGGGGCGGGATGCGACGGATTGGCTGCATGAGATGGGCTACTACAAGGTCACCATCGACCAGCAGCCCGACCCGCGCGCGACAGAGGCGAAGACCAACCACTACATGTCCGGCCGCGATGGCGGGCATGAGATCGACCTGCGCCGCTTTGCGCTGGAGGGGCTGCCGCTTTACGGGTCGGTTGCGGATATGGACGGCGCGGCGATCCGCTTTCAGCCCGACCTGGCCCGCAATCTGGACGAGGCGGACCGAAGCTATATCGGTATCCGCAAAATGATCGACGATTACATCGCCCGCGAAGGCATGGACGCGCCAGAAGAACCGCCCTTCACACCCGTCTGGGCGCCAGAGACCGAGATCACCGAGATCGACGCCGCCGCCGAGGGGATCACCTCTGTCCTGTGGTGTATCGGGTTCCGGCCGGATTATTCCTGGCTGCAGGTGCCCTGCCTCAACGATCACGGCCGCCCGGTGCATCGCCGGGGCGTTTGCGACGAGGACGGGGTGTATTTCCTGGGTCTGGGGTGGCTCAACACCTGGGGGTCCGGCCGCTTTCTGAGCGTGGCGGAGGATGCGGCCCATGTGACCGAGGTTATCGCCGACCGCCTGCGGCAACCCGGCGTGCGCTCTGCCTGAGCCGCGCGGCGGATCATCGGACCAGTCGGCCCCGGCGCTATCAGAGCGCCGGTTGAGCGCGGCCAAGCGAGCGTGTGTTGACCCGGGGTGGAGGTCAGCCCGTTTTGCGGCACCAACGGTGCATCGGACGGCCTGAACCAGTCGAAACCGCCCCTAGTCGCGCCACGAGGTGTCTTCGGCATCCAGCGTCGACTTGAGGTAATCGAAATGCCGCTGCGCCATGCCCCGATAGGCGATCCAGCCCTCTGTCGTGGCCTGGGCCACCTCATCGGACAGAACCGCGAGCGGTTGCTGGCTGGACAGGGCCAGGATCGTCGTCTGCGCGGCCTTCTCGAAGAAATACAGATCCTCGAACGCGTCGGCGACCGTTTCTCCGGCGACAGAGACGCCGTGGTTGCCCATCATCAGCACCGACTTCCCGGCCAACGCCTGCGCCAGCCGCTCGCCCTCATCTGCGGCATCCGCGATGCCTCCGAAGGCGAGGTCATAGCCGATGCGGCCAAAGAACCGCGCTGTGTTGTTGTCCAAGGGCCGCATCCGGGGATCGCGCAGACATGCCAGCGCGGTGGCATGAGGCGCGTGGCAATGCAGGATCACCCGGGCCTCGGGCAGCCTTCGGTGCATGGTGCCGTGGATCGTCCAGGCCGAGGCGTCGGGGGCATCGGGGCGATCCATGACGCCGGTGTCATCGGCATCCAGCAGCATCAGGTCGCTGGCGCGGATCGTGGCGAAATGCTGCCAGCGCGGGTTCAGCAGGAACTGGCGCCCGTCCGCCGACACCGCGGCGCTGAAATGGTTGCCGACAGATTCGCTCCAGCCAAAGCGGTGGCACAGGCGAAAGGCGGCGGCCAGATCCTGGCGGAGCGCGGTGTCGGCGCCGATCCGTTCCGGGGCCGTCATGCCTTGAATCGCCCTTCGCCCCGCAGCGCGCGGTAGGTCGACCGCATCTCGGCCCGGTCGGTATAGGTGCCGCGCATGTAGCGGTCGCCGCTGGTGGCGGTATAGGCCGCCCGGCCGTGCACGATGCGGTGATTGTCAAAGGTGATGCATTCCCCCGCGTTCAGCCGGAATTCCATCACATAACGCGGATCCTGCAGCATTTTGCCAAAGCGGCAGAAGGCGGGATAGTAATCGTCCAGGAACTCTTGCGGCAGGTCGATGATATCCAGCATGTGCTGGCTGATCGTCAGACCAGAGACGGCGCCGTTCTCATCCAGCTCGATCACGGTCTGGCGCGCGCGCATGTCAAAGGTGTCATGCTCGCAGAAATATGGAATCGCCGTTTCCGACAGCAGGCGGAACCCCTCTGGATCCACCTCGCGGAAGGCATTGGCGATGGCGACCCCGTCGGCGAACAGGCTCATCCCGCCCTCGACCGAATTGGCGCGGCAGTGCAGGTACTGGATGCCGGGCGCAAGTTCTTCGGCGGGGACATCGGTGTGCATCTCCAGCCCAGCCGCGGTGTAGGCCAGATTGGTAGGGTTGATGTGCAGCCGCACGTCAAAGTAATTGCCGAAGAAGGTCGGCCGGATCTCTCCGATCAGCTTTGCCGTTTCGGTCAGCCCTGCGTCGCTGTCGGGCATGTCCTGGATGATGGCGACACCGTCGATCAGCAGCGCTTCGATCCACTGGGCGACCTTGGCGGAATCCTCCATCAGCTCCGGCTGGGAAAAACGGGCGACGTTCGGATAATGGTCGCTGTACCAGGCCTTGCGCGGCAGATCGGCCGGGTCCGGGCGCCGCGCGCCGCCGGCATAGGCCGCCAGCATGTCCAGCGGCAGGCGCGACACGTGATCCTCATGCCGCCAGCGGATCGTAAGCGCCTCGCCGTCAAGCTCGGCCGTCTCGGGGCGCGGCGGCTGGTCGAGGTGAAAGATGTCGAAGGCACGCTCGCGGGTGACGCTGTCGAACGAGGTTGGGCAGTTGTCGCGCAGCCAGTAATAGTTGAAATAGGCATCGCGCCCGTCGGGCAGGGACAGGTGCAACCCCTTTTCTTCCAGGCTGACCGCGCTGGGCGAAGACGGCATCATGTTCATCGGATTTCCTTAAGAAAAGCTTACGCCTGAATCAGGGTATTGCGGTATCATTCCACTTGTTTGCCGTGGAAAAAATGCGGATAAATCTGAAGTCGACTTAACTCAGGGATTAAGTTTTGGCGCATCTCCCGCCTCTCCGTCTGCTGGCCACGTTCGAGGCGGTGGCGCGCCTGGGCACGATGCGCGACGCGGCGGCCGAACTGAATGTGACCCAGCCCGCCGTGACCCAGGCGCTGAAGGCGCTGGAGGATCACGTGGGCGCGCAGTTGCTGGACCGTCGGACGCGGCCCGCGGGGCTGACCGAGCCAGGGCGCCTGCTGGCCCGCGCCACCCGCGACGGGCTGGAGATGATCGGGGCCGCCATTGACGAGATCCGGACCACCGCCGAGGCGGCAGAGATGCGGCTGACCGTGTCCTGCACGCTTGGGATGGCGACCTATTGGCTGATGCCTCGCCTGCCGGATTTCTACGCGCGGCACCCGGATCTGCTGGTGAACGTACAGGCGCCGCCCAGCGATCTTCCGACGATCTCTGGCGGGGTCGATCTGGCCTTGCGCTATGGCACCGGGGGGTGGCGGGACGGTGAAACGATCAAGCTGTTCGATGAAAGCGTCTGTCCGGTGGGCCGTCCGGCGGTGATCGACGCGCTGCTGGCAGATGGGGTCGACCTGGACCGGGCGCCGCTGATCCATGTGCGCAGCACCGGCGCGCATCGGTGGGAGAGTTGGGCGGATTACCTGCGCCGGCGCGGCTTTCGGCGCCCGCCGGGCGGGGGGCAAAGCTTTGACAACTATGTTCAGGCGGTGCAGGCCGCGATGGACGGGCGCGGGCTGATGCTGGGCTGGCGGTCGATCACGCATGGGCTGACGTCCGAAGGGGCGCTGATGGCTTGGCCCGGCGGCACGGTCGATCTGGGCACCAGCTATTACGTGACGCTGTCGGACACCGGCGCAGAAAGTGTCGCGGCGCGGTCGTTCATGGATTGGCTTGTTACACTTCCGCCCTATACGGCAACGGCCGCCAAGGCGCCGCCCGCCTGAACCGATGGTTCACATGGATGGCCAAGGCGTGCCGCGTGGGATCGACCCCCCCGCGACTTTGGACTAGAACGAAGGGGCACTCGCCCAGAATCCTGCTGGCCACCACATGTCGTGTTGGCGCAAGATCCCGTCCTGACGGTCTTTTTTGGCGTCAGGACGGGGGCGCCCCGCGTGCCGCCCGGCCCGCCTTAACAGGAGACCGCGACGCCCTGGTCGCGGCGAAAGACAAGATGACTCAAACGACCAGCGCAGGCCAAGCCGACCGCGCGTTCCGCCGCACCGCCGAAATTGACCCGCATCAGGGCCTTGGCGCGATCGCCCGCATCACGCGCATGACCCTTCGCTATCCCCTGTTGGCGGGGATGGCCCTTGCGTCGACCATCGCGGCGGCGCTGATGCAATTGTCGATTCCCGTGATCCTGGGCCGGGCCGTGGACGAGGCGCAGGCGATGGCCACCAGCGGGGCGGATCGCTGGCCGCTGATCGCCATCGCGCTGACCCTGCTGGGCGCCAGCGTGCTGCGCGGCTTGTTCACGCTGGTGCAGAACTACACGGCCGAGGCGGTGGGCCATTCCCTTGCCCGCGACATGCGCGGCGACATCTACGCCAAGATCCAGCGGCTGCATTTCTCGTTCCACGACCGCACCCATTCCGGCGACCTGATCACGGTGGGGATGCTGGATCTGGAAGGCGTGCGGATGTATTTCTCTACCGCGCTGGTGCGCACGGTGCTGCTGTCCCTGCTGATCGGGATCGGCGCCTGGATGCTGTTGTCCACCGATCTGGTGCTGGGGCTGCTGGCGCTGTCCTTCGTCCCATTCGCGGCCTGGCGCAGCACCGTCATGCGGCTGGCGCTGCGCCGCACCTGGCTGATCCAGCAGGAAAAGCTGGGCGTCCTCAGTCAGGTGATGGAGGAGAACCTGGCCGGGATCCGCGTTGTCCGGGCCTTTGCCGCGACGGATCACGAGATGGCGAAATTCGACAAGGCCTCGCAGGTCGCGCTGACCCATAGCCACGAGCGCATTCAGGTGCGGGTGCGCAATACCTCTGCCATGACGCTGGCGTTCTTCACCGCCATGGGGCTGGTGCTGCTGGTCGGCGGGCGGCAGGTGTCGACGGGAGAGACCTCGGTCGGCACTTTGGCCACCTTCCTGACCTTCATGACGATCCTGCAGATGCCGGTGCGCCAGCTGGGGCTGATGGTCAACGGCTATGCCCGCGCCTCTACCTGCGGGGCGCGGCTGTTTGCGCTGCTCGACATGCCCGTGGAGGTGGACGATGCCCCCGACGCGCCCGACCTCAAGATTACCGAGGGCACCTTGCGGCTGGACAATGTGAGCTTTGCCTATGACGGCACTGACGGGCGCCGCGCGGTCGAGGGCGTCAGCTTTGAGGCGAAGCGGGGCGAGACCATTGGCATCGTAGGGCCGCCGGGATCCGGGAAATCGACGCTGATGCATCTGATCCCGCGGTTCTATGACGTGACGGGCGGGGCGGTGACCATCGACGGGCAAGACATCCGCGACGTGACCCTGTCGTCGGTCCGGCAGGCGGTGGCGGTGGTGCAGCAGGACAGCTTTCTGTTCACCACCAGCATCGAGAACAACATCGCCTATGCCGATCCCTCTACCGGCGACAGTCGGATCCGGGGGGCCAGCGAATCGGCGCAACTGCACGATTATGTGCTGGGTCTGCCGCGGCAATACGGCACTGTCGTGGGCGAGCGGGGCGTGTCGCTGTCGGGCGGGCAGCGGCAGCGGCTGTCCATCGCGCGCACGCTGATGATGCAGCCCTCGGTGCTGATCTTTGACGATTCCACCGCCGCCATCGACGCGGGCACCGAAAGCCGGATCCGCGCCGCGCTGCGGGGCTACGCGGCCGACAGGGTGACGATCATCGTGGCGCACCGGCTGGCCAGCCTGATGCATGCCGACCGCATCCTGTTCCTGGAAAACGGCCACGTCGTCGAACAGGGCAGCCATGCGGACTTGCTGGCGCAGGGCGGCCGTTATGCCGCGTTGCACGATTTGCAGATGCGGCCGGGGCTTGACCTGCGTGACCCGCTGGAGACGACATCATGACCCAATCCCCCCAGACAGGCAGCAGCGAACCCCGCGACCCGCATGACGACGGGCGGCCCCGGATGCGCGCGGTCGTCGGATCGGCGCGGATCGAGGAAGAGATCTTTGGCCGCGTCTTCGACGGCAAGGTGATCCAGCGGATCTGGCTGTTCGTCCGACCCTATCGCGTCAAGGTGGCGATTTCGGTGGCCTCGGTCGTGATCTTCACCTTCTCGCAACTGACGATCCCGCTGCTGATCCGCTACGCCATCGACCACGGCATGGCGCCCGGCGCCGCCCCCGGCGTGCTGACCGGGATCATCGCGCTGTTCGCCCTGGCCATCGCGGTCAACTACGGCGCGTCACGGCTTCAGGAAAGCGTCACCGGGCAGATGGCCGAAGACGTGCTGTTTGACATCCGCCGCAAGATGTTCAGCCACCTTCAGCGCGTCTCGCTGTCGTTCATGGACAAGACAGAGGTGGGGCGCCTGATGTCGCGCCTGCAGGGCGACGTGAATTCCATGCAGGAATTCCTGGAAACCTCGGTTGTGTCGGTGGGCGATATCATGCTGCTGGTCGGGATCGTCGTGGTGATGCTGTGGCTGGATTGGCAGCTTGCGGCGCTGGTGCTGCTGGTGTTGCCGGTGCTATTCGGGGTGCGCATCCTGTGGCTGGCGCGGGCGCGCAAGGCCTTCATGGCCGCGCATGAGGCGAATTCCGTCACCAACGGTGCCCTGGCCGAAGCGATCCACGGGGTGCGGGCGGTTCAGGCGATGGACCGGGCCAACCTGAACGCGACTTTGTACGGCAAGCTGGTCAGGGCGACGTTTCAGGCGCATATGCGGGCCTCGCGTCTTGCGCAGGTCATGATCCCCATTGTCGACAGCCTGACCGGCCTTGCGATGGCCCTTGTCGCTGTTGTCGGCGGGCTGATGGTCGCCGCCGGGCGGCTTGAGGTGGGCGTGATGGTGGCGTTCCTGTTCTACATCCAGCGCTTCTTCGACCCGATCCGCTCGTTGACCATGCAATATTCGGTGATGCAGCGGGCCATGGCCTCTGGCCACCGGCTGACCGAAGTGCTTGACGTCGCCGTGGGGGTCGAGGATGCGCCAGACGCCGTTCCGCTGGGCGATAACGACGATGGCTCGGTTGAGTTCCGCAACGTGACCTTCGGCTACGATCCGGCGCATCCGGTGCTCAAGGACGTCAGCTTTCGCGTGAACGCGGGCGAGACGGTGGCGCTGGTCGGTCCCACCGGCTCGGGCAAGTCCAGCTCGATGTCGCTGATCCACCGCTTTTACGATGTGCAGGACGGCGCGGTTCTGGTCGGCGAGCGCGACGTGCGCAGCGTGACGCAGAACAGCCTGGGCCGCCACATCGCCATGGTGCTGCAAGAGCCTTACCTGTTCACCGGCACGGTGCGCGACAACATCCGCTATGCCTCTGACTGGGCCACGGACGAGGCGGTGGTGGAGGCGGCGAAAACCGTGGGCGCCCATGATTTCGTGGAGGCGCTGCCCAAAGGCTACGACACGATGCTGGAGGAGCGGGGCAGCAACCTGAGCCTGGGGCAACGCCAGCTTCTCAGCTTTGCGCGGGCCTTGGTGGCGGATGCCAGGGTGCTGATCCTTGACGAGGCGACGGCGAATATCGACAGCTACACCGAGATGCAGATCCAGAAGGCGCTGCAACGACTGTTGCAGGGGCGGACAGGGCTGGTGATCGCGCATAGGCTGGCGACGATCCGCAGTGCCGACCGGATCGTGGTGCTGCAACAGGGCCGGTTGATCGAGGAAGGCACCCATGACGAACTTGTCGCCGGCAAGGGGCTGTATTCGCGGCTTTATGACCTTAACTACGCCAGCTTTGACGATCTGCCAGAGGACCTCACCGATGCGGACAAGGCCATCGCGACCTAAGGCGCGCTGGACCAGTTTGGGCGGATCCATCTGGGTTAACCGGCCGGGGTGGACCTGTCCGGACGGGCTTGCCTCGGCGCGCTTTCTGGACGGGCTCATCCGGGGCGCCTAACGCGCCCGGGGTGGCCTAGCGCGTTTGCTGGACGGTTTCAATGGCCTGTTCAAGCCGGGCGCGCACGTCCTCGGGTTGCTGGTCGACGGCCTTCAGCACACAGCGCAGATCGGACCGCACCGCATATAGCTGGTCGATCAGCGACAGGATGACGGCCAGTGCGTCCTCGTCCATACCAAACTGCTCTGTCAGGTCGCACAGTAGTTCCAGCCGGGCCTTGTCCACTTGCCGGAACCGGCGCCCGCGATCTGTCTGCAAGGGAATAACCAGTTCGGCCTGCACGAAGGCGACCAGCCGATC
This sequence comes from uncultured Maritimibacter sp., assembly GCA_964352155.1. Classification (GTDB taxonomy): domain Bacteria; phylum Pseudomonadota; class Alphaproteobacteria; order Rhodobacterales; family Rhodobacteraceae; genus Psychromarinibacter. The sequence goes on along the minus strand of CAYGRI010000125.1, from coordinate 1,983 downwards.
CGGCGTCAGGTCGGCGATGGCGTTGACCACGTCGTCTTCGGTCAGATGCCCGGTCATGGCGTTTGTCCCTTGCGCGGATCATAGCCGTGAGTCTCGCGCCAGCTTTCCAGGAACCGGGCCAGATCGTCGTCAATCTCGGGCGGCATGACGATGCGCAGTTCCACCCGCTGGTCGCCGCGCGGCTTGTCGCCAGGGGGCTGGACCCCGCGCCCGCGCAGCCGCAGGACCTGCCCGCTGCTGGCGCCACGCGGAATCGTCAGTTGCACCGACCCGTCAATCGTGGGTGCGGCGACCTTGCCGCCCAGAACCGCCTCGTCCAATGAGATCGGCAGGGTCATGAGGATGTCGTCGCCCTCGCGCCGGAACATGGGATGCGGCGTGACAGAGATCGTGATCAGCGCATCGCCTGCCGGGCCGCCGCCCGGGCCGGGCTCTCCCTTGCCGCGCAGGCGGATCGTCTGGCCGTCGGCGGTGCCTTTTGGGATCGACACTTCCAACGTGGCGCCTTCGGGCAGGGTGATGCGGGTCTTGCCGCCGTTGACCGCATCCAGGAAAGCAACGTCCAGGGTATAACGCCGATCCGACCCGCGCCCCCGGAAACCCGCCCCGCCGCTGCGAGAGCGGTTCTGGCGCCGAAAGAACTCCGAGAAGATGTCGGAGGTATCGCCAAAGTCTCCGGCCCCGCCGCGATAGGGGTTTTGCGAGGTCTCGGCATAGTCGCGGTAACAGCGCCGATCCGGCCGCTCCTGGCCTGAGGCGTCAATCTCGCCCCGGTCGAACCGGGCGCGCTTTTCGGGATCCTTCAGCAGATCGAAGGCCGCCGACGCCGCCTTGAACTTTGCCTCGGCCTTGCTGTCAGAGGGGTTCAGATCGGGATGAGAATCGCGCGCGATCTTGCGATAGGCTTTCTTGATCTCGGCCGCGGTGGCGGTTTTGGTCAGGCCAAGCGCTTCGTAGGGGTCGGTGCTCATCTTGGTCCTCGGTGCTGGGCCCGTCCCGGCAGGGGCCGCTCAGCTTTGGAAGGTGGCGCAGAAAGGGGCGCATGTCATTGATTCATGTCAGGCATGGGCGCCCCCTGTTCGGCGTTTGGGCACCGGACCCAAGCCGCCCGCGACGCGTGCCGTCAGGGTTGCCCTCGCTGCGGTGCCTGCGTTTTCGGGCCGCGAGAGCGGTCAGGGCTTGCGACGCTTGGGCGGCTGGTTGCCAGGCGACGGCGCGCCGCCACCCTGTTCCGCCGCCTTCTGGCGGGCGCGGTTCTTCTTGCTGGACGGCTTGCCAACCGGGGT
>CAYGRI010000125.1:0-687 GCA_964352155.1 uncultured Maritimibacter sp. | reverse complement strand
GCGTCGGTTTCCCGGCGCCGGTCTTGCGCGGCTTCCAGGGCGCTGCCGTTCCGGCCTCCGAGCGTGGCTTTTCGGCGCGTGGCTTTTCGGCGCGTGGCTTTTCGGCGCGTGGCTTGTCGGGGCGCTTGGCGCCCTTGGCATAGGCTGGCTTCGCCCCCGGTTTGGGCTTTTTGGCGCGGGGGGCGGGGGCATCGTTCCAATCGACCGGCGGGGTAGAGACTGGCGCGGCTGAGGGAGCCCGGGGCGGGCGTTCGTCTTTGGGCGCATGGCGCGCAGGGGCAGCAGTGGCGGACGGGCGCGGGGCGGGCCGAGGCGGCCGGCTGACGGCCGGTCTGGGCGCCGGGGCCTGCTTCTCGCCCGCTGGTGGCCCGGCCAGTTGGGTCAGCACCGCACCGTCTTCGATTGTCATCGAGGTGCCAATGGTCTCCAGCAGGCCCGGCACGGCCTCTGCCCGGATCTCCAGAAAGGAGGTGTCGGGATGTACCCGGATCGCGCCGATATCCTCGCGCGTCAGACCCCCGGCCCGGCACAGCATTGGCAGCAAACGGCGCGGCTCTGCCCCGGAGGCCTGCCCGCCGGGCAGTGAAAACCAGATGCTCGGGCCGAAGGGCGCGCGGGGCTTGGCGACCTCGTTGCTTTCCTGAAGCTCTTCGGGGGCGGAGTGGTGGCTGTGGTACAACCGCAGAT
>CAYGRI010000124.1:0-13435 GCA_964352155.1 uncultured Maritimibacter sp. | reverse complement strand
GTGTTCGAGGTGGCGCGGTCCTACCGGTTCAAGAAGGGGTCGGGCATGCCGATCTCCATCCCCGTGATCGACATGGTGGAAATCGGCGCGGGTGGGGGCAGTCTGGCGCATGTGGACGGGCTCAACCAGATCCGCGTCGGCCCCGAAAGCGCGGGCTCTGAACCCGGGCCGGCCTGCTACGGGCGCGGCGGCCAGCGGCCCGCCGTCACCGATGCCGATCTGATCCTGGGCAAGCTGGATCCATCGAACTTCGCCGGCGGCTCGATCCCGCTGCACCCGGACCAGGCGGCGCATGCCCTGCAGACGCATCTGGGCGCCCCGCTGCAGATGGAGGCGACAGAGGCCGCCTGGGGCCTGGCCGAGGTGGTGGACGAGAACATGGCAAATGCCGCCCGCGTCCATGCGGTGGAGAATGGCGAGGATCTGTCGGACTACACGATGATCGCCTTTGGCGGCGCCGCCCCCCTGCACGCGGCGCGGCTGTGCGAAAAGCTGGGCATCGCCCGCTGTCTGGTCCCCCAGGGCGCGGGCGTCGGATCGGCCATCGGCTTTCTGCGCGCGCCCTTCAGCTTTGAGGCGAACCGCTCTGTCTTCATGAAGATCGGCGCCTTCGATCCCGCCGCTGTCACCGCCCTGTTCGCCGAGATGGAGGCCGAGGCGACCGCCTTTGTCCGCTCCTGCGATCCCACCGCCGCCATCGTGACGGATCACAAGGTCTATATGCGCTATTCCGGGCAGGGCTGGGAGATTCCGGTGACACTGACTGGCGCGCAGGCGGCGAAACCGGATGGGGCAGAGATCCTTGCTTTGTTCGAGGCGGAATATGTCAAGCTGTTTGGCCGCTCGGTCGCCGGGATGGAGGCCGAGGTGACCGTCTGGTCCGTCAACGCAACGACCACCCTGCCGCCGGTCCGGCCGGTCGGCGCTGTGGTCGCGGCGGACGAGGCCGCCGTTACGGCCCGCCGGACCCTGTTCGACCCGGCCATGGGGCAGGCGGCAGAGGCCGCCGTTGTCCAACGGTCCGATCTGGCCCCCGGCGCCGCCGTCACCGGCCCCGCCGTTGTGACCGAGGATGAAACCACTGTCGTCCTGCCCGCCAGCCGCCGGCTGGTCGCGCTCGCCGATGGCACGCTGGACATCGTGGAAAGCGTGCCCGCGCAAAAGGAGACCGCCGATGTCTGAGCCTGGCAAGGTCGCCTATCAGGTGATGTGGAACCGCCTGATCTCTGTTGTCGAGGAGCAGGCGCAGGCGCTGGTCCGCACCGCCTTTTCCACCAGCGTCCGCGAGGCGGGCGATTTGTCGGCGGGGGTCTACAATGCCAAGGGCCAGATGCTGGCGCAGGCGGTCACGGGTACGCCGGGCCATGTCAACGCGATGGCCGACGCGGTGGGCCATTTCATCCGCCGGATCGGGCGGCAGGATATGTTCGAGGGCGACGTCTACCTGACCAACGACCCGTGGGAGGGGACGGGCCATCTGCATGACATCACGGTGGTCACGCCCTCGTTCCACCAGGGGCGGCTGATCGGCTTCTTTGCCTGCACCGCCCATGTGACCGACATCGGCGGGCGTGGCTTTGGCGCCGATGCGAACTCGGTTTACGAAGAGGGTCTGTACCTTCCGATCATGAAATTCGCCGAACGCGGCACGGTTGATGCCACGCTGATCCGGCTGATCCGGGGCAATGTCCGTGAACCGGACCAGCTTGTGGGCGATATCTATGCGCTGGCCACCTGCAACGAGGTCGGGCACCGCCGCCTGATCGACATGGCGGTGGAATTCGGGCTGGCGGATCTGGATGGCGTGTCGGATTTCATCCTGACCAACTCGCGCGAGGCCACGCAGGCGCGGATCCGGGCGCTGCCCCCCGGCACGGCGGACGGGCATATGCGGATCGACGGCTATGACCGGCCCATCGACTTGCGGGTGCGGCTGACCATCGGGGCGGATGAGATCGTCAGCGACTGGACGGGCACCAGCGGCGTCGATGCCAAGGGCATCAATGTCCCGCTGGTCTATACCAAGGCCTATGCCTGCTACGCGCTGAAATGCGCCGTCGCGCCCGAGATCCCGAACAACGTGGCCTCGCTGGCGCCGTTCCGGATCACCGCGCCGGAAGGCACCATCGTCAACGCCCCGCACCCGGCGCCGGTGGCCTTGCGCCATGTGATCGGCCATATGGTGCCGGACACCGTCTATGATGCGCTGGACAAGCTGCTGCCCGATCTGGTGCCCGCCGAGGGCGCGGGCTGCCTGTGCAATTTCCAGGTCTCGTTGCGACCGCGCCGCGACCGGCCCACGCCCGACGGGGCGCAGCGGGCCGAGGTGCTGACCTTCAATTCCGGCGGATCGGGCGCGCGGCCGGGGCTGGATGGGATGAACGCCACCGCCTTCCCCTCTGGGGTCATGACCATGCCGGTCGAAGCGACAGAGCAGGTCGGCCCGGTGATCGTCTGGCGCAAAGAGCTGCGGCCCGACAGCGGCGGCGCTGGGCGGACAAGGGGCGGGCTGGGCCAGTATATGGAGGTCGGCGCGCGCGACGGCTATGAATTCGACTTTTCGGCGATGCTCGACCGGGTGGATCACCCAGCGCGGGGTCGGCGCGGCGGGCTGGACGGGGCGCCCACCACCATCGCCCATCACGACGGCACCGCGATGAAGGGCAAGGGCAAGCAATTCGTGCCGCCTGACATGCGGGTGGTCATGGCCTTTCCCGGCGGCGCCGGCTATGGCGCGCCCGCCGACCGCGACCCGGATCTTGTCGCCCGCGATCTGGCGCTGGGCTATATCTCGGCCACGGTCGCGGAACAGACCTATGGTCTTGCCCCCGATGCCATAGCCGCCATCCTGGCGCGGGCCGCGACGGGAGAGGGGGGCTGATGGCGACTTTCGCGACACTCCCCGAACATAGTGCCTATGACGTGGTCATCGTCGGAGGCGCGATCATGGGCAGTTCCACCGCCTGGTGGCTGACCGAGATGGCGGACTTCGACGGGCGCGTGCTGGTGGTTGAACGGGACCCGTCCTATCAGTGGTGCTCCACCGCGCATACGAACAGCTGCATCCGCCAGCAGTTTTCGACCGCGCTGAACGTGAAGATCTCGCAATTCACCGCCGCCTTCATTGGCTCCCTGCGCGCCTGGATGGATGGTGACCCGCGCGTGCCGGATCTGGCGGTGCAGAACTACGGCTACATGTATCTGGCCGAGACAGAGGCCTTTGCCGGTGTCTTGCGCGCCAACCAACAGGTGCAACGGGCCGCCGGGGCCGAAACCCGGCTGATGACCCCGGATGAGATCGCGCGGGCCTACCCGTTCTACAATCTCGACGGCATCGTTCTGGGCAGCATCAACACCAAGGACGAAGGCTACTGGGACGGCGGCACCGTGTTTGACTGGTTCCGCCGGTCCGCCCGCGCGCGCGGCGTGGAATACGTGGCCAATGAAGTGACCGCCATGACCCGCACAGGCCGCCGCATCGACAGCGTCACGCTGGCTAGCGGCGAGGTGATCGCCTGCGGCCATGTGGTCAATGCCTCTGGCCCCCGGGCGGCGCGGACGGCGGCGATGGCGGGCCTGCGCGATCTGTCGGTGGAACCGCGCAAACGCTATTCCTGGGTGTTCTCCGCCGAACAGCCGCTGGACCGCGAATTGCCACTGACCATCGACCCTTCCGGGGTCCACATGCGGCAGGACGGGCCCACGACCTATCTTGCCGGCTCCAGGGGCGATCCCGACCCCGCTGTCGATCCCGACGATTTCACCATGGATCACACGCTGTGGGAAAACCATGTCTGGCCCGCCATCGCGACCCGCATCCCGCAATTCGAGGCGCTGAAGGTCGTCACCGAATGGGCCGGGCATTATGCCTATAACCTGCTGGATCAGAATGCCGTGCTGGGGCCGCATCCGGATGTGGATAACTTTCTGTTCCAGAACGGCTTTTCCGGCCATGGCCTGCAGCAATCCCCGGCGATGGGGCGGGGCGTGGCGGAATGGCTGACCTATGGCGGCTATCGCAGCCTTGATCTGACGCCGTTTCACTACGATCGCATTGCGGCGGGTGTGGGCATCGTGGAACAGGCCGTGATATGACGCCCCCAACCCTGCGCGAAACACCGGAGACCTCCCCATGAAGAAACTCGTTCTGACCGGCGCCGCGGGCCGCCTTGGCTCTTACCTGCGCGAACCGCTGTCGAAGCTGTGCGATGAACTGGTGTCGACCGACATCGCCGACGAGATCGGCACCCTTTATCCGGGAGAGCGCTACCAGCGCGCCGATCTTGCCTCGCTGGAAGAGGTCGGCGCGGTGCTGGAGGGCGCCGAGATGGTGGTGCATTTCGGCGCCATCGGGGACGAGGCGCCCTGGGACGCGATCCTGCAATCCAACATCATCGGCGCGTATAATGTGTGGGAGGCCGCCTACAAGCACGGGGTGCGGCGGGTGGTCTATGCCAGTTCGATCCACGCGGTGGGCATGTATCCCAAGACGCAGTTCATCGGCACCGATGTGCCGCACCGGCCAGACACCTACTACGGCCTCGCCAAGTGCTTTGCCGAGGATCTGGCCAGCCTGTATTGGGACAAGCGCGGAATTGAATCGGTCTGCATGCGGATCCTGAGCTGCGCCAATGTAGGCAATGCGCGCGCGGTGGGGTCCTGGCTGAGCTATGACGACCTGATCCAGCTTGTCACCCGTGCCATCGACACGCCCGTCACCGGGTTCAGCGTGGTCTACGGCGTGTCCAACAACGACCGGGCGCCGGTGGACAATGCCGCCGCCAGTTTTCTGGGCTACCGCCCCCGCGACAATGCCGAGCTCTTTGCCGAACAGGTCTTTGCCGACTCCGGCCCCCATGATCCCACCGATCCGGGGCAGATGTGCCATGGCGGGCCCTTCGCCTCGGTCGAACTGGGCAACAGCGGGACAGCGACGATGAACATCGTGGACGACAAGAAAACGACCTGACGAGGACAGCGACGTGAGGGGCCGCCGATGGCCCGATGAGGCCCCGCAAGGCCCAGCGCGTGCTTGCGTCAATTCAGGACGTCATGCAGCACCGCGGCAAGTTGGTCGTACTGGACCGGCTTCATGATTTGCCGGTCCCGTTCGCGCAACAGGGTCTGCGCCTGGGTCAGCAGATCCAGATAGCCCGACAGGAAGACCACCGGCACCTCGGGCCGCATCGCATGGAGCTGTTCGGCAAGCTGCGGGCCCTGCATGGGGCCGGGCATGATGACATCGGTGACCAGAAGGTCGATCGAGGGATCGGTCTTCAAGGCTTTCAGCCCGCCCAGCCCGTCCTCGGCCTGGGTCAGCCGGTGTCCCAGGCGGGTGATCTGCCGAGAGACGGCGCGGCGGACGTCGCGATCGTCTTCGACCAGCAGCACGTGAAGCTCCTTGGTGTCGGCGGGTTTGGGCGTCGCGGGCGCCAGTGCCTCCTCGGTCTGGCCGGCACGGTCCGGGGCGGCGGGAAAGAACATCCTGATCGTTGTGCCCTGGCCCGGCGCGCTCGTCATGTCGATCACCCCGGCGGATTGCTTGACAAACCCATGCACCATCGACAGCCCCATGCCGGAACCGGAGCCAACGGGCTTTGTGGTGAAAAACGGCTCATAGGCTTTCGCCCCGATGGCCGGATCCATGCCGACGCCGTCGTCCGATACGGCGATCATCACATATTCCCCGGGCACCGCATCCGCCCCGCTCTTGTAGATCTGGTCCGGCCCCAGAACCACATTCGCGGTTTCCAGCATAAGCCGCCCGCCGGGCGGCATCGCATCGCTGGAGTTCAGCGCCAGGTTCAGCAGGGCGTTGGCCAGGGACCAGGGATCCAGCTTGACGTGGGCAAGATTGTCACCGCGGGTCACCTCAATGCGGATGGTGGTGCGCAGGGTGCGGCGCAAAAGCTGCTCGGTCGAGGTCATCACATCGTTCAGGTCCAGCTCTTCGGGCACGAGCATCGCCTTGCGCCCGAAGGCCAGCAGTTGCTGGGTCAGCTTTGCGCCGCGCTGACAGGCCCGCAGCGCATCGCCGATCATCTCCTGTTCCTCTCCGTCAGGCCGCTGGTCCAGCAGTTCCAGATTGCCCATGATCACCGCCAGCAGATTGTTGAAATCATGCGCGATCCCGGCGGTCAGCTTGCCCACCGCTTCCAGCTTGCGCGATTCGGCCAGCATGTGGGTGCTTTCCTCCAGCGCCATCTTCACCGAGATCTGCTCGGTGATGTCGAGGACCAGCGCGTGATATTCCAGCGTGTCGGGATCGATGCGGCGGCAGCGGGTGTGGCATTGCAGCCATTTCTTCTGGCCCGACGGAGTCGTGATCGGCCATTCGCCAAACCAGGGGGCCTCTGTCGCCTGCGCGCGTTTTACCGATTCGCTGATGCGGTCGTGATGCGCCGGGTCGATCATGGCGGTCAGGTGCTTGATATCGGTCCCGATCTCTTCCGGCGACAACTCCCACAGCTCGGTACTGCCGGCGCTGATGTAGCGCAGTGACACATCGCCGTCGGACCGCCAGACAATAGTCAGGATCACCCCTGGCATCGCCTGCGCAAGGGTTTCAAGCTGCATCTGCCGGGCCCGCAGCTCGGTTTCGTAGCGCCGAAGCTCGCTGACGTCGAAATTGACCCCCAGCAAGCGCTCGGCCTGGCCCGCTTCATCGCGCAGAACGACCGCCTTGGCGCGCAGCGGGCGCCCGGTTCGGTCGTCCTCGGTGATCATCCGGAACTCGGTCTCAAAGTCGGCCTTGCCCGCCAGCGCGGCGCAGGCGGCGGCCCTGACGCGCTCGCGGTCGTCGGGATGGATGCCGAGTAGCCAGTCATTCCAGCGCTGCGGTGCCTGCGCCCCGCCCGGATCCGTCGCGGGGACGTTCCCGTTTGCCCAATGAACCAGATCGTTGGCAAAGTCATACTCCCAGACCCTGATCTGCGCGGCAGAGGTGGCCAGCCCAAGACGCTCGCGCATCTGGCGCATGGTCTTCGCCGTGTCGAGTGCCTTGAACACCGCGCGCAGGGCATATGCGATGATCCCCGCCGTATAGACATTCGACAGGGCCGCAAAGACGACGCTGTTGTTGTGCCAGGAGCCGCCCGGACCATCTGGGTCAAAGAGCATATCCACGACGAACAGCACCCCAAGGCTCAGCCCGATCAGACTCAGCGTGGCCGCCAGCGTGACCTGCACCGCCTGCGCGCGGCGCCGCAGATGCCAGCCGAACGCCGTTCCGACAATGGCATAGGCCGTGCTTTCGGCAACGCCGGCATACACAATGGACCCGTCGTGCAGGGTTCTGGCCAATCCGGTCAGCGCTGCGGCGATGGCTGCGGCGATGGGGCCGCCGAGGAAGCCTGCGAACAGGAGGGGGCCGGCATCTCCGCGGACGATCATCAGTTCCTGACCGGTTGTCGGCATCCGGCTGACAAGAAAGCCCGACACGCCCATCAGAACGCCCAGATGGACCGAGCGCCGGCAGGGCTCGTTTCCGAAGGGCACGCGCATGGACAGCCAGAAGAATGCGAGCGCCAGAAGCGCCAGTGCCCCTGCATTGTGCGCGATCTCAGTCAGCAGTTCCGCCATTCCGTCCTGCCTGTCAAACTGTGAAAAAAGGGCTGCGACCCTGGGCCCCGCACGACCGTACGTAGCAGACATTACCGGCTTTGTCTGCCGAGGACTGGCAGATGAGGCAGGATGACCCGGCCCGAGCCGCTAGATATGGTGAATTCTTACGCCATCGCCGCAGGTCTGGCGGGCGATTTCCACAACATGGTGGTGATGCGTCAGATAGATCGCCTGGCCGGAACATCCGATCCGGCGCATCAACTGGCAGGCCGCGCGGGTGCGGGTGTCGTCGAAGGTCTCGAACACGTCATCGCAAAAGAACGGCAGCACGGTGCCGGTCGCGACCATCTGGTCATAGGCGGCGGCCCGCAACGCCAGATAAAGCTGGAACCGCGTGCCCTTCGACAGGGTATCGGCGGGTTTCGCGGCCCCGTCGCTGGCCTGGATCGCCACCAGCACCTCGGCCTTGCCGGTGTCGAGCGTCGTGAGCCCCTGATAGGCGCCGTTGGTCAGGTCGCGAAACGCGGCCTCGGCCGTCTGCATCATGCCGCTGCGATGGGTGTCGCGGTAGCGGCGCAGGGCGGTCTCTGCCAGCCGGTGGCCCAGCTGCAGCTCCAGGTGACGCCGCATCAGCGCCTCCAGCTCCAGTTCCAGCGTCTGGCGCTCGGCCGTCAGCGCGGCGACGTCGTCGGTGCCGGTCACTGCATCCCGCGCCAGCGCCGCCGTGGTGCGGGCGGCGACGGCGGCATCGTGCCGGTCCTGCGCCTCGGTCTGGGCCGCGCGCGCGTCTTCCAGCGCGGCGGCGATGGCGGCGGGTGTATGGCCCTCCAGCAGTCGCTCTGCCTCGGCGCGGCTGGCCACGCTTAGCCGGCGGCACAGGGCGTCGACCCGGCGCGCCAGCGCGTGGCGCAGGTCGTTGGCCTTGTGGGCCGCGGCCACCGCGCGGCGCAGATCCTCTGACGTGCTGGTCGGGATCGTCGGCGCGAAGGCCTGCGCGATGTCGGCCAGCCGCGCCTCCACCAGCGCGATCTTGTCGGTCAGGGTCTGTTCGTCGGCCTGAAGCGCGGCGCGTTTTTCCTGCAAGGTGGCCCAGCGCGTTTCGGCGGTCTCGGCCTGGGCCACCTGCGCGGCCAGCGCGTCGTAGGCCGCCACGGCAGCGCCGTCGACGGGCTGGCACGACACCGACGGCAGCCGCGCGTCAAAGCTGTCCGCATCGCGGGTCATGCCGTCGATGCGGCGCTGCACCTCGATCCGGGTGGCGTCGAGTTCGCGCAGATCCCGCAGGACCGGCAGGGCATCCGCCAGATCGACAGCCAGCGCGGTCCCCAGGGCGGCACCGGCCGCCATATCGCGAGTGGCCTGCGCCTCGGCCAGGGCGGAGGCGGCGCTCTGGGCCTCTGCGCGGCGCTGGGTCGCGATAGCGCGCGCGGTCCGGGCGCCGTCGCTGGCAGAGCGCAGGGCCGATTGCAGGCCGTCCCGGTCGCGGATCGCCCGCCGCGCCTGATCCATCAGCGCGTCCAGCGGGGCGTTCTGGGTTCCCAAGGCATCACGCAGGGCGGCGCGAAGCTGGTCAGCGGCGTCGAGATCCGCCCGGCTGGTTATCTGTTCTGCAGAAAGGCGCGCCGTGGCATCGCGCGCCTCTTCCGCCCGTCGCAGCCAATCCGCAAAGGCCGAGGGGGACGTGTCCGGCGGCACGCCCGCCGCGCCCAGATGTTGGCCAAACGTCGCCCGCAGCCGCGCCAGTGTGGCCAAGGCACCGTCCAGCGCCGTTGCGTGGCGGGCCTTGTCCTCTTGCGCTTCGGCAAGGCGGGTCTGGGCGGCGCGCAGATCCGCCAATTGGGTGGCCTGCGCCTGACGCGCGGCGGTCAGGCGGTCGTCGGCCTGCATCGCGGCCTCGAACGCCGCGGCGCTGGTCGCGGTCAGATCGGCCAGATGTGCCTGCCACAAGGCATCGCGATGGGTGCGCGCGGCATGGGCTTCGGCGTCGCCCAGAGCACCTGTGGTCGATTGCAGCGCCTTCAGCCGCTGGGCCTGTTGTGCCTCTTGCGCCTTTGCCTCGGACAGGCGCTGGCGCAGGCCGTCTACCTCGGTTTGTTGCTTGTCCAGGGCAGCGGCGGTGACCGCGCCCTCGGCGGCGGAGATCGGGATGCCGGGGAGGGCGTCGAACCGGCACCCGCCAAGGCGGAGCGCGGCCAGCGCGGTCTCTGCCAGGGTTTCCGCCTGCCGCAGCCGTTCGCGGGCGGTGGTGTGCCGTTCGACAACACGCTCGGCGCCGAAGCGGTCAAAAAGCGCCTGCAGATCGGGGAGGGACGCCAGCGCCTCCCTGGCCCGCGCTTCCTGGGCGGCGGCGGTTGTGTGCAGTTGTTCGGCGTCGCGGGCTTCGGTCTCGGCGGTGTCGCGGGCGGCGGTGGCGCTGGTCACGGCCTTCACGTGGCGGTCCAGCGCGGACAGGACACTGCGGTCGGGCACATGGGGGCCGGGCGCGTCGCCACCGTCGATGCCGATTTCGCGCAAGGCGCCCAGCATGTCCTCGGTCACCCGGCGCAGCTCCTCTTGTCGGCGGGGCAGATCGGTGGCGGCGGTGGCGCAGCGGTCGCGCAAAGCTTTCAGGTCGGTCATCGCCGCCGCCCGCCCCGCCAGATCGGGCGCCCGTTGCAGCGCATCCAGCTCTGCGGCGGTGCTGTCAGCCTCGCGCCGGTGCCCCTGCAGGGTGGTCCTCAGCTCGGTGAGGCGGTTCAGCAGGGTCGCCAGCGCGTCGGAGTCGATGTCCAGATGGTCGGGGTGGTTTGCCAGCGGTGCAAGCTCTGTCTCTGCCGCCGTGATCTCTGCCAGCAGGGGCAGGCCGTCGGCGATGGCTTCGTGCGTCTTGACCCGTTCCGACGCCGCTTGCCGCGCGGTCTGGCTGGCGTCCGCGGCATCCGCGGCGACGGTGGCGTCAGAGGCCAGTTTGCGGTATTGCGCCGCGCTCACATCCGTTTCGCGGATCTGGCGCGCCACCTCGTCCAGCCGCTTTTTGCGGATCGCGAATTCCGACTTGGAGCCGCCTTTCTTGTAGAGCGCATCCGCCTCTTTCTGAGCCGCCTCCAGCGCGGGGCTCAGGTCGCTGATGCCCGCGGCGGCAGAGAACAGCAGCCGCCCGATTTCCCCCTCGCTCCGGGCGATCTCTTCGCCGCCACTTTCCAGCGTTTCGTCATTCAGTGACAGGAGCTTGCGGTAATCGGCCTCGCCGAGCCCGGCCAGCGCCCCGGCCAGCGCGGTTTCCGGCAGCGGCGTGTCATTGGCGTCGCGCAGGGTGCCGGTTCGGCCCGACACCCGGGTGTAGCGCGCGACCGCCGCGCCGATGTCCAGATCGGCAGAGACGCGCAGGGCGCTGCGGTCATGTTTGAAGGCATAGGGTTCCAGCTTGGGCCGAAAACCGTACAGCAGGCGCAGATAGCCTTCCATCACGGTGGTCTTTCCCGCCTCATTCGGGCCGAACAGGATGTGAAAATCGGCGCCGTCGTCCGGTTTCTCGCCGAAATCCAGTGACTTGCCGGTGAAATGGCCGAAATACTCAAGGTCGAGGCGCCGCAGCCGCATCACGCCCACGTCCCGCGCAGCCGCGCCACCATCGCCGAGGCGCCGCGTTCCGCCAGACTTTCGGCCAGTGCGGTTTTCGCGTCTTCGCTGGCGGCCATCTGGTCGCGCAGATGCGCGGGCAGGGCGGCCAGCGCCTGGGCCAGCGCCTCTTGCGCTTCGGCGCGGAAGGCGTCAGTGCCCCGGATCTCATCCATCAGCGCGGCCAGTTCCGCTACGGCGCCGCTGTCGGTCTGGGCGGCGGGCAGCGACACGTCGACCTCCAGCCGCTCGATCCAGATCCGCCCGGTTTCCTCGGCCAGATCCGCCGCCATCTCCGCCCACAGATCGGCATCGCGGCGGATCTGCCAGGCCTGCGGGGCCGCCCCGGTCAGCCGCAGCCGCAGAATCGCGCTGTCCGATTCCACCGCCTCGGCCTGTCTTTGCAGATGCGTCCGTAGCCTGTGGCGTAAGGCCTCGGAGTCTTCGGCGCCGGTCACGTCAACGTCCGACAACTGAAATTCGACCGCCGAGGTGCGCAGGGCCGCGATCGACAGGCGGCCGTCCGATACTTCGATCAGGGTGGCGGATTTCGGGCCCGCCTCGCCCACGTCGCGGCCCTGCGGCATTCCGGGCATCACCACGAAGGGATCTTCGGCATGGACCTGCCGTTTGTGCACATGCCCCAGCGCCCAGTAATCATAGCCATGGCCGACCAGATCCGCGACGCTGCAGGGCGCGTAGCGATCATGCCCCTCGGCCCCGGTCAGAGAGGTATGCAGCAGCCCGATGTTCACCGCCCCCTGTACCGGCGCGGGAAATTTCGGCAGCAGGCTTTCGGGGGCGTGCCGGTCGCGAAAGCTGACTCCGTGGATCCAGATGCCCGACCCAGTCAGCTCGGCGCTGCCACCGCGCCCGTCGAAAACATGGACATTTGCGGGATAGTCAAAGGCGCGGGACACCGAATTCTCGGCGTCATGGTTGCCGTAGATGGCGAACACCCGGATCCCCGCCGCCTGCAGCCGGTCAAAGGCCGAGACCAGAAACGCCCCGGTCCGGGCGCTGCGCTGCGCCCCATCAAACAAATCCCCCGCGATCAGGACCGCCGCGACACTCTCATCCATCGCATGGTCCACGATCCGGGTCAGCGCGGTGCGGCTGGCGGTGGCCACGGTGTCGCGCAGCCCCTCATGCTTCAGCGCGAGGCTTTTCAGCGGCGAGTCCAGATGCAGATCGGCCGTATGCAGCAGCTTGATCTTTGTCTGGGTCACGCTCTGGCTTGCTCCGTCACCTGGATTCGCGGTCGGGCGCTCCGCACAACGAACCCCCGATCAAGCAAGAGCGAGAGTGGCGCATGGGGCAAAGCATGTCTATAACATCTAGTGGAAACAGGGGGACGTATGAACGTTCGGAAGATTGCACTGGTTGGCATCGGCAAGATCGCCCGCGACCAGCATATGCCTGCGATTGCGGGGATTCCCGCCTTTGGTCTGGCCGCCACCGCCAGCCGCAACGGATCGGTCGAAGGGGTCGAGGCGTTCTCCAGCCTTGCCGATCTGCTGCGCGACCGACCGGACATTCCTTGTGTCTCGTTATGCACCCCGCCGCAGGTGCGCTACGACGACGCCCGCGCCGCGTTGGAGGCAGGCCGGCATGTGATGCTGGAAAAGCCGCCCGGCGCGACCCTGTCCGAGGTGCATGGCCTGATCGAGCTGGCCCAGGCCCGGGGCGTGACGCTGTTTGCCACCTGGCATTCGCGCTACGCCGCCGCTGTTTCCGCCACGCGGGAGTGGATGGCGACAAAGCCGATCCGCACCGTTCAGATCGTGTGGAAGGAAGATGTGCGCCGTTGGCATCCCGGGCAGGACTGGATCTGGTGCGCCGGAGGGCTGGGGGTGTTCGATCCGGGCATCAACGCGCTGTCGATCTTGACAGAGATCTTTCCCAGCCCCCTGCATCTGGTCCGCGCGGATCTGGAGTTTCCCGCAAACCGCGACACGCCCATCGCCGCGCAGCTGACGTTCCGCGATCCCGGCGGGGTCGAGGTGTCGGCCCAGTTCGACTGGCGCCAGGAGGGGCCGCAGACCTGGGACATCCATATCGCCACCGACAATGGCGAGGCGGTGCTGTCCGACGGTGGCGCGGTGCTGGCGATTGGCGGCAAGCGGGCGGAGCTGTCGCATGGCACTGCGCTGACCGGCGAATACCCCCGACTCTATGCGCGCTTTGCCCGGTTGATCGAGGCGGGCGCCAGCGATGTGGATCTGTCGCCGATGCGCCATGTGGCCGATGCCTTCACCCTGGGCCGCCGCATCAT
>CAYGRI010000123.1:4456-13520 GCA_964352155.1 uncultured Maritimibacter sp. | reverse complement strand
CTGGACATCCTGTCGGAGATCGCCAAATCCAAGGCTGTCATCCCGACCCGGATGACCTTTGTTGACATCGCCGGGCTTGTGAAGGGCGCCAGCAAGGGCGAGGGACTGGGCAATCAGTTTCTGGCCAACATCCGCGAGGTCGATGCCATCGCCCATGTGCTGCGCTGTTTCGAGGATGGCGACGTGACCCATGTCGAGGGGCGCGTGGACCCGGTGGCGGATGCCGAAACCATTGAGACCGAGCTAATGCTGGCCGACATGGATTCGATCGAGAAGCGCCTGCAGGGCCTGCTGCGCAAAGTGCGCGGCGGCGAGAAGGAGGCGATCGCCCAGGAACGGCTGCTGAAAGAGGCGCTGGCGGCGCTGGAAGCGGGCCAGCCGGCGCGGAGTGTCGATGTCTCCGCCGAGGACATGAAGACCTGGAAGGGGCTGCAGCTATTGACGCAAAAGCCGGTCCTTTATGTCTGCAACGTGGATGAAAGCGAGGCGGCCAAGGGCAACGCGCATTCCTCTGCCATCGCGCAAAAGGCGCTGGCGGAGGGCGCCGTCTCGGTCGTGATCTCTGCCAAGATCGAGGAGGAGATCAGCCAGCTCGACCCCGAGGAGGCCACCATGTTCCTGGAAGAACTGGGGCTGGAAGAGGCGGGCCTCGACCGGCTGATCCGCGCGGGCCACGAATTGCTCGGCCTTCAGACCTATTTCACCGTCGGCCCCAAGGAGGCGCGGGCCTGGACGATCCGCAAGGGCACCCTTGCGCCCCAGGCCGCCGGGGTGATCCACGGCGATTTCGAGCGCGGGTTCATCCGGTCAGAGACCATTGCCTATCACGACTTCGTCTCGCTGGGGGGCGAGCAGGGGGCCAAGGATGCCGGCAAGATGCGGGTCGAGGGCAAGACATATGAGGTCAAGGACGGCGACGTTCTGCATTTTCTGTTCAACGCTTGAGATACCCCCAAACCCGCAATCATGGGAGATGACAGATGGCCGAATGGATCGACGCTTGCGGCGTGGATGACATCGAGGAAGAAGACCTGATCCGCTTCGATCATGGGGACCGCACCTTCGCGATCTACCGCAGCCCGGACGACGAGTATTTCTGCACCGACGGGTTGTGCACCCATGAAAACGTGCATCTGGCGGATGGGTTGGTGATGGATCACACCATCGAATGCCCCAAGCATAATGGACAGTTCGATTACCGTACCGGAGAGGCGATGCGCCCGCCCGTGTGCGTGGATCTGAAGACCTATCCCGTCAAGCTCGAGAACGGGCGTGTGCTGATAGAGATCTAGGGACTGTCGCGCTCGATTGGAGCGCGTCGGCGCATGCGGGGCCGGGGCAGGGTTTGCAAGCATCCGTCCGGCATGTGACGTCGACCTGGCGCACCATGTCATAGCCCGCCCCGCGACCGGGGCGGGCGTTTGTCAGGATCAGGCGGTGGCCAGCATTTGGGCCAGATCCTCGATCTCGGCACCACCGGCCATGAGCTTGCGGATGTCGTCGCCCGCCAGTTCCTCTTTGGTGCCAGAGCCGATCACCTCGCCCAGCGACAGGAAGGTGAACCGGTCCGCGATCAGCTTAGAGTGGATCTCGTTGTGGGTGATGAAAATCACCGCGATGTCACCCCGGCTGCGGACTGTGTTGATCGTCCGCAGCACTTCCATCTGCTGCTTTTGACCCAGGGCCGAGGTCGGTTCGTCCAGGATCAGCACCTTGGCGCCGAAATAGATCGCCCGCGCGATGGCCAGCGTCTGGCGCTGACCGCCCGACATGGTGCCCACCGCCTGCTGCGGGTCAGAGATGTCGATGCCGATCTTGAGCATCTCGTCATGGGCGATCTTGTCCATCTCGTCCATCTTCATGGCGCCGAACAGGCCCTTGAGCTCACGCCCCATGAAAAAGTTGCGCGTGACGGACATCAGCTGGTTGAGCGCGAGATCCTGATACACCGTGCCGATCCCGGCGGCGGAGGCATCGCGGGGGGACCGGAAGGTGACCGGCTGCCCCTCGATAAAGATCTGTCCGCCGCTGGGCTGGTGGACGCCCGCGAGCGTCTTGATCAGGGTGGATTTCCCCGCCCCGTTGTCCCCCAGCAGCGCGTGGACTTCGCCCGCGTAAACCTCGAGGCTGACATCGGCCAGCGCCGTGAATGGCCCGAACTTCTTGGCCAGATGTTCGACCCGCAGATAAGGCTTTGCCATGGCTCAGATCCCTCCCGTGATGCGTTTGCGAATACGCTCGTTGGCGAAGACCGCGGCCAGCAGGATCGTGCCCAGAAAGACTCGGAACCACGCCCCGTCGATGGCCGGAATAAAGAAGACGGCGTTGGACACGAGGCCCACGGTGATGGCGCCGAACACAACCCCGATGATCGAACCGAAGCCACCCGTCATCAAGGTGCCCCCCACAACGGCGATGGCGATGGCAAAGAGTTCCATCAGGTTGCCCTTGGCCGCGTCGGAGGTGTTGGTGTCAAAGACTTGGCAGGCTGCGAACATGGTGGCGCAGAAGGCGGTGAACATGAACAGGCCGACCTTGACCTTGTTGACCGGCACGCCGTTGGCGCGGGCGGCTTCCTTGTTGTCGCCGGTGGCGTAGATCCAGTTGCCCAGCTGGGTGCGGCTGAGCACGAAATAGGCGACGCCCGAGATCACGATCCACCACAGAAAGCGCGCGTCAAAGCCTTCGACCCATTGCTCGCCCCGGCGGTTCAGGTTGCCGCCAAGCATGTACCACAGGTCATAGAACCAGCCAAAGACTTCGCCGCCCAGGATGTCGGCGAACCAGCTTGTTTCCTTGTAATCCGGCAGGCCGGAAATCTGGGTGGACTGGTTGATCAGGCGAAAGGCCACCTCGGTCACGCCGCGCATGAAGAACAGGAAGGCCAGCGTCACGATAAAGCTCGACAGCCCGGATCGTACCACAATGGTTCCGATCACCCAGCCAATGGCCAGCGTCATGGCCATGGTGATGAGAAAGGCCGTAAAGGGGGTGGCGGCGCCAAGGCCGAAGGGCAGGCCCCATTTCAGCATCATCGCCATGGACATACCCGCGAACCCGATCATCGAACCGATCGACAGGTCGAACTCTCCGGCGATCATCAAGAGGGCCGCGCCCGTCGCGATGATCCCGAACTGGGCGATGACGGCGACGTTGTTTTTCAACCCAAGCGCGTTGAACGATTTGCCGTAAGAAAAAACGGCCAAGGCTACGATGATGACGATCATCACGACGAATGCGCCCATCTCGGGCCTTCGCAACAGTTTTTGAAGCGTGGTTTCCTGTTCTAGCCGGTTGGCTTCGCTTTTGTCCGACATCATTCCCCCTGCGACGCTTGAACGTTCTTGCATAGAAGGATCAGGCGAGACTGCGCCCGCCTGATCCAAGGTCTCATATCACTATGTCTAGCGGTTGATGCCCGCTTGCTCTTTCACCGATGCGGCGTTCGTGATGTCGACGAAGCCGGGACCGGACGGGATGTTGGCGCCCGGCAGCAGACCTGCGTTGTTGTTGTACAGGTGCAGCACGATGACCGGCATGTAGCCCTGCAGACGCTGCTGCTGGTCGATGGTGAAGGAGGCGACGCCATCGGCGATCAGATCCATCACGCCCGGCGACAGGTCGAAGCAGGCCAGGTGCACATCGGCGCCCACATCGGCGATCGCCTTGCTGGCGGCTTCGCAGACATGCGGGCCGACAGCCAGAAGGCCGTCAATGTCCGGGTCCGATTGCAGAGCAGCCGCGGTCCGGGTTTCGATCTGCGTGACGTCGTTGGACACGTCGATCTGGTTCAGCTCGGCGCCCATGGCATCGAAATAGCCGGTGCAACGATCCACAAGCGCGGTGTTGAAGGCTTCCTGGTTCAGGCAGAGCCCCTTGGTCACGCCTTCGGCCATCGCACGCTCGCCCGCGGCCTTGCCGGCGTCGTATTCGGGCTGGCCGACATGCATCAGCGCGCCGACTTCCTTGGACGCTTCGAGGCCGGAGTTCATGGTGATGACCGGGATGCCCGCGTCCACCGCCGAACGGATCGCACCGCCCAGAGCCGCCGCGTCGGGCAGCGACACGATGATGCCGTCGGGCTGGGTCGCCGCAGCGGCTTCGATCAGGCGCGCCATGGCCGACATGTCACCGGAGGCGTCGAAGTTGTATTCGAACTCGGCGCCGATGGCTTCGGCTGCGTCGCGGCCACCCTTTTCCACAACGGGCCAGAACGGATCCGTGCCCTGGGTGTGGGTGATCATGACATACCGCTCCGCCATGGCCGGAAAGGCTGCAACACTGGCCAGCGCCGCCGCGATGATCGTTTTTTTCATTTAGTATCCTCCTCTGTGGTCGATTGGGACCGTTTTGCGTCCCTTGGGGTGGTTTTTGGCCGCGACTCGCGACCGACGCCGGGTGGCGATTGATCTGGCGAAGTTGACTGCACTGTGTGTGAAATCCGAGGGGTCGCACCTTTTGCCGCCGTAGCGGCGCGGCCTTGCATGGCCATGCTGCGCATCCTCCCCCGCCGTGGTCCTCCCTAGCGATGCTTGCGCTAACAAAAAGGCGTGAAACGCTGGGAAACGCAAGAAAATATTTCACAAAGCGTTAACTAATGAAGAATGTGGGTATTTTCGGATGTCTGCCTGCGGATTGGGCAACGTCAGATGCGCCGCGCGCCGTTATGGGCGCCGAACGGGTGCGGCGGTCGGACGCCTTGAGTCTTGCCCACGGGCGCGATGGCGACGTCAGTCTTCCTTGTCGGGGGTCTTGCAGAAGATGTCGTAGACGACGGAAATGAGGCGAAAGGCGCGATCGTCTGCCAAGCTGTAGAAAATCGTCTTGCCGTCGCGGCGTGGGCTGACCAGCCCCTCCAGCCGCAACCGGGTGAGCTGCTGCGACACCGCCGCCTGTCGTGCCGACAGCAGCGATTCCAGCTGCGTCACGGATTTCTCGCCGGCGGCCAGATGGCACAGAATCATCAAACGCCCTTCGTGGCTGATGGCCTTGAGGAAGTTTGCGGCGAGTGTCGCGTTGCGGGTCATCTCGTCCAGCTCTTCCACGTCGGTGGTCGGAGCGTGGGTCGTCGGGTCATCCATTGGCGTCATCGGGCACCTCCGCCTCTTCAATCATACGCTGTAACAGGCCCCAAAAGAACCCTTCTCCCGGATAGCCTTCGAGGCGCTCCAGTTCCAGCCCGTCCCGCATCAGGACAAAAGTGGGCGTGATCCTGAGTGGGTATGTAAAGGTGAGATCTTCGGGCAATGGGCGATGAATGTCGACCCTGCGCAATGGCGCGGCCCGCCCCTCGGCCGTTTTCGCGTAAACGGGCGCCACCTCGGCATCCCATTGCGCGCAATATATGCAGCCGCGCTGCTCGGCCAGCACCAGCGTCATATCGGCCCGACCCGCCCCGGCGCCAAACAGCGCTAGTAACACGGCCATTGCCCCGGTGAGCCGGCGAAGAATGACAGATTGACCGATCATATATGAGGAATGTAATATGAATATATGAGGGCGACAAGGGCGCCCAGGGGGAAGAATGTTCGATATATCGCTCGCGGGCGCGCTTTTGGCCGGGCTCTTGTCTTTTTTGTCGCCCTGCGTCCTGCCGATTGTTCCGTTTTATCTGTCCTATCTCGCCGGTGCGGGGATGTCCGCCTTGCAAGACGACAAGCCGCTGCCGCCCGGGGTCCCGCGCCGGGCCTTCTTTGCGGCCTGTCTGTTCGCGCTGGGGGTGGCCACGATCTTTGTCGGGCTGGGGGCGGCGGCGACCGCCTTTGGCCAGTTCGTGCGGGATTGGTTCGACCTGCTGCGCTGGATCGCCGCGGCTGTCATTCTGTTGATGGGGCTGCACTTTCTGGGCGTGATTCGGATCGGGCTGCTATACCGGCAGTTCGGAACGGATATCGGCAACCCGTCCCAAACCAGCCTGTGGGGCGCCTATGTCATCGGGCTGGCCTTCGCCTTTGGCTGGACGCCCTGCGTTGGGCCGGTGCTGGCGGCGATCTTGTTCATGGCAGGCGCGCAGGACAGCGTGACCGAGGGGATGCGCCTGCTGCTGGTCTATGCCTTTGGCATGACCGCGCCCTTCGTGCTGGCCGCGCTGTTCATCAAGCCATTCCTGCGCTGGATGCGGGGCTTTCGCAAGCATCTGGGCAAGATCGAAAAGGGGGTCGGGGTGCTGTTGGTGGTCTTTGCCATCCTGATCGCCACGGAAACCGTGAACTACATCGCGAATTGGATGGTGCAATACTGGCCGGGCATCGGCTGACGGGAGGAATGACATGCGAGCGATACTGATGACCCTTGCCGCTTTGGCCTGGGGGGCGGCAGCCACGGCGGCGGAACTGGGCGACGACGGGCTGCACAAGGCCGACTGGATGCACGACACCTTCAAGGACCTGCGCGACGATCTGGCCGAGGCCAATGCCGAGGGTAAGCGCCTGTTGATCATCGTCGAGCAGCGCGGCTGTATCTACTGCACCAAGATGCACCAAGAGGTGTTCCCGCAGGACAACATCTCAGCCATGCTGCATGACGATTACTTTGTGATCCAGCTGAACATGTTCGGCGACGTGGAAGTGATCGATTTCGACGGCTCTGTGCTGAGCGAAAAGCAGGCGGCGAAACGCTGGGGGCTGCTGTTCACCCCGACGCTGATGTTCTTTCCCACCGAGGTGGCCGAGGGCGCGTCGGCCCCGCAAGCGGCGGTGGCCGTGATGCCCGGGGCGTTCGGTGCCAGCACCACGTTCGATCTGCTCACCTGGGTCAAGGACGAAGGCTATCTGGGCGATGAGGGTTTTCAGAAGTATCATGCCCGGATGATCAACGAACGCGCGAACTGATCCAATGCTGCGGTGCAACATATATATAAATTCGTTTTTCTGAATTCATGTTGCATCAGGCGCGGAATCTGCGCTAGTACATTAGTCGAATGGGAAAGGGAGGACTCATGACACGAACGTATCTGATCCTTGCCGCGAGCGCGTTTCTAGCCAGCGCCGTGCAAGCAGAACCGACGGTACCGTCAAACGTTTCGTTCGATGACGGGGCGGTGGCGGGGTCGCTGACCGGTGTGCCTGGCGATGTCGAGAACGGGCGCGTTCTGATGAACAAGGGGTCGGGCAATTGCATTGCCTGCCACGAGGTGTCCGCCCTCAGCCATCTGCCGTTTCCCGGCAATATCGGCCCGATGCTGGACGGCGCCGCGGATCGCTGGACCGAGGCAGAGCTGCGGGGAATCGTGGCGAATGCCAAGGTCATGTTCCCCGACACGATGATGCCGTCCTTCTACAAGACCACCGGCTATATCCGTCCGGGCAATGCCTTTACCGGCAAGGCGGCGGACGGCCCTCTGGATCCGTTGCTGACCGCTCAGGAGGTGGAGGACGTTGTCGCCTTCCTTTTGACGCTGAAAGAAGAGTGACGGCAGGACACGAAAGGAGATCATGATGAACCTTACACGACGCCACACACTGGCGCTGGGCCTTGGGGCCGCTGCGGCCGTTCTTCTGCCCACCCGCGCCGTCATGGCCGCGACGGACGATGCGATTGCCGCGTTCACCGGCGGGGCCGCTGTCGGCACCGGCGGGGTGACCCTGACCGCGCCCGAAATTGCCGAGAATGGCAACACCGTGCCGATCGAAGTGTCGGCCCCCGGCGCCGTTTCGATCATGGTACTGGCCGCGGGCAACCCCAATCCCGATGTCGGGACCTTCCACTTCGGCCCGCTGGCAGGGTCGCAATCCGCCTCGACGCGGATTCGTCTGGCCGGAACCCAGGATGTGATTGCGGTCGCCAAGATGGCAGACGGCAGCTTTGTTCAGGACGTCAAGAACGTCAAAGTCACCATCGGCGGCTGCGGCGGCTGACCCGAGAGGAAAGGATATCCCATGGCAGAAGGTGTAAAACCCCGCGTCAAGGTGCCGAAATCGGCTTCGGTCGGTGACGTCATCACCATCAAGACCCTGATCAGCCACCAGATGGAATCGGGCCAACGCAGGGACAGCGACGGCAACCCGATCCCGCGCTCGATCATCAATCGCTTCACGGTCGATTTTAACGGCGAGAACGTGATCGACGTGACGCTGGAACCGGCGATCTCGACCAATCCCTATTTCGAATTTCAGGCCAAGGTGCCGGAGGCGGGCGAGTTCAGCTTTACCTGGTACGACGACGACGGCTCGGTCTACACCGACACGAAGTCGATCGCGGTCAGCTAGGCCAAGCGCCCCGGCGGAGCCGATCCGGCGGGGTTTTTCAGGGAGGAACGAAAATAATGAAAAGAGCAATCGCTCCTGGGCTGTGCGCAGCAGCCCTGGCGAGCCTGTTGGTGACGCCAGTTGCTGCCGGGCCCGATGACGACAGCCTGATCATCAACGGCGAGTTGGAAATCGCGACAGAGGCCCCCGCGCCGGACCATTTGTCCGGGGTGTTCAGGACGATCTATTCCGGCTGGCGGTTCCGCACCGACGAGACTCAGGCGCTGGAAATGGACGATTTCGACAATCCCGGCATGCTGACGGTCGATGCCGCCATCGATGCGTTCTCGGAGGTCGAGGGCGCGGCAGGCGAAAGTTGCGCCTCGTGCCACGAGAATGCCGAGAGCTTTGAAGGTCTGTCGGCGCATATGCCCAAGGTCGATGAAGACGGCAAACTGGTTGTGATGGAAGACCTGATCAACGAATGCCGGACAGACCGGATGCAGGCGGATGCCTGGAAATGGTCTGGCAACGACATGCAGGGCATGGTCGCGCTGATCGGCCTGCAATCGCGCGGGATGCCGGTGAATGTGGCCATCGACGGCGCCGCGGCCCCCTTCTGGGAGCAGGGCAAAGAGATGTACTACACCCGCTATGGACAGCTCGAACTGTCCTGCGCCAATTGTCACGAAGACAATTGGGGCAACATGATCCGCGCGGACCACCTGAGCCAGGGGCAGACCAACGGCTTTCCGACCTATCGTCTGAAACAGGCCAAGCTGATCTCGCGCCACAACCGGTTCCGGGGCTGCATCCGCGACACGCGGGCGGAAACCTTTGCCGAGGGATCGGATGAGTTCCGTGCGCTGGAGCTTTAC
>CAYGRI010000123.1:0-4446 GCA_964352155.1 uncultured Maritimibacter sp. | reverse complement strand
ACGGCCTGTCGGTCGAAACTCCGGCCGTTCGCCAGTAATCCAGGCCCGCGTTGGTTCTGCCGGCGCGGGTTTTTTCGACCTTATAAATTCACTTATGCGCATGTGTAATGAACGCCACAGGGCGCAGGACGGAACAGGAGCGGCCCATGATTTCGCGCCGGGATTTCCTACAAGTCGCCATGGCCTCTGCCGCGCTTTATGGCGCCTCGGGCTTTGGCGCCTGGTCGCGTCTGACGGCGCAACAGGCCTTGACACAGGACGACCTGTTGCAGTTTGACAGTTTTGGCAATGTGACGCTGATCCATGTCACCGACATTCACGCCCAGCTCAAGCCGATCTGGTTCCGCGAACCGGAAATCAACATCGGCGTCGGCGCGAACAAGGGCCATGTGCCGCATATCACCGGCGCCGCCTTCCGCAAGCTCTATGGCATCGCCGATGGGGCGCCGTCGCATTACGCGCTGACCTATGACAATTTCGAGGCGCTGGGCCGGGCCTATGGCCGCATGGGCGGGCTGGACCGCGTGGCGACCGTGGTCAATGCGATCCGCGCCGAGCGCCCCGATGCGCTGCTGCTGGACGGGGGCGACACCTGGCACGGCTCATACACCTGCTTTCACACCCAGGGGCAGGACATGGTTAACGTGATGAACGGGCTGAAACCCGACGCGATGACCTTTCACTGGGAGTTCACGCTGGGCAGCGACAAGGTGCTTGAGCATGTGCGGGGCCTGCCATTCCCGGCGCTGGGTCAGAACATCTTTGACGCCGAATGGGACGAACCGGCCGAGGATTTCAAACCCTACGAATTCTATGAACGCAACGGCACCAAGATCGCCGTGATCGGCCAGGCCTTTCCCTATATGCCCATCGCCAACCCCGGCTGGATGTTCCCCGAGTTCAGCTTTGGCATCCGTGACGAGAACATGCAGGACATGGTCGACGAGGTGCGCGCCGCCGGTGCCGATCTGGTGGTGTTGCTGTCGCACAACGGGTTTGACGTGGACAAGAAGATGGCTGGGATCGTGTCGGGCATCGACGTGATCCTGTCGGGCCACACCCATGACGCGCTGCCCGAACCGGCGCTGGTGGGCGAGACGATCATCGTCGCCAGCGGGTCGAACGGCAAATTCGTCAGCCGGGTGGATCTTGACGTGCGCAATGGCCGGATGATGGGCTTTCGGCACAAGCTGATCCCGATCTTCTCGGATGTGATCACGCCCGATCCAGAGATGGCCGCGCTGATCGACGCGCAACGGGCGCCCTATCTGGCAGAACTCGAAGAGGTGATCGGAACGACCGATTCGCTGCTGTACCGGCGCGGGAACTTCAACGGCACCTGGGACGATCTGATCTGCCAGGCACTGATCGAAGAGCGCGAGGCCGAAATCGCCCTGTCGCCCGGCGTGCGCTGGGGCCCCAGCCTGATGCCCGGCGACCCGATCACCCGAGAGGATATCTGGAACGTCACCTCGATGACCTATGGCAACGCCTATCGCACCGAAATGACGGGAGATTTCCTGCATCTGGTGCTGGAAGACGTGGCCGACAACCTGTTCAACCCCGATCCCTATTACCAGCAGGGCGGGGACATGGTGCGCACCGGCGGCCTGGGCTACCGGATCGACATCACCCAGCCGCAGGGCAGCCGGATCACCGATCTGACGCTGCTGAAAACGGGCGAGCCGATCGCGGCGGACAGATCCTATGTCGTCGCCGGCTGGGCCAGTGTAAACCAAGACACCGAGGGCCCGCCGATCTGGGATGTGGTGGAGGATCACATCCGCAAACATGGCACGGTCACGGTCGCGCCAAACAATTCCGTGGATGTGATCACGGGATAATCAGGGGGAGGACCCAAGATGAAAGCACTGCTCGCAACCGCCGCGCTGCTGATGGCTGGCACCGCGTTCGCCGAAGGCAAGATGCATCATGTCGCCATCCATGTGGATGAGAACGACCCCGCCGTGATGAACATGGCCTTGAACAACGCCCAAAATGTCGCGGCCTATTACAAGAGTGTGGGGGACGAGGTCGTGATCGAGGTGGTTGCCTACGGGCCGGGCCTGAACATGCTCATCCCCGGCAAAAGCCCTGTGGAAGACCGGATCGAAACGATGTCGATGTCGTTGGACAATCTGAGTTTTGCCGCCTGCGGCAACACCCTTCGCGCCATGAGCAAAAAGACCGGCGCCGAGGTTTCGGTGATGGAGGAAGCTTCCGTGGTCCCGTCGGGTGTGGTGCGCCTGATCGAACTGCAAGAGCAGGGATACGCCTACGTGCGTCCGTGACACGCGCCTGCCCCAGTGACGGAGTTGAAGATGACTGACAAAACGACCCGCCGCGGTTTCCTGAAAACCGCGATTGCCGCGGGCGGCGCTTCTGCCGCGACCGCGACCATGGCCCGCGCCGAGGGCGATCCGGCCATTCTGGAACCACAGGATTGGACCATCTATTCGGGCGAGGGCGTCGATGCCCGCCCCTATGGTCATCCCTCGGAATTCGAGGTGCATGTCAAACGGCGCAGCGTGGAATGGCTGACCGCCGACCCGGTCTCTTCGGTCAACTTCACGCCGCTGCACGAGCTGGACGGGATCATCACGCCGAACGGGCTGTGCTTTGAACGCCATCATGCCGGGATTGCCGAGGTCGATCCAGCCGTCCACCGCCTGATGATCAACGGGCTGGTGGACAAGGAACTGGTCTTCACGATGCAGGACCTGATGCGCTTCCCGCGCGAGAACCGGGTGTATTTCCTGGAATGCGCGGCGAATTCGGGGATGGAATGGCGCGGGGCGCAGTTGAACGGCTGCCAGTTCACCCACGGGATGATCCACAACGTGATGTATACTGGGGTGCCGTTGCGCTATCTGCTGGAAACCGCCGGGCTGAAACCCAATGCCAAATGGCTGCTGGTCGAGGGGGCGGATGCCTCGGCGATGACCCGCTCGTTGCCAGTGGAGAAGGCGCTGGACGATTGCCTGGTGGCCTTCAAGATGAACGGCGAGGCGCTGCGCCCCGAGCAGGGTTATCCGGTGCGGCTGGTGGCGCCGGGCTGGGAAGGCAACATGTGGATCAAGTGGTTGCGCCGGATCGAAGTCGGCGACGAACCCTGGCACCAGCGCGAGGAAACCTCGAAATACACTGATCTGCTGCCCGATGGCACGGCGCGGCGGTTCACCTTCGAGATGGACGCGAAATCCGTGATCACCAACCCCAGCCCGCAGGCGCCGATCTTGCATGGCAAGGGGCCGACGGTGCTGACCGGGGTGGCATGGTCGGGGCGCGGTTCTATCCCGCGGGTTGATGTGACGCTGGATGGCGGCAAGAACTGGCGCAAGGCGCGGATGTCGGGGCCCAGTTTCGACAAGTCGATGCATCGGTTCTACTACGAGTTCGACTGGGACGGGTCGCCGCTGCTGCTGCAAAGCCGGGCGCATGATTCCACCGGCTATGTGCAGCCAACCAAGGCTCAGCTGCGCGCGTTCCGGGGGGTGAATTCGATCTATCACAACAACGGCATCCAGACCTGGCATGTCAACGAGCGGGGGATCGCGGAAAATGTCGAAATTTCTTAAGCTGTTCGCGCCGTCCCTTGGCGGCACGGTCATCGTATTGGGCGGCGCCTACATCCTGGCGGATCAGTTTGTCGCCGACATCCCCGCGCCGCTGCGCGACCGGGTGATCTCGCCTGCCATGGCGCAGTCGGACACGCCCGATACGCCAGTCGCCGAAACGCCAGTCGCCGTGGCGCAGGGCGATATGATGCCCATGACCGTCTCGCTGTCCCTGGGGCGGGAGGCCACCCCGGCAGAGATCGCCGCCTGGAATATCGATGTGCGTCCGGACGGGCAGGGGTTGCCTGTCGGCTCCGGCGACGTATTGACCGGCGAAACCTTGTATCTGGACAAATGCGCCAGCTGCCACGGCGTCTTTGGTGAGGGCGAGGGGCGCTGGCCGGTGCTGGCGGGCGGCGATGGCTCGCTGACCAATGAGCGGCCGGTCAAGACCATCGGCAGCTACTGGCCCTATCTCTCGACCGTGTTCGACTATGTCCACCGGGCCATGCCCTTTGGCGAGGCGCAGTCGCTCACCGATGACGAGGCCTATGCGATCATCGCGCAGCTTCTGTACCTCAATGACATCGTGGACGAGGACTTCGTCCTGTCGAACGAGAACTTCACCGAGGTGCGCATGCCGAACGAAGACAACTTCTTTCTCGACGATCGCGCGGATGAAGAACTGGCGGCCTTCCGGGTGGACCCTTGCATGACGGATTGCAAGGAAACGGTGGAGATCACGGGTCGCGCGGCAGTCGTGGACGTCACCCCCGAGGATGCTGCGGCCCGCAAGCGGCTGGAGGCGGCGGCCGCCGAAGAGGATGCGCCAGACGCAGATTCCGTGCCGGAGGCGCCAGCGCCCGAGACCGAGAACGCGCCCGAAAAA
>CAYGRI010000122.1:0-13552 GCA_964352155.1 uncultured Maritimibacter sp. | reverse complement strand
CCCAAAGCACGACGATCCGGGCGGCGGCGGGGGCGGCTGTCGCGGGGGCTGGTGGTGTGGCGACGGCGGTCGGTCAACTGGATCCAGCCGCGCAGTCGATGCTGATCGGCGCGTCCTGCCTGGTCGGGCTGGGCCTCCTGTGGATCGTGCGCGAGCGGCTGCGGAAATGGGCCGCGGGGGATCGATGATGCTCCGCTGGATCAGAGGCTGGATGCTGGCTGTCGCACTGACGATCGCGGCCATCTTCACGGCGTTCATGCGTGGTGCAGCCGAGGGGCGGCGTAAATCAAGGGACGAGGCCAATGAGGAGACGCGGGATGCTCTGGAATCCGGCCGGGACGCTGTGCGGGATGGGCGCGGCGGCGCTCCTGTTGACCGGCTGCGCGACAACGATGGTCGGTGGTAATGCGGGGTGCCTCGCCTATGCGGAGGCGCGTCTGTCACTTCCGCCGGTGGAGACGATCGAAACCGTTCCGGAACCGTGGGCGGAGTGGGTCGCGGCCTTGGACGATCGGATGACGGGGACCTGCCGATGAAGGCGCTTTCCCCGCAGCTGCAGGGGCATCTCGATGACGGCACTACCACCTTGTCCTGGTGTTGGCGGATCACGCGCCTCGATGGCGTGGTCTATGGCTTTACCGATCATGATCGAGCGCTGTCTTTCGGTGATACGGTCTTTGAGCCAGAGGCGGGTCTGACGGCATCGGAGATCCGCTCTGGCTCTGATTTGTCGGTGGATTCCCAGGATGCCGAGGGCGTGCTGCGCTCTGACAGGATCAACGAGACGGATATTCTGGACGGGCTCTGGGACAATGCCGACGTCGAGGTGTGGCGGGTAAATTGGGCCGACACCTCGCAGCGGGTCCTGCTCCGGCGCGGCTCGATCGGTGAAATCCGGCGCGGCCGGGTTTCGTTCGTCGCGGAGGTGCGATCCATGGCGCACGTCCTGGGGCAGACTGTCGGACGGACCTACCAGTCCGGGTGTGATGCCGCGGTCGGTGATGCTCGATGCGGCGTGAACATCGAGGCGGCCGCGTATCGCGGTTCCGGCCTGGTCGTGGCGCTTGCCGGTGATCGTGGCTTCACCACCTCGGGTCTGGCCTCATTCGCTTCGGGCTGGTTTGCCTTCGGGACGATTGCCTGGACGTCGGGCGCGAACGCAGGCCGGATCGCTGAAGTCGCGGCGCATGATCTGGCGGGCGGCGTGGCCACGGTGCAGCTGCTGGAGCCTCCGGTTCGGGGGATCGCGGACGGCGATGCCTTCGTGATCCGGGCCGGGTGCAACAAGCGCATCGAAACCTGCGCGTCCAAGTTTTCGAATGTCGTGAATTTCCGGGGCTTTCCAAACATTCCGGGTCAGGACGCGGTGATCCGCTTTGCCACGAAGAGCGGCGGACATTCTGGAGGTGTGCTGTGAGAGCCGCAACTGATCCTGATCGTGTGATTGCCTCGGCTCGGGCTTGGCTCGGGACGCCTTACCACGACCAGGCCAGCCTGCGGGGCGTCGGCTGCGATTGTCTCGGTCTGGCGCGCGGGGTCTGGCGGGATGTGGTCGGCGACGAGCCGTTTCCCATGCCACCCTATAGTCGGGATTGGGGCGAGACCGGTGCGCGCGAGGTCATCGCCGAAAGTGCCCGGGGCGTCATGCCGGAGGTCCTGCCTGTGGACGCTGGTCCTGGCGACATGCTGGTGTTCCGGATGATGCCGCGCGCGATCGCAAAGCACATCGGGATCCTCACGCGGGATGGCACCTTCGTCCATGCTTACGAGCGACTTGGCGTGATCGAGGAGGCGCTGTCTGAAACCTGGCGGCGGCGCATCGCCTTTGCCTTCCTGTTTCAAAAGAGTGAGAAAACTGAAGGTTTGCAGCCATAATGCTGGAAGTTCCGGCCTTGACCGGACCTTCGGGCAAGGTGCAGCTAACGGCGGTTGAGAGCCCAAAACACTTGATGCTGCAGACTAAACGAACGGCGGCGAAGCGCGAAAAGCAGGCCTTGACTGGCCCGCAACCGGATCGGTCATCGGTGTCAACTGAGATGGTGACCAAAGAACCTAGAATTTTTGCTTTTGGCGCGATCATTCAAGACGCCTCTGCCTCCGGACATATATTGCCACCCAAATGGATCAGATGGAGCATTCAGATGTTCGTATTGAATGGTGAACGACAAAACCTGCCCGAAGCATGGGGCGAGGAACCTCTTCTCTACATTCTCCGTGAGCATTTCGGGCTCAAGGGCGCAAAATTCGGATGTGGAGTGGGCGCTTGTGGCGCGTGCACCGTGATCGTCGACGGGGAAGCGGTGCGTTCCTGCACGTTTCCGGCAAGCGCATTAGAGAATGCTGATGTGCGGACCATCGAGGGCTTGGCGAACGGCGATGTCCTGCATCCGGTCCAGGAGGCGTGGTTGGCCGAAAGCGTGCCGCAATGTGGGTATTGCCAGGCAGGCCAGATCATGAGCGCCGTGGCACTGTTGGAGAACACGGCAAACCCGTCTGATGAGGATGTGGAGACTGCGATGGACGGCAATCTGTGCCGCTGTGGTACCTATGCGCGTATCCGTAAGGCCATCGCCCGCGCATCGGAGGCCGTGTGATGAATCGTCGTGCGTTCTTGAAAGCGGGCGGTGTGGGCCTTGTTGTTTTGATCGGCGCGGGCGTGGGCGTCTATTCTCAGGTCCCCGTAATCCCAAGCCGACCAAATCCCGATCTGGAAGCCGCAGCGGGCTGGATTGCCTACCGTGACGGCCGCTACGCACTGACCGTACCTCGGGCCGAGATGGGGCAGAATATTGCCACTGCGATGAAGCAGATTGCCTGCACCGAACTGGATGTGGGCTGGGACCTTGTGGATGTCGCTTTGCATGACACAGACCGGGCCGGGCTCAAACCGACTGTTGGCAGCGAGTCCGTACAGCTTTTTGCCGAGCCATTGGCGCAGGCTTGCGCGGCGCTCCGCGATGCGATTGCGGCGGGTCGTACAACCGGAGAGGTCGAGGTGGTCGCGCGTCCATTTTCTGAACTGAAGGTGTTTCAGGGTGGCGGCGCGGTGGGGCAATCGCCTGTGTTGGCGCAAGGTCATGAAATCGTTACAGGCCGGCCGCTTTATGCCGCCGATGTGGACTTGCCCGGTATGTTGTTTGGCCGGGTCTTGCGCGCACCAGCCCCGACGGAAGTCCCATCGAGGCCGCGGGTCTGGGACATCTCCGCGGCCCGCGAAGTGCCTGGCTTTGTGGCTATCGTAGAAGAGGCAGGCCCGCTCATTGGGCAAGCCAAAGGACTTGGAATCGTCGCTAAGCGCCCCGGTGCTTTGGACGCTATTGCCGAAGCATTGAACGTCGCGTGGGAGATCGGCGACGACCATCCCCGCGCAGATGTATCGGCAAGCATTGACGTGGATCGTGCGCTCGCCGAGGGCACGCTGCCTCATATCGCCATGGACGGCACACCTGAGACCGGTGCATGGGATGTGGACTTGCGCTTTGACATCCCGGCAGCGGCCCATGCCCCAATTGAACCGCGCGCGGCCGTGGCGCATTGGCAGGGCGGTGACCTGAGCCTTTGGGCAGGAACGCAAGATGCGTTCTACATCCGCGACTTCGTTGCGGACGCCTTTGGGCTCGACGCGGATCGCGTGTCCGTTCAATCGTCGCGCATCGGTGGCGCATTCGGTGGCAAGACGATCTGTACCGTCGAAGCCGAAGCGGCGGCGCTTTCGATCGCGATGGAGGCACCAGTTAAAGTGCAGTGGACGCGACCACAGGAATACGCGCTCGCATTCCATCGCCCGCCGTCGTCGCATCGGGTGAAAGCTCGGCTGGCGGATGGACAGATCAGCGATTGGGATCATGATCAGGTTTCGTCCCATATTATGTTTACTGCTGCGGTAGTGCCAAGTTGGATGCAGGCAGGTACCGACCTGTTCGCAGGTGATGGCGGCGTGGAGCGCGGCATGGTCCTGCCTTACAGGCTTGGCCGTGCGCGTGCGGCCTATGATGCGCTACGATTGCCCATTCATACCGGGCCGTGGCGCGGTCTTGGGGCCGGGCCTAACGCGCTGGCGACAGAAAGTGCGATTGACGAAGCGGCGCGCACAGCCGGTGAAGACCCATTGGGGTTTCGGTTGAAGCACATCGAGGACCCGCGCCTTGCTGCCGTGCTGACGGCAGTCGGGGAGCTCTCGGACTGGCCTGGGGCACCGCAGAGCGACACAAAAGACGACAATCGCATCGGACGCGGCATTGCCTGCGGCATCTACAAAGGTGTTTCTTACGCAGCGACAGTGGCAGAAGTTGCCATCGCTTCGGACGGCAATACCAAAGTAACGCGGCTTTGGTGCACGCATGAGTGCGGGCTTGTGATCAACCCCGATCAGGTAAAGGCGCAATGCGAGGGCAACTTGATGTGGAGCCTGGGCATGGTTCTGTCAGATCACTTGCCGACGGATCGCGGACGTGTCAGCGCTGAGTATTTCACAGATGCCCCGATCCCTCGACTTTCGGAAACCCCTGAAATCACTGTGTCTCTTGTTGAAAGCTCGGAACTACCTGTCGGCGCAGGGGAAACGGCAATGGTCTCTGGACCAGGAGCAATCGTAAACGCGATCCGCGCAGCGACCGGTCAGCGCGTGACAAAGTTCCCAATAGATTTCGAGGCACTTGCAATATGACCGTGCAATTCAAACAATCAGAGCAATCAATACCTGCGGCCGTTCATAGTTTGCGTCGCGCGAACTGATTTGCGTGTCGAGAAGAGGAAGCTGATTGTGACAGAAGAAAAGGACTTTGCGTCTGCCGTAATGATGCGGCTTGTCGCTGCGGGACTTCATAAACAAAGCATCGAAATGGCGCAGCCCAAGGCCAAGGGTGCTCACGTACCGAAGTCGCAAAAACGCGATTTTCTGATGCGTCTTTGGGAAGAACACGGCGCTTTGGCCATCTTGGGTCTATCGGACGTGGTGCCCGACATGCCCGCCGAGCCAGTCGTTGTGGCGCTCCGACGTGCTACCAGCATTTTGGACCTGCTTGAAAGATGGCGCCGCGTCGAAGTCTTTAGCCATGGTTCGCACCGTATTTTGTCAAATGAGCTTCGTACGGGTTGCATTCAGCTTCAGCACATCGGCCGATCAGCTTCGGCGCAGCCTTCCCTTCCAGAGAGCCTGCTGGTCCTGGGTGTGATCACGCAGCTATCGGAACTGGCGTGCGGGCAATCGCTGACAGTTAAACTGTCCGAGGGCCAGGTCATTCGGCGCGATGGTGTTTGGCAGAACGATGACTTCGGCGGATGGGACCGGACGATCACCATGGCCCAGATTCGTTTGAAGAGTATCCAGACAACACCCAGAACGGAACGAACCGAGCTTGTCGCTGTGTGCAAAGACCTTTTGCTTAAGGACCCCGTCAAGCGCTGGAGTGTCCAACACCTCGCCACCGAGACAGGCGTATCGCCGCGCACATTACAACGTCGTTTCGCGGAGCAAGGAGAAACGTTTTCAGAGTTGGTATCCCAGACGCGGCTAGAAAAGGCTGCATCATATCTGTGTGACGCCGACGGACCGGGTCTGGCAGAAACGGGATTTCTGTCAGGTTATGCCGATCAGGCGCATTTCTCACGTTCTTTTGCACAAAAGGTTGGTACAACTCCAACTGAATACAAACAGAACTTCGCAACTTAGAGGTCGTATAGTCGCTGGCACGGGCGTCAAAAAAAAGCAATCGTGTTCCAGTGTCTTGTTTTTTGATGATGTCGCAATGCGCACAATGCGGACATTTGCCCACAAACCCCAAATGGCAGAAAAGCCCCGCACCTTACCAGTTGGACCGGTGCGCAGCGAAGGTCGGCTCCCCCGCCGAACCTGACCACCGTCAGCGAATGATGATCGGACGCCTTTGTCGTGAAAGATCAGTTGCTGCCCACAGCCATCGAACGACGCGCCCGACGGGTGCTGTCGGTCAGACCGGCGCGTCCTGAGCCTGATACCTTAAGTCGGTCTCAAGACGCCTCTGGCCGATCCTTCCTTCCGTATTTCCTTTATCCTTTGCTCTGGAGTTCTCATGGCAACGCTCGTTCTTGGCGCCGCGGGCGCCGCGCTTGGCGGCAGCATCGGCGGTGCTTTCCTGGGTGTGAGCGCGGCGACGATCGGCGGGTTCGTAGGTTCGACCATCGGGTCCGCAGTCGACAGCTGGATCATTTCCTCGCTTGCTCCGACCCAGCGGATAGAGGGGCCGCGGCTCGACACCTTGCGGATCACCTCGGCGACCGAGGGCGCAGTGGTGGCGCGGGTCTTTGGCCGGATGCGCCTTGGTGGTCAGATCATCTGGGCCACCGATTTCCGCGAAGAGATCAAGAAGACGACGCAGGGCGGTGGCAAGGGCGGCGGCAGGCCGAAAACCGAGACGACCGAATACCTCTACTACGCCTCGTTTGCGGTCGCGCTGTGCGAGGGTGAAATCACCGGCATCGGTCGGGTCTGGGCTGATGGCAAGCTGCTGGACACCTCTGGTATCACGCTGCGCTGGTATTCGGGGTCTGAGACCCAGACGCCTGATCCCGTGATTACGTCGAAAATGGGGGCCGATCGGGCTCCGGCCTATCGAGGCACTGCCTACGTGATGTTCGACGACATGCCGCTGCAGGATCATGGCAATCGCCTGCCGCAACTGTCGTTCGAGGTGTTCCGGGCGCTGGCGGAGGATGGCGGCGCGGAGACGATGGTTCGCAGCGTGGCGATCCTGCCCGGTGCTGGCGAGTTCTCCTACGCGACGGTTGCGCATCGGCGCGGGGCGGACGGAAGCGAGGTCGCTCAGAATGTGCACGCGATTGCGGATCGCGCTGACTTCCTGGTTTCGATCGACAATCTGCAGGCGGCGGTGCCAAACCTTGAGGCGGTGACCTTGATCGCGTCCTGGTTCGGTGACGATCTGCGGGCAGGCGAGTGTGAGATCCGGCCTCGAGTGGAGCAGGACGTTCATAGCTCGACACCGGACAATTGGCGCGTGAACGGGCTCGATTGGACGAACGCGCTGGTCGTCACGGCAAATGCCGACGGTCTGCCGGTGTTTGGGGGCACGCCATCGGACAGCTCAATTGTTCAGGCAATCCAGGAGCTGAAGGCGCGAGGGTTGAGGGTGACCTTCCGCCCTCAACTTCTGATGGACATACCGGCGTCCAACGCGCTGCCTGATCCCTATTCCAACAACGCGGGCACCTTGGGACAGGGCGCATTCCCTTTGGCCAGCCGCATCACCTGTTCTCCGGCGGCCGGGTTCACCGGATCGGCGGACAAGAGCGCGGCGGCGGCTTCCCAGATTTCCGATTTCTTCGGTGGCGCTGCCATCGGTGATTTCAACGTGGTCGACGAGGAGGTGAATTGGACGGGCGCGTCGGGCGATTGGGGCTTCCGACGCATGGTGCTGCACTATGCGAACCTCTGCGCTGCGGCGGGTGGTGTCGATGCGTTCCTGATCGGGGGCCAGCTACCGGGTTTGACCACGGTTCGCTCTGGCGCAGCCATTTATCCTGCCGTCACGCAGCTGGTCGATCTTGCGGTGGATGCTGCGGCGGTCCTCGGCTCTGGGGTAGCGGTGAGCTATGCGGCGGACTGGTCGGAATATTCGGGCCACCATCCTGACGACACCTCGGGCGACGTGTATTTCCACCTCGATCCGCTCTGGTCAAACGCCGCGGTGGATTTCGTTGGCATCGACAATTTCATGCCGGTGTCGGACTGGCGCGACGGGTCCGATCACCTGGACGCGGTTGCGGGTTGGGAGAGCATCTACGATCGCGCCTATCTGAAGGCAAACATGGCCGGGGGCGAGTTCTTCGATTGGGTCTATGCCTCGACTGCGGATCGCGCGGCGCAGGAGCGGACGGCGATCGCGGATCCCAGTGGCAAGCCGTGGGTCTATCGCTCGAAGGACATCCGGTCCTGGTGGTCCAACCGACACTACAATCGACCAGGCGGAGCCGAGTCCGGATCGCCGACCGGCTGGACCGCCGAAATGAAACCGATCCGTTTCACGGCACTGGGTTGTCCTGCGATTGACCGGGGCACCAATCAGCCGAGCGCGTTCCAGATCGGCCGATCCTCGGACAGCGCCATTCCGCATTGGTCGCGGGGCTATCGCGACGATGCCATCCAGCGGTCATTCCTCGAGGCCTCGCTCGAATTCTGGGGCGATACGGCGAACAATCCAGCGGGCATGGTGGATCTGGCGAACAGCGCCGTTTGGGCTTGGGATGCGCGACCTTATCCTCAGTTTCCGGACATCTCGACGATCTGGTCTGACACTGGCGATTGGGAGACCGGGTATTGGATCACAGGTCGCCTGGGCTCGAGTTCTTTGCCCGCGCTGGTCGGCGAGTTGTGCCGTCGCGCTGGGCTGCCTTTGAGCCGGTTCGACGCATCTGCGCTGGTCGGGTCCTGCGAGGGGCTGGTGATCACCGCTTTGGAATCTCCGCGCGGCACCATCTCCGGCTTGGCGCGGCATTTCGGGTTTGACGCCATCGAGAGCGAGGGGCTGATCCGGTTCGTCATGCGCAATCGCAATGCCTCGGTCGCGCTCACACATGACGATCTGGTCGACACCGGCTCCGGCGACATCCTCGAGCTGATCCGCGGCCAGGAAACCGAGCTGTCGCAATCCCTGAAATGGCAGGTCATCCGGTCTGACGGTGATTTCGATCCGGCGCAGGTCGAGGCGCGGCGCATCACGGTCACCTCGCAGCGGGCAAACATGGAGAGCTTCCCTCTGGCCGTGTCGTTGCAAGAAGCAGAGCGGCGGGTGCAGCGGGCGCTGATCGAGGAATGGGCAGCGCGTGAGAAAGCGAGTTTCAAGTTGCCACCATCTCGCCTGGCACTCGATCCTTCCGACGTGGTGATCCTGGCGCACGACGGGCGCGGCATGTCGTTTCGGCTGGTGTCGATCGCGGATACCGGTGTTCGGGGCGTCGAGGCCATTCGGCAGGACCAACAGGCATATGACTCGATCCCTGGTCTGGCGCGGGCGTCGGTGCCGCGCGTGCCGGTTGTGTTCGGCACGCCAGTGGTCGCGTTGATGGACCTGCCGCAACTGGCCGAGGGTATTCCGGCGCATCGGCCCTATGTCGCGGCGCATGCCCAACCGTGGCCGGGGACCATGTCGGCGCTGCGCAGCCCGACGACGGACGCCTTCGAACTGGTCACCACTTTCGGGCTCCGGGCACAGATCGGCGTGGTCGCGGCGGAGTTTCGGCCGGGGCCGACGTCCCGGTTCGACCATGTGAACGCGCTGCTGATCGACCTGTATTCTGGCCAGATAGCGAGCGTGACGGACCTGGCCCTGTTCGCGGGTGCAAATGCGCTCGCGATCGAGACGTCGGCTGGTGTTTGGGAAATCGTGCAGGCCGGGACGGTCGAGCTGGTCAGCGCGCGCCGGTACAGGCTGTCGCGGCTGTTGCGGGGTCAGCGCGGGACCGAGGGCGCGATCGGAAATCCGACGCCGGTCGGGTCACGGGTCGTGGTTCTGGACGCCACGATCTTTCCCTTGCCCATCGCGGAGTCCGATGTCGGAATTCCGTACAATTGGCGGGTGGGGCCATCGGCGCGGGCGGTGTCAGACGATTCCTACAGGAGCGCGGCCTTCACCGCTGAAGGTGTCGGGTTGCGTCCATTTTCGGTGGCGCATGTGCAGCAGCCGTATCTGCGGCCTCGGTCCGGTGATGATCTGTTGATCGCCTGGACGCGGCGATCGCGGTCGCTGGCCGCGGATACGTGGGCTGGCATCGAGGTGCCCCTGGTCGAAGGCGGTCTGTCGTTCGAGGTCGATATCCTGGACGGGGTGTCGGTCGTTCGGACGCTGGCCACGACGGGGCTCAATGTCACCTATTCCGGTGCGGATCAGACCGTCGATTTCGGCGTGCCCCTGTCTGCCGGGGATAGTCTGTCCATCCGCGTGTATCAGCTGTCTGACCTGGTTGGTCGTGGCGCGCCGAAATCCGCAACGCTTATCCTCTGAGGTCTCTACCATGTCCGATTCCACCACGAAGCTGCTCCTGCCCTACATCCTTGCGGCACAGGCGCAGAAGCACGTCACGCACAACGAGGCGCTTCGGCTGCTGGACGGGTTTGTGCAGATGTCTGTCCCTGATCGGGATCTGACCGTTCCACCTGCTGGAGCATCTGAAGGCGATCGGTACATCGTGGCGGCGAGCGCGACGGGCGATTGGGCCGGTTGGGACAACGACATCGCGATGTTCGCTGACGGCGCTTGGTTCCGACTGGCTCGCCAGATCGGCTGGCGCGCGTGGGTGGAGGATGAGGACACCTTGGTCGTCTGGAACGGCTCAGTCTGGTTCGATCTCGCCGGTGTGACCGGCGGCGACGGGGCCGATGGCTTGAGCGCATACGAGGTCTGGGTGAACGAGGGTGGTGTCGGGCCTGAGTCGGTGTTCTTGGCTTCGCTGGTCGGTGCTGATGGAGCGGACGGGGTTGATGGGGCCGACGGCGCTGCCGGTGCTGACGGCGCGGATGGCACCTCGGTCAATATCCTTGGGACAGTGGCGAATACCGGCGCGCTGCCTGGCGGCGCGACGGCTGGCGATGGCTATATCATCGATCGTGATCTGCACACCTGGGACGGCTCCGCCTGGGTCAATGTCGGGCCCATCCAAGGGCCTGCCGGTCTGCTTTGGCAGGGCGCTTGGGTGACCGCGACCGCGTACGTGGTCGATGATGCGGTGAGCCGGAATGGCTCGGCCTACATCGCGACGGCGGACCACACTTCGGGCGGCACGACCGAGCCGGGTATCGGTGGCTCCTGGGCTGCGAATTGGGACCTACTGGCTCAAAAGGGCGACACTGGAGATGCGGGTGCTGATGGTGCTGATGGCACGGCGGGTCCGGTCGGTGCGCAGGGCATTCAGGGTGATCCCGGTGCCGACGGGGCTGATGGGCTTGATGGCGCGCCTGGTGCTGATGGCTCCGGTTTTGTCTGGCGGGGCGCGTGGGTGACCGCGACGGCATATGCGGTGGACGATGTCGTCTCGAATAGCGGCAGTTCGTACATCGCAACGGCTGCGCACACCTCGGATGCGGCATCTGAGCCGGGGGTCGGTGGCAGTTGGGCTGCATCCTGGGACTTGGTTGCGGAAAAGGCCGATCTGTCTGCGCAGGGCACGATCGGAACCGGGCCGGTGATCTTGGCGCGGCGGGCGATCAATGCGCAGGCCGGTGCCTATTCTCTGGTCTTGGCGGACGAACACAAAGCCGTCCATATGACGTCTGCCACGGCGGTGGTGTTGACGGTGCCGACAAATGCCTCGGTGGCTCTGCCTGTCGGATCGGAGATCGAGGTCGTGGCGCTGGGCGCAGGGGCCATTTCGATCACCGGAGATACCGGCGTGACGATTAACGGCGTCTCGGCAGGCTCGGCTGATATCGCGGCGCAATGGCAGGGCGCAGTCCTGCGGAAGTACGCCACGGACACGTGGTTGCTGATCGGTTCGGTGGGGGTTGTCACATGAGCCTGATCCTCCCTGCGCACTACAATGCGGCGCGCCACCAGCTGGACAATGCGGGCGGTGGAGCTGGGCCTTGGGCTGATCCCTTTGACGATCCGACTGGGACGATCGTTGCGACGCGCTGGGAGAACGGCTCAACCTCGGGTTCGGGCAAAACGAATTGCAACCTTTGGTCCAACAAGTTGGGGTTCTCCGGGCCCGGCGACGGGGTCGAGTGGCGCAAGAGCTCAGGTTCTGGCCGGGCCGATGTCGAGCTGCTGAACTACGAAAACTACGGGACCGATTCGGTGATCTTCCGGTTCCGGGCCAAAGCCGAGACCTATACGACCGAAAAAACCTGGGTCTTTATTGACACACTGTTCATGGACCCAGCCTTCACCTTGTCGGTGGATATCACGGACGACGGCACCGCGGCTGCGAGCCGGATCGGCGCCTATTCGGGGCCGTGGTCAGACGTCTGGTGCGACGAGCATCCTTCGTATCCCGGCTGGATGTTCTTCAAGGCGCGGCTCGATCTGACGGCTGCGTCGGATCCCAATGGCGGGCTTGTGTTCAACCTGACGGATGCGGACGGCGGCGACGGTCTCTATCCGTTGGACGATTTTTGGCTGATCCGGCTTCAGGATTTCACGCTGGAAATCGCCTGAGAGATTCCCTGTCGCCAATGTGACTACAGCGTGACTAAATCAGATTTCAGTTTTTGGGGTCTTGACCAAACCGGCGCAAGCGTTTGATCTTGCGCCGGTTTTTGGTTGCGGGAGTAGGATTTGAACCTACGACCTTCAGGTTATGAGCCTATGATCCAATAAATACAATATCTTATGGAAAACAACCGCTTAGCCGACAAGCCTTTGAGTTCCCGAAATTTCCCACCCTGCATTCACCGACATTCCCCCGCATTCGGCAGCAAACCCAGCGCGAAACGTGCATTCGCGGGTTGATGTGGCGTTGATGTAGCCACTCAATCGATCATGATCGCGACCGGCCCTGAGCCGCCACTCAGCGACAAATCAGCATGCTGAGGTACGGCTCGTCGAAACGGCCATTCGGGCAGGTCGCAGCATTTTGGCGGCCTATTCGTCCTTCAGCGGACCAAGCTGCCGGTCGCAACTGCTGCGGCAATGTTCGCGTTAGGATCGGTTCTGGCTCAGAGCGTCCAGTGCCAGATGAATGAGACCATGCTTTGGGGCGTTGGCAGGCCAGGTTGCGAAGACATCGATCGATCGCAACTCCCAATTCGGCAAAACATATTGCATTGATCCTGCTTCAACATCATCGCTGGCCAGAAAATCCGGAACGATGGCAAGTCCTGCACCTGCGCTGGCCAAACGATAGAGTGCCTGGGCATCATTTGCATAGATGCGCGCGTCTGGCTTAATGGTTGCGTGAGCACCTCCCATTTTCTTGAACTCTAATGGCACGTTGTGCACGGGGGTCAGTGCCAGCCAATCCCACCCGGCAACGTCCTTCGGATATTTGGGAGCCGGTCGCGATGCGAGGTATTCAGCAGACGCGACCAGCTTTCGCTTGACCGAAAACAGTCTACGCGATGTCGCGGAATTTTTCGCCGTCGGTCCCATCCGGATCGCAATATCAAAGCCGTCGTCGATCAGAGAGCGCCGTAAGTCTGAAAAATCCAGGAACAATTTGATCCGAGGATGGGCATTGGAAAAGGCGGCGATCTGCTTTGTGAAGTGCGATTGTGACAGGACAGATGGAATGGTGACGCGAAGCTCACCGCTTGGCGCACTTGCGGAAACCGACAGATCAGCCAACTCGCCTTCGACTGCCTCCAGCATCTTGTGCGCTGCAGCCAGAAGCCTGTGGCCCTCGTGCGTCAGAGTCAGCTTTCGGGTCGAGCGATAGATCAGCGCGACGCCAAGGCTCTCCTCAAGCTGCGAGATATGGTGACTGACCACCGAGGGCGACAGCCGCAGCTCCCGCGCAGCGCCACGGAATGATCCATGGTCAATCGTCTTTGCGAAGATTGCCATCTGGCGCAGTCGGTCGATCATACTGTCAGATATCCGAACAGTTAAACTTATCTATCCTA
>CAYGRI010000121.1:0-13815 GCA_964352155.1 uncultured Maritimibacter sp. | reverse complement strand
CCCCCAAGGCCGAGAGCATGGCGCTGACCGCCCATAAAGGCGAGGTCGTGGGGCTTGCAGGGCTGAGCGGTCAAGGGCAGACAGAGCTGCTGGTGCAGGTGTTCGACCATGCGGCCGGCGCACAGGTCAACGGCGATGTGGCGCTGGTGGCGGGCGACCGGCAGACCGATGGCGTCTTTCCGCTCTGGTCGATTTCGCAGAACATATCCATCGGGTCGCTGCGGCAGTTCCTGAACGGCTTTCTGCTGGACCACGCCCGCGCCGACACCTTTGCCGACACCTGGAAAGACAAGATCGGCATCCGCACCCCGGATGTGTTCCAGCCGATCCTGTCGCTGTCGGGCGGCAACCAGCAAAAGGCGCTGTTCGCCCGCGCGCTGGGCGCCCCGGCCCAGATCATCGTCATGGACGACCCGATGCGCGGCGTCGACGTCGGCACCAAACAAGAGGTTTACGGCATGATCCGCGAAGAGGCCGCCCGCGGCCGCACATTTCTGTGGTACACAACCGAAATGGATGAGCTGCGCAATTGCGACCATGTCTATGTGTTCCGCGAGGGCGCCATCGTGGCCGACCTGCCCCGCGCCGAGATGACCGAAGAGCGTGTGCTGCACGCCTCTTTCCGGGCCGACGCATGAGCGGCCTGATCTCTCCGCGCCTGCTGCGCGGCCTGCTGCCGCCGCTGTCGCTGGCGGCGATCCTGATCGCGATCTTCTATCTTCAGCCCCGGACCATGAGCTATTTCGGGCTGAACCTGCTGCTGAACCTGGCCGTGCCAATCGCGCTGGCGACCATCGCGCAGATGTTCATCCTGTGCGTCAACGAACTCGACCTGTCGATCGGCGGGTTCGTCAGCCTTGTGGCCTGTATCACGGCGACATGGCTGCATGACACGCCGCTGCTGGGGATCGCCGCGCTGGCGGGGCTGATCGTCGCATATGCCGGGCTGGGCGCGCTGATCCATCTGCGAAACCTGCCCTCTATCGTGGTGACGCTGGGGATGTCGTTTGTCTGGCTGGGCCTGGCCGTGCTGATCCTGCCCACGCCCGGCGGCAAGGCGCCCGAATACATCCGCAGCGTAATGACGCTGAAACCGGCCTTTGTGCCCTTTCCGATCATTGCCGCCGTCGTTCTGGCGCTGGCGGTGCATGTGCTGATGATGCGCTCTGCCTGGGGGACGGTGCTGCGCGGGGCGGGCGGCAACCCGCGCTCGCTGGAACGGGCAGGCTGGTCGCTGCTGCGGATCAAGATGACGATGTTCGCGCTGGCCGGGTTCTTTGGCGTGCTGTCGGGCATGGCGCTGGTCGGGCTGACGACCTCTGCCGATGCCAATATCGCGCTGCGCTACACCCTGCTGTCCATCGCCGGGGTGATCCTGGGCGGCGGAGAGTTCGTGGGCGGACGGATCTCTCCCATCGGGGCCGTGATCGGGGCGATGACGCTGGCGCTGGCGGGGTCTTTCCTGTCGTTCCTGCGCCTGAACCCGGATTGGCAGATCGGCGCGCAGGGGGCGATCCTGATCATCGTGCTGGCTTTGCGAGTGCT
Organism: uncultured Maritimibacter sp.; assembly: GCA_964352155.1. GTDB lineage: Bacteria > Pseudomonadota > Alphaproteobacteria > Rhodobacterales > Rhodobacteraceae > Psychromarinibacter. The sequence continues at coordinate 12,270 of CAYGRI010000121.1, read as the reverse complement.
GATCAGCCGGGCGGAGACAAGACGATGACCGCGATGCGCAAGATCCTGACGCAGCCGTGGCTCTGGGCCTGGCTGGGCGCGCTGGCGGTCTGGCTGGCCACCGCCGCCTATACCGATGGCAAGGGATCCGGAGAGGTCCTGTCCGCCGCGCTGACCTTTGGGGCGTTCTTTGTCATCGTGGCGCTGGGTCAGATGTTCGTCATCACGCTGGGTCCGGGCAATGTAGACCTTTCGATCCCGGCCTGCATGACACTGGCGGGCACCGTGTCGATGAAAACGATGGGCGGTGCGGCGGGCATGATCCCTGTGGGCCTTGCCATCGCGCTGGCCATCGGCGCGGCCGTGGGCCTTACCAATTTCGCGTTGATCCGCCTGCTGCGCATTCCGCCGATCATCGCGACGCTGTCCGCCAGCTTTATCTTCCAGTCCGCCGCGATCTGGTGGAACCGGGGCCTGCGCGTCAAGCCGCCCGAACCGCTGGCGGATTTCACCACAACCAAGGTCGCCGGCATCCCCTTTATCGCGATCCTCGTCATCGTACTGGCGCTGGTGGCCAATGTGGTGCTGACCCGCACGCTGTATGGCCGCAGCGTCATTGCCATCGGGCAGAACATGCGCGCCGCCCATCTGGCCGGGATCCAGGTACAGCGGATCCGGGCAGCGACCTATGTCATGTGCGCGACCCTTGCCGGGCTGTGCGGCTATCTGCTGGCGGGCTTTTCCGGCGGCGCCGCGCTGAACATGGGCGAGGAATACCTGCTCAGCTCTATCGCCGTCGTCGTGATCGGCGGCACATCGGTGGCAGGCGGGTTTGCGAATGTGCCCGGCCTTTGGGGCGCCGCGCTGTTCCTGTTCCTGCTGGTCACCATGCTGAACACCTTTGGCGCCGGGGCGGGGGTTCGCATGGTCCTGACCGGCCTTATCATCATCGGCGTGATCGTGGCCGCCAGCGGCGGCAAACAAAAAACCTAGGAGGACACCCATGGCCCTCGTCGGAGAGTCCATCGAGTATTTCGACCACCGCTTCCGCGCGATGACCGTGCCCACCGCCGATCTGGAGGTGCTGCATGACGGCTGCCGCTGGACCGAGGGGCCGGTCTGGTTCGCCGATGGCGGGTTCCTTGTCTGGTCCGACATCCCCAACAACCGGATGCTGCGCTGGACCCCGGATCAGGGCGTGGGCGTGTTCCGGGCGGATGCGAACTTCGCCAATGGCAACACCCGCGACCGTCAGGGGCGGCTGGTGACCTGCGAACATGGTGGCCGCCGCGTCACCCGGACCGAGGCCGACGGCTCCATCACCGTGATCGCCGACAGCTACGACGGCAAGCGGCTGAACTCGCCCAACGATGTGGTGGTCAAATCCGACGGGACGATCTGGTTCACCGATCCGACCTACGGCATCATGAGCGACTATGAAGGCTACAAGGCAGAGCCGGAACAGGACACCTGCCATGTCTTCCGCGTCGATCCCGCGACCGGCGAGATCACGGTGGTGGCGGATGATTTCGACAAGCCCAACGGCCTGGCCTTTTCGCCCGACGAACAGCGCCTGTACATCGCTGACAGCGGGTTGTCGCATGATCCGGACGGTCCGCATCACATCCGCGTCTTCGATGTCTCGGACCGCAACTCATTGTCGGGCGGCGATGTCTTTACCCAGGTTTCGCCCGGCGTCCCCGACGGGTTTCGGTTCGACGATCAGGGCAATCTGTGGTCCTCGGCCCAGGACGGGGTGCGGGTCTTTGACCCCGAGGGCATTCCGCTGGGTCATATCAAACTGCCGCAAATGGTGTCGAACCTGACCTTTGGCGGGCCCAGACGGAACCGTCTGTTCATCACCTCCACCCATACGGTCTGCGCGATCTATGTCGGCGTGAACGGCGCGCAGCGTCCCTAGGGTCACGGCTTGCTGACGCGCGGGGCGGCAGACTAAGGTCCGGCCAACGCAACCCGGAGGCTGGTACCCCATGGCAAACCTAGATCGCGCGCGCGCGGCCCGGTTGATGTCCGACGCGCGGATGGATGCTCTCCTGCTGTTCTCGCCGGAAAGCTTTTCCTATGCCAGCGGCGCCTCCCCCGGCGTGGCCACCATGTGGCGCAAGGCCGGGGCCGTCGCGGTTCTGGTGCCCGCCGATCCGGCCCTTGCGGAAACCGCCGTGGTCAGCGATCTGTTTGCCGCGAACTTTCGCCAGGCGAGCCATATCATCGATGTCCGGGACAGCCCGATCTGGGTCGAAACAACCAACCTCGCCGCGATTGACACCACACAATCGCCGGAAGACCTGATCCGCAGCGCCTGGACGCGCGCCGGCCGAGAAGAGGGGTTCGCCCGCCCGACGACCTTCGATCCGGCCACCTGCTACCGGCATCTGGTCGATGCGCTGAAGGATCACGGCCTGCATCGCGGGCGGATCGGGTTCGAGGCCTCGGCCATCTCGGTGCAGGAGTTCGCCGCGTTCAAGGCCGGGTTCGATGGCATGGATCTCGTGGATGCAAGCGACGTGATCGCGCGGTTGAAAATGGTGAAATCGGCGCCGGAAATCGCGAACCTGCGCCTTGCGGCAGAGATTGCCGAATCCGGCATTCGCAGCGTCGCGGGGGCGATTGCCCCTGGCGTGACCCGCGATGAACTGGCCGCCGCCTGGACGACCGGCATCCACGCCCATCCCGAGCATGGGCGTTTGAGCGGGAATTGGGAGTATATCTCTGTCGGCCCCAACCCCTGGGGCGGAAATGCGGCGGCGCAGGTGGGCGATCTGATCAAGGTCGATGTGGGTTGCCTGGTGCAGGGCTACACCTCGGACACCGGACGCACCTTTGTCCTTGGCCCCCCAAGCGAGGTTCAGTCGCGGATCTATGATGCTCTCGCAAGTGGCTTCGACGCGGGCTTGCAGTTATTGCGCCCCGGGGTGCCCCTGTCCGACGTCCACGCGGAAGCGACCCGGGCGATCCGCGCGGCGGGGTTTCCGGGCTACAGCCGTGGGCATTTCGGCCATGGGCTGGGCGCCGGGTTGGGCAGCGAGGAATGGCCCTTCATCTCTGCCGATGCCACTGTCGCGTTCGAACCGGGCATGGTCATGGCGTTCGAATGCCCGTGGTACATCGACGGGCTGGGCGGCATGATCCTAGAAAATCAGCTGCTTATCACCGAGACGGGGCATGAGATGATGAACACCCTGCCCCGCGCACTTGGTCAGATCACCGTCTGAGCCCCGACGCTCACATCAGAACGCCGGGCAGGAACAAGGCGATCTGCGGGGCGATGGTCAGAACCGCGATCCCCGCCAGAAGGATCAGCCAATAGGGGATCGTGGCGACAGCCGTTTCGCCCAGGCTCACCTTCTCCTTGGTGACGGAGACAAGGACCGACAGGTTGAGCCCGACCGGAGGGGTCACCTGCCCGATCTCGATCATGATGGTGATGATGACGCCCAGCCAGATCGCGTCATAGCCCAGCCCGACCATTAGCGGCACCACAATGGGCAGCGTCATGATCATCAGCGACAGCCCGTCAAAGAAGCAGCCCAGTACGAGGTAGACGAGTACAACCACCGTCAGAACCGTCAGCGGGCCCAGATCGGCGGCCCGCACGGCCTTTAGAATGTCCTGGGGCACGCCGAGCAGGCTGACCGCCTGCGCCAGAATCGTCGCCCCGACCACCACAAAGGCGATAGAGGCGAACAGCAGGATCGCCGCGTACAGGCTGTCGAGCAGGGTCCGGGCGGTCAGACTTCCCCAAAACCTGCCGACCACAATGGTCGCGATCACGCCAATCCCGGCGGCTTCGGTCGGGGTGGCGATGCCAAAGGCGATGCTGCCCATGATCGCGAAAATCAGGATCGCAAAGGGCCAGAGGCTGAGCAGGTTGATAAGGATCGTCGCCAGCCCAACCTTGCCGTCGCTGCTTGGCGCCAGTTCGCGGTACAGACGGCAGCGCAGGTAGATGTAGACCATGAACATCGCCGCGAACAGCAACCCCGGCACCAGCCCGGCCAGAAACAGCCGCCCGATCGAGGTTTCGGTCAAGGCGCCATAGATTAGAAGCGACAGGCTGGGCGGGATCAGCAGCCCCAGCGTGCCGCCACCGGCCAGCGATCCGACCACCATCCTGCGGTCATACCCGCGCGCGGTCATCTCAGGGTAGGCCACAGACCCGACGGCGGCGGCGGTCGACAGGCTCGATCCGCTGACCGCGCCGAACAGGGTGCAGACGGCAATGTTGGTGTGCAACAGCCCGCCCGGCACCGGCTGAAACAGCGGCGACAGCGCGGTATAGATCTTTTGGCTGACCCCGCTGCGAAGCATGATCTCGCCCAGGATGATGAACAGCGGGATCGCACTGAGAGTGAAGGAATTCAGCACGTTCCACACCGCGTCGATGGCGACAAAGGTCGATCCCCCCGCCACGAATTGCAGGATCAAGAACCCCGTCAGCCCAAGCGCAGCCCCAAGCGCCAGGCCAGACCCCGCAAAAACCGTCAGCCCGCCGACAAGGACGGTCCAGAACATTGCCATCAGGTAGGTTCACTCTTTGACAAGGGCGGGACCCGCGGTGCGGCGAGGTCAAGAACGCCCCGGACGACAAAGGCCACCGCTGTCAGAAGCATCGAGATCGGAAGCAGGGCCATCCAGGGATACATCAGCAGGCGGCCCACCTCTGTCTTGATGCCGCGCGCATAGGCGAATTCGAACCAGGGCAGGCAAAGCGCAAAGAACCACAGGCAGAACGCGGCCCCCAGCAGACCGGCAACCAGCCCGATCCAAAGCCGGACCCGGCCATGCAACCGGGACACAAGGATCTGGACCCGCACATGTTCCGCTTTGAGGGTGACCAGCGGCAAGGCCAGGAAAAACGCCGAGGTCATCAGCAGGCCCACCAGTTCCTCGGTGAACCGAAGCGGCGTGTAGGCAAGGTAACGCATGGCGACGCTTGCGCCGATCAACCCGATAATCACACTGCCTGCAATGGCCGCCAGAACAGCCATTGCAGTATAAAGGGGCTTCAGGATCCGCTCCACCAGTATCAGGACAGCCGCATGCGTTTTGTCGGTCATCCCGATGCTCAATCTTAGCGTCCCAGAATGGTCAGAATGCGCTCACGGTATTCAGGCGCTTTGCCACCGGCTTCGGCGGCCATTTCTTCCCATGTGGCCGACGCGGCCTCCAGGAAGGCGGCGCGGTCGGCGTCGGAGAACGGTTCGACAAACTCCAACCCCTGTTCAGCCAGCTTGGCGCGCGCGGCTTGTTCGTTTTCCTCGGCCTGCGAGTACTCGTTGGTGCGTTCCCACACCCGCGCGGCCGCCGTGGTGACCGCATCGCGCTCTGCATCGGTCAGACCGTCCCAGGCGCTTTCCGAGGCGCCCAGCACATAAGGCACACCTGCCACCGGATAGAGGTAGGACGCGTATTTGGTAACTTCCTGCAACGAGATCGTGTGTGCGAACAGCGCCGGGTAAACGGCACAATCAACCACACCCGTCTGCAGCGCCACATAAAGGTCATTCTGACCCACGATCTGCGCCGACACGCCCAGCTTGGTAAAGGTCTCGACCTGATCGTTGCTCCAGACCCGCAGCTTCTTGGTTCTGAGGTCTTCCAGGGTGCGCACCGGATCCTCACGGCAGAAGATCGAGGCTTTCAAGAGCGGCAGCGCCATAAAGCCGGTTGGCACGATATCCCATTCCGCGAGGACTTCGGCATAAATCTCTTGAATCTCGGGCAGGGCCGCGATCAGCTCCTCGGGGCTGCCGACCGATCCCTGAACCATCACCGCATTCAGTGCGGGCACGTCGCGACCCAGATAGTTCGCCCAGACCAGACCCATCTGAACCGCACCGCGCGGCAGCCAGCGCGCAACGTCGTTGTCCTTGAGGTTCAGCGACCCGCCGTGGAAGACGTCAATCGTCAGGCTGCCGCCGGTCAGATCGGCCACGTCGGCGGCGAACATGTCCAATTGCTTGGATTCGCCGCGGCCCTCGGGCAGACCATTGTTGAACTTCCATTCGGCGGCAAGGGTCGGACTGGCGGCAAGGCCCATTCCGATGACGGTTGTGAGCGACAGTAGCGTGGTCTTCAGCATAGGGACTCTCTCCGATAGTGTGTGTGTATTTGGCCGGACCCTATCGGCCCCTGAGATGAGCGGCAAGCTTGCCGGTGACGCTCCGGGCCTCGGGCAGCCCCGCCGGCCCGGTCGGCCCGGTCGGCCCGGTCGGACGCTGGCTCATTCCGCCGCCATCCCGTGCCGCAGACCCGCGATCACGCCGCGCAACTCGGCCAGCCCCTTCAGCCGCCCGATGGAGGGATAGCCCGGTTGCGCCTTGCGCCCCAAATCGTCCAGGATGTCCTGCCCGTGATCGGGGCGGAAGGGGATCGACCAATCGGCACGGCCCTCGGCGCGGCGCCGCGCCTCTTCGCGCAGGGCGGCGGCGATCAGCGCGACCATGTCGGTGTCGCCGGCCAGATGCTCGTCCTCAAAGAACGAGCCGCGAATGTCCGTTGTCTCGCGCTTCACATTGCGCAGGTGCAGAAAGTGCACCCGGCTGCCCCACCGCGCCATGATGCCCGGCAGATCGTTGTCGGGCCGCGCGCCAAGCGAGCCCGAGCACAGGGTGATCCCGTTGGCCGGGCTGTCGACCGCCTGCATGACGGCGGCATAATGTGCCTCTGTCGACATGATGCGCGGCAGGCCCAGCAGCGGCACCGGCGGGTCGTCGGGATGACAGCACAGGCGCAGGCCCAGCGCCTCGGCAACGGGGATAACCTCTGACAGGAAGTCGATCAGATGGGTCCGCAGGCGGCTTTCGTCGATCTGCGCATAATCGGCGATATGCTGGCGCACATCGTCCAGCGAGAAATTCTCCGCCGCCCCCGGCAGGCCAAAGACCACGTTGCGGGACAGCTCGTCGCGCCGGGCGTCGCTCATCCCGGCAAAGCGTGCGGCGGCGGCCTCGCGCAGGGTCTCGTCGTAATCGGCCTCGGCCCGGGGGCGGGTGAGGATATGCAGATCGAAGGCGGCGAAATCGGTCAGGTCAAAGCGCATGCAGGTGGCGCCGCTGGGCCGGCGCCAGGCAAGATCTGTGCGGGTCCAGTCCAGCACCGGCATGAAATTGTAGCAGATCACGTCGATCCCCGCCGCAGCGAGGTTCCTCAGGCTGATCTTGTAGCGCTCGACCTCCGCGCGCCAGTCGCCCCGCTGCTTCTTGATGTTCTCTGACACCGGCAGGCTTTCCACCACGTCCCAGGCCAGGCCAGAGTCGCCGCCATCCCGCGTGGTCGCAATCTCGCGCTGGCGCTGCGCGATCTCTTCGGGCGACCAGACCGCGCCGGTGGGAACGTGATGCAACGCCGAAACGATGCCCTCCACCCCCGCTTGCATCGTGTCATCGATGGACACCAGATCCTTTGGTCCGAACCACCGCCATGTCTGTTTCATATCTTGCCCTCCCGAGTCGCCTGCCCCTTCCTACCATCTGCGCCAATTGCTGACTAGTATGGAAGTATGGTAAGCCACCTTGGGAGGAGCGCGAATCATGACGGCCTATGGCATCATTTCCAGTGATCTGGATCCGGTATCCGCGATTGCGCCGCAGATCTATGCCCGCCTGCGGGATGCCATTGTCCGCAACCGATTTGCCCCCGGCGACCGGATTTCCGAAAGCGAGGTCGCGCGGGCCTGCGCCGTCAGCCGCCAGCCGGTGCGCGAGGCCTTCATCAAACTGGCGGGCGAAGGTCTGTTGGCGATCCTGCCCCAGCGCGGTACGATCATCACCAAGATCAACTACACCGCCGTGCTGGACGCCCGCTTTCTGCGCGAGGCGATCGAGGCCGACATCGTCGCGATCCTTGCCCACGCGCCCGATCCAGCGGTGATCCGCGAACTGCGCGCGCAGCTTGCCGTGCAGCAGGCGATTGCCCAGTCCGAACCGATGGCCTTCATCGAGCAGGACGAGCGCTTTCACCGCACCCTCGCCGATGCCGCCGGCAAGCGCGGCGCCTGGAAGCTGATCGAGGGGCTGAAGTCGCAGATGGACCGGGTGCGGTTCCTGTCGCTGGCTCAGTTCCCGGTGCAAAAGCTCGTCACCCAACACGAGGCCATCGTCAGCCGCATCGACTCCGGCGATCTGGCGGGCGCCAATAGCGCGATCCGGGGTCACCTGCGCGAGGTGCTGTCCGATCTGCCAAAGATCCGCGACGCCCACCCCGACTTTTTCGACCTGCCGGATGGGGAAATTCCCCGACCGGTCAATGCACCCATCCAAGGAGGAATGGATAGATGACGTTCACATGGAAACTGGCCGCTGTCGCGGCAACCGTGGTGTCGATGGCCGCCGGTGCGGCCTCGGCGCAGGAGATGACGCTCAAGCTTGGCCATCTCGCCAATGAGGAGAACCCCTGGCATCTGGCCTCGGTGAAGTTTGGCGAGGAGCTGTCGGCGCTGACCGATGGCCGCATCACGGTCGAGGTGTTCCCGAACGAGAGCCTGGGCAAAGAGATCGACCTGATCAACGGCATGCAGCTTGGCACGGTCGACATGACCATCACCGGTGAATCGCTGCAGAACTGGGCCCCGATGGCGGCGCTGCTGGCCATTCCCTACGCGTTCAAGACCATCGACGACATGGACGCTTTCGCGTCCGGAGAGACCGGCAACGCGATCAAGGAACAGATCGTCGAGAAGGTGCAGATCCGCCCGATCGCCTATTTCGCCCGCGGCGCGCGTGACCTGACCTCGAACCGTCCGATCGTGACTCCGGCCGATCTGGATGGTCTGAAGATGCGTGTGCCGAACGTGCCGCTGTTCGTTGACGTCTGGAAGGCGCTGGGCGCCAACCCCGGCCCGATGGCGTTTTCCGAAGTCTTCACCTCGCTGCAGAACGGAACTATCGAGTCGCAGGAAAACCCGCTGGCGCTGATCAAGTCCGCGTCGTTCTACGAAGTGCAAAGCCACGTCAACCTGACCGACCACGTCCGGTCCTGGATCTACCTGACCATAGCGGAATCGACCTGGAACAAGCTGTCCGCCGACGATCAGGCCGCCGTGATGGAGGCCGCCGCCCGCGCGCAGGCCTATGAGCGCGAGCTGTTCAACGCCAGCCTCGCCGCCGACCGCGCCTTTCTGGAAGGCAAGGGCATGACCTTTGTCGAGGTTGACGCCGCCGCCTTCCAGGCCGCCGCGAAAGATGCCGTGCTGGCCAATGTCAGCGACGAGATCAAGCCGATCGTCGAAGGCCTGTTCTCGAACTAAGCCACGCGATCCCCGCCTCGGGCCTGGCCCCGGGGCGGCGATTTCACTGTTACGCAGGGGGAGGGACGCCGTGGCGCTATTGATTTCCTGGATCACCCGGCTGGCCCAATGGGGCACGGGGCTGTCCTTTGCCGTTCTGATCGGCGCGGTGCTGCTCCAGGTGGCTGGCCGGTTGACCGGTCTCTCGCCGGTCTGGACCGAAGAGCTGACCCGCTACGCGCTGCTGTTCTCGGTCGCCTTCGGCGCGGGGCTGGCGTTTCGCACTGGCGATCTGGTGAACGTGGATGTGGTGTGCGAATTCCTGCCGGGGCGGATGCCCTGGGTCCTGCGGCTGGTCGGCGCCGCCGCCACCTGCGCGCTGGCGCTGTACCTTTTGCCCCATGCCTGGCGATATGTGTCCATCGGCAAGATGCAGACCTCGCCAGCGCTTGGGGTGCGGATGGACTACATTCACCTGACCGTCTGGCTGTTGCTGGCGCTGCTGGCGCTGTTTGCCGGCCTGCGGGTGGTGGGCATGCTGACCGGCGCCGAGGATGGCAAGCCCGTCAAACCCGACGAGGATCAATGAACGATGGACGTTGCGGTTCTGTTTTCCGTCTTTGTCGGCGGCCTTGTCCTGGGCATTCCGGTAGCTGTCACGCTGGGGCTTGCCTCGCTGGCCTATCTGCTGCTGGCGGGGATTCCGCCGGTGGTGATGCCGCAAAAGATGTATGCGGGCATGGATGTGTTCGTGTTGCTGTCGATCCCGGGCTTTATCCTGGCGGGCAATCTGATGAACCGCGGCGGCATCACCGGGCGCATCATCCGCTTTGCCAATGCGCTGGTCGGCTGGATCAGGGGCGGCCTGGGGCTGACCAATATCGCCGCCTCGATGCTGTTTGGCGGCATCACCGGCACCGCCGTGGCCGATGCCGCCAGCATCGGCGGCGTGATGATCCCGGGGATGAAAAAGGCTGGCTATCCGGCGGATTTCGCGGCCGCCATCACCGCCGCCTCGTCCACCGTCGGGCCGATCATCCCGCCGTCGGTGCCGATGATCATCGTCGGCGCCCTGTCCGGCATTTCCGTGGGGCAGATGTTCCTTGCCGGAGCGGTTCCCGGCATCCTGATGGGGCTGGCGATGATGGTCACGGCCTATATCATCTCGGCGCGCCGCAACTTTCCCCGCCAGAAGTGGCAGGGGCTGGGAGAGGTCGCGCGCTCTTTCTCGGGCGCATTCTGGGCGCTGGCGATGACCTTTCTGATCATCTACGGCCTGCTCTCCGGCCTGGCCACCCCGACCGAAACCGCCGTGGTCGCCAGTGTCTATGCCTTCATCGTCGGCGCCTTCATTTACCGCGAATTGCCCATCGGCCGGGTCCCCATGATCGTGGTCGAAAGCGCGGTCTCTGCGGCGGGCATCCTGGCGCTGGTCGGCTTTGCGAATGTCTTTGGCTGGATCCTTGTGTCCGAGCGGATTCCGCAGGCCATCGCCGATGGCGTTCTGCAGATCACCGACAACAAGTTCCTGGTGATCCTGCTGATCAACCTGCTGCTGCTGTTCGTCGGCATGTTCATGGAGACAATCGCCGCGCTGATCATCCTGTTCGTGCCCCTGCTGTCGCTGGCCCAGGCCGTCGGGATCGACCCGCTGCACTTTGCCACCTTCGCTGTGCTGAACCTGATGATCGGGCTGACCACCCCGCCCGTCGGCGTCTGCCTTTTCGTCTGCGCCGGGATTGCGCGCTTGCCGCTGATGCCGGTGGTGATCGCGATCCTACCCTTCCTGCTGACCAATATCGCCGTGCTGCTGCTGGTGTCCTACATCCCGGCGCTGGCGACCTGGCTGCCCTCCCTTCTGACCAAATGAGCCCCACCATGAAGACCCGCGTCTGCCGCCTGTACGGCCAAAACGACCTGCGCATCGAGACCGACGAGGTCGCCGCGCCCGGCCCCGGCCAAGTGATGCTGGCCATCGCCGCCGGAGGCATCTGCGGATCCGACATGCATTACCTGTCGGACGGCGGGATCGGCACCATCCGCGTGCGCGAACCGATCATCCTCGGCCACGAAGCCTCTGGCCGGGTTATCGCGTCCGGCGAAGGCGTGGTCGGCCTTGTCCCCGGCGACGGTGTCGCGATCAACCCAAGCCGTCCCTGCGGCCAGTGCGTCTATTGCACTGAGGGGCTGCCGATGCACTGCCTCAACATGCGGTTCAACGGCTCGGCCATGCGATTGCCGCATGAACAGGGGCTGTTCCGCGACCGGATCCTCGTCGAGGCGGCCCAGTGCATCCGCCTGCCAGAAGGGGCCGATCTGGGGGCCGTCGCCTGTGCCGAGCCTCTGGCCGTCTGCCTGCACGCTGCCCGGATGGCCGGGGATCTGGCGGGCAAGCGGGTTCTGGTCACCGGCGCCGGCCCCATCGGCACGCTTTGCGCCGCCATCGCCGCCCAGGCGGGCGCCGCCGCAGTCGTTGTGACCGATCTGGAGGACGCGGTGCTGGACGTCGCCCGCCAAATGGGCGCGACCCGCACGATCAACGTCGCCCGCGACGGGGCAGAGATGGAACACTACGCCGCCAAAAAAGGGCATTTCCACATCGCATTCGAATGCTCGGCCGCCGCCCCGGCGATCAAGTCGGCCATCAACACCCTGCGGCCGCGCGGCACGCTGGTGCAGGTCGGCGTGGCTGGCGACACGCCCATGCCCGTCAACGCACTGGTCGCCAAGGAAATCCACCTGCAGGGCACGCATCGCTTTCACGCGGAATTCGCCGAAGCGGTCGAGGCGATCACCTCGGGCCGGATCAACGTGGGCCCGATGATCACCCTGCGCTACCCGCTGGAGCAGGCAGCTGACGCCTTCCGCACCGCCGCCGACAGATCGCGGGCTGTCAAGGTGCATCTCACCTTCGCCGACGACTGACGTGGAGGCCCCTGACGCCCGACCGGACAGGACATCCGCAATCCCTCTGCCCCGCATCCGCGCATACACCGCGCCGGGTTCTCGCCGGGGAAACATTCGCCATGCCTTAGCCGACGGAC
>CAYGRI010000120.1:0-13821 GCA_964352155.1 uncultured Maritimibacter sp. | reverse complement strand
ACCCTTCCGTCAGGGTGCCGGTGATGAACAGGTCGCCATCGGCTTGCAGGACGAACTCGTCGCCGGGACCAAAGGAATTGGTCAGCAGAAAGCTTGCGTCCCCCGCCGATGCGCCGGCCTGGCTTTGAAACGCCCAGAAGGATTGCGCGCCGCTGGTGTCGACAATCTGCACGGCCGAGGGGCCCTTGTTCACGAACTCGGCCAGGAACCTGGGCGCGGCCGGTTCGTTGTCTCCGGAACCGACCTCCACCAGCAGCTTTCCCGATCCGTCAAGGCTGCGAATATGCAGCAACTCCGTTGCGTCTTTGAGCCCGATGCCGACGCCATTCGGACCGATCGCGAGGGTGTCAGAGGCCGCCCCCGGAAGGATCCGAAACGGCAGACGGCTGTTCCCGGTGGCGTCGCGGATGAAGAAGTTGTCGTTGTTCCCGCCGACGTCCCAAGCCTGCGGCGTAAACCCTTGCGAGCTGTCCTGCTCCAGCCGGACACTGGGAGTGTTGCCGCCAACGATATGCAGGTCGACCAGCGGGTCGAACGTGCCGAACCCGACATCCCCATCCGCCTCTACAAACAGCGACGCATTTCGGGCGCCCGCCTCGATGGCAAAGACCAGGTTGTTGCCGCATCCGCCGAGGTTTGACTCGCTGCCGCAATCGTTGATGCCAAAGTAACTGGCCGCGCCATCGACATTGTCGTTGATCTCGATCTCCCAGTCATTGTTCGGGAAATTCGAATTGGTGGAGGTGTCGGCGAATTTGATCCGCACGACCTGGTCCAACAGCAAAAGCGTCGAATCGCCTACCTTCGTGACTGTGTCGAGGCTAAAGCAGTCGAGCCCAACGCACAACTTACCCGGAGCAGGCGAGGTGCCCTGCCCATATGCGGGCACTGCGAAGGCCAACAGGCCTGCTATCGTGGCAAGGCCTGCTGCGTGAAATAGCGTTGCACTCAAGGTCATGTGACATCCTCCTATTTCGTTGCCAAAGGGCTGGATCAAGACGCCGTCTAGGCAAAAAACCAAGCGTTATCCGCCAAGTAGGTATTTCGTGAACGTGACAATGGGTATGAAGCCTGACTGAATAGCGGGCCAAGCGCCTCGCATCTTGGCCCGTTCTCCCGGCGCGCCCGGACCATCCTGCTATTGCCGGGCAGTCTCCATGTCTTCAAGCCGTGCGGCTAGACGGGCGCTTAGCGCCATCAACTCCTTGATGCGTGCGTCCTGCGCGGCGTTCTCTTCGGCCAGCGCCTTGATCGCCGCCAGCGCCACGCCCGAGGAATCGAGGGTCGAGATCCCGGTTTCGCTCTCTCCCAGGCCGAACAGCGCATGAAAGTCCTGCGCCATCGGGCCCAGGTGGCGCGCGCCAGAGGTGTCGTTCTTGTAGGTCCAGGCCGCGACGGGCAGGGCCGAGACCTTTGCCAGAATCTCCGCGGGATCCACAGGCTCGATCGCCATCTTGGCGTTCCGGTCCGACATTTGCGTCAAAGAGCCGGTGATGAACAGGTCGCCATCCGCCTGCAGCACAAATTCATCGCCAGGGCCGAAGGAGTTGGTCAGCATGAAGGTGGCATCCCCCAGGTTCGGGCCGGTGGAGATGCTTTGAAACGCCCAAAAAGACGTGCCACCGCTAAGATCGATCATCTCCACGGCCGAAGCGCCATTGTTTAGGAAAGTGGCCACGAACCTGGGCGCCGGCAAGCCAACGGTGCCGACTTCAACCAGCATCTTCCCCGATCCGTCACCGCTGTAAACGTGCAACAACTCTGACGGGAACGCCAGCCCGATACCAACGCCATCGGGGTCAATGACCAAGGCATCGGTTTTCGACCCCGGCAAAATTTGAAAAGGAGCTTGTACCGCGATTATGTCCTGGATGGCGAAGGTCTCGTTCGCGCCGACCTCCCAGGTGTACGGAGTAAAGCCGCTGGATGTGTCCTGACGTAAACGGATCGCTGGGAAGTTGCCACTGACCAGTTCCAGGGTCGCCCCAGGATCCGTGGTTCCAAGACCGACATTCCCAGTTTGATCCACATAAAGCGCGCCATAGCGGGCGCCGGCCTCGATGGCGAACACCAGGTCATCGGCACATCCGCCATCGTTGAACTGAGACCCGCAATCATTGATGCCGAAATAGCTGGGGCCGCCATTGGCGTCGCTGTTGATCTCAAGCTCCCAGTCATGGCCAGAGAAGCCCGACGAGGTGGAGGTGTCGTCGAACTTCACCTTGATGACGTTCGACTTCAGCAAGAGCGTCGAGTCGAAAAAATCAACGGCGGTCGTGCAGGTGGGCCCGACGCAAAGCGAGTTCCTGATTTCGGCGTTGGCCGTGGCCAGCGTATCGGCCGCCTGTGCGGGGGCGCCAAACGACAGCACGCCTGCCGCCATGCTCGCGGCAAGTGCCTTTGGAGGCAAGAAAATCCTGGTCATACGCGTGTATCCTTTCACCAAGTCAAAGTCGGGTCCAAAAATTTGCGGTCGATTATGCCCGTGCCGAAAAGTTAACGAAGAATTAATGTAAATCAATTGCGCATTAAGTATCACGATTTCGTGCAGGGTCTGGCCGATGGCAGCAAAGAAGCGGCCTTTTGAAGTATCCCTGTACTGGCCGGGCCAGAAACACCGTCGATGCGGCCGCGATCCGGGGCTTTGCTGTCTGGGACAGGGACCAAACATTCCGCCGGCGGGGGTTTGTCGGGTTTGACGGCGGCACAACCGGCCTTTGCGCCCTCCAACCGTGAGGCGGTCGTCACCAAGACTGCCGGGTTCACGCCACAGGACTTCCCGGGACGACGCTTCCCTGGCCCCGGAAGATGTGGTGGTCGCCGGGATGCCACCGCTGTCTTCCAGCGCCTGAATGGTCGGGGTCTGCTGCATTGGGGGCCGCTACAGGGCTGCTCTGGGTGCGGGAATTGGTTCAGACACGGTTGGGACACAGGGTATGACCTCACAAAACTGTGGTCCAAGGTTATCGCGTTCCGGGCCATCCTGCCTTGGGAAACGGCCGTCGCCGGGCTATCCTTACAAGGACGACAGGCCGCCATCCGGCTGGGCAACCACAGTTTGAACGGGAGAGATCCGTATGACCCATGCGAAACCCGATCGCAGAGCGTTCCTGTCCTCGGCCGCTCTTGCTGCGGGCGGGGCTGTTCTGTCCACAGGAACATCCGGCCTGCTGACCCCGGCGCGGGCAAAGGGCCTGGCCCCGACCCCGTCCATGCGGGGCGGGTCCAACAATTACCGGCCCGGCGCGCCGATCGTGCCGCGCATCGGTGGCGGCGGGTTCTGGATGACGGGGACGGTCCGCCGCGCGGGCGACGGTGCGCCCCTGGCCGGGCAGCGTATTCAGATCTGGGCGCATACCACCGAGGGGCATGAGCGTGACCCCCACAGTCACGGCGCCACGTTGACCGATGCGAATGGGGTGTTCCGGCTGGAGATGCCGCAGATCGTGCCAGCTTTCGGCCAGCCGCATGGCCATCTGGCCTATGACAGCGGCGCGTTCAAAACCGTGTTCCTGCGCCCGGTGATGTCCAGCGCCAGAGACACCGACCTGGAGGCGCATTTCGTCCTGCAGCAGGTCTGATCGGGGTGGAACGGCGCCAGCCGCGCATAGGGCGCGCCGCCGCGATATGGGCTCTGCTCGCGCTGGTACCGGTGATCGCCATCTGCGCGGCGGCGGCCAGCCCGCTGCTAGCCTGGCGCCAGCCGGTCTACATCGTGGCGGGCTTCGCCGGGGTCGTTGCTCTGTGTCTGATGCTGATGCAGCCGCTTCTGGCCGCGGGGTATTTGCCTGGCCTGCCGGTGCCGCGCGGGCGGCGGGTACACCGTGGGATCGGGGCCGTTCTGCTGGGGGCGGTTGTGGTGCATGTGGCGGGGCTTTGGATCACCAGCCCGCCCGACGTGGTGGACGCGCTTACCTTCACCTCGCCGACGCCGTTTTCTGGCTGGGGAGTGGTGGCCATGTGGGCGGTCTTCGCCTCGGCGCTGGTGGCCGTGTTGCGCAAGCGCCTGCGCCTGCCGCCGCGCCTGTGGCGCAAGCTGCATACGGCGCTGGCTTGCGTGATCGTGGTGGGCAGCGTGGTGCATGCGATGCTGATTGAGGGCACGATGGAACCGATCTCCAAGGCGGTGCTTTGTGCGCTGGTCATTGGCGCCACCGTGAAGGTTGTGATCCACTTGCGCGCCTGGGCCCCGAAGGCCTCGCGCTGATGGGCGTCAGGCAAAGCGTGCTGCGGGCGCCGCGTCCTGATCTGACGACGCGTGCGGCTTGGGCATCTCCTGCGTTGCTTTGAGCATGAGCCATGCCGCCAGGGATCGCCTTTCCGCCAGAATTGCTGGCGACAAAGCCCTTTACAGGCGGCCACCCCTGCAAATACACAATGCCGTCCCGAATGATGAGGTCTTCTATGCGACTGCTCTGCGCGCTCTTGCTCTTCGCGTCTCCGGCCTTGGCCCAGGACGCGCAACCGGCGCAAGGCCGCCTGCTTGATCTCACGTCCGGCGATATCGCCTGCTATGTACAGCTTCAGGTGGACGGGACGGTCAGCTCTTATCCCGGCGCTTTCGAACTGTGCGAGACGGACGCACCGATCGGGGCGGAGGTAGATCTGCTGTGGGAGCAGGCCAGCGTCTACGCCGCCAGTTGCGAGGGCGACATGAACTGCAAGGATCTTGAGACGATCTGGCTGGTCGTCAGCATCGAACCCGCTTCCTGACCGCTGCCCCTCACCCATTGGGACGCTTTTACACGCTGCTTTCGCCGGGCGGCGCCGGTCCTGGGAGAGGTCAGCCGGTCATATAAAGCCGCGCCAAACCCCAGGCCGCAACCATATGGGTGATGGCGAAATCCCCTGCGCGAATCGCGGCATCCAGGTCTGCGGGGGTGTGGAGTTCCTCTTGCATCTCCTCCAGATCGCCAGAGGCGGGGGGCTGCACCCGGTGGCATCCGGTCGCCAGAAAGAAATGACCGTGACATCCGCGCTGGTTGCCATTGTCCACGAAATGTCCCATCGGCTGCCATGTCGCGGCGGCGCAGCCGGTTTCCTCCAGCAACTCTCGTTTGGCCGCGTCCAGCGGGTCTTCGCCCGGGTCGATGAACCCGGCGGGGAAGGTGATCGAGTCTCGGCGGGGACCGTGTTTGTATTGGCGGAGCATCAGCAGCCGGCCGTCGTCCATGACCGGGACGATCATCGCAAAGCTGCGCAGATCCACCTGATAGAAATCGTCGATCACCTGGCCGCCCGGCAACTCGACCGTCTCGACGAAAATGCTGACATAGGGCTCGGCAGAGAAGGCAAGACGCCGTGACAGGGTTTTCCAGGGGGGCATGCGATGTCCCTTTGCGCGGTTGAAGATCCGGACCTGGCCGATGGTGTGGCAAGCCAAGCCAAGCCAAGCAGAGTTTGTCATGCATTCCCCCGGACGAAAACCGTACCGCGGTGTCTTTCCGGACGGGTGCGCGCCAGCAGGGTGCCATCCATGCCCGCATCGAAACCGACCGAGTCGGAACGCTCGATCATTGACGGATCGACTCGTGGGCGACCTCGGACGGGAAGCGCCCCGCATTCCTTTCACGAGCGCTCAATTCTCAGGCAGCCGCGGTGAAAACGAGCAAAATGGGTTACCCTTATTGTTAAAATAGGGTAGCAGAGAGGCGTTGCTGTGGACCATGCTTATGGCTCGGTTAAACCCCGCCTATCTCGTCGTTGGGTGCTGCGGGGCTTGCTTGACCATAAACGTGGCATCCAGGGTGCGAAAAAAAAAGAAACGACCGACGGTCGCGGGTGCGGGAAAACATCGCCAAGCGGCCAAAGACAAACAGAGAGGACGATTATGACTCCGAGAGTTCTTATGCTCGCAACGGCCGCCACGTTTGGTGCTGGCGCTGTTGCCGCCGCCACGTTGGACGACGTGAAGGCCGCTGGCGAACTGAAATGTGGTGTGAGCCAGGGCTTGCCCGGTTTCTCGAACACCGACGACAGCGGCCGCTGGACCGGTCTTGACGTCGACTATTGCCGCGCCCTGGCTGCGGCCGTTCTGGATGACCCGGAAGCTGTTGAATTCGTTGCGCTTTCGGCCAAGGACCGCTTCACGGCGCTGTCCTCGGGCGAGATTGACGTGCTGTCGCGCAACACCACCTGGACGATCACCCGCGACACTGATCTGGGCATCACCTTCACTGGCGTGTCCTATTACGACGGTCAGGGGATGATGGTTCCGCGCGAACTGGGTGTGACCTCGGCGCTGGAACTGGATGGCGCCACCATCTGCACCAACACCGGCACCACGACCGAGCTGAACATCACCGACTACTTCCAGCAGCATGACATGAGCTTCGAGCTGGTCGCGTTCGAGAACTCGGACGAGGTCATCGCGGCTTACGGCGCCGGTCGTTGCGAAGTGTTCACCACGGACCGGTCCGGCGTTGCCGCCGAGCGTCTGAAGCTGGCCGATTCGGCTGCGCATATGGTGCTGCCCGAAACGATCTCGAAAGAGCCGCTCGGACCGTCGGTTCGTGCCGGTGACGAGCAGTGGGCCAGCATTTCGCGCTGGGTGCTGAACGCGCTGATCGAAGCTGAAGAATACGGCATCACCTCGGAAAACGTGGATGAGATGATGGCGTCGAACAACCCTGCCGTTCAGCGTATACTGGGCGTTGGCGACAACGACTACGGGGCGCCGATGGGCCTGACGGCCGACTGGGCCGCGCGTGCGATCAAGGCTGTGGGCAACTACGGCGAGATCTACGAGCGTAACGTGGGCGTCGACACCCCGCTGGGCCTTGACCGCGGCGTGAACGAACTGTGGACCAAGGGCGGCCTGATGTACGCTCCGCCGATCCGCTAAGCGGGCTTCGGTTACGTGCCGTAGAGTTACAAGATTCGAAAGGGACGGAGCCTGCCTTCGTCCCTTTTTTCATAACGCACGCGGGGAGTGACTTATGTCTTCAGCAAGCGAAGGCGGGCCGCCTCAGGTCAGCGAACGGCGCGGACTTGCAGCGCTGGTATTCGAGGCCAAGGCCCGATCTCTATTTTTTCAAGCATTGGTGGCCCTTGCGCTGATCGCGCTGGCATATTTGGCGATCCGCAACATGAGCGCCAACCTGGTCGAACAGGGCCGGGAATTCGGTTTCGACTTTTTCGACCGACCCTCTGACATTCAGATCCTCACGACATTCGGCACATGGCTGATCGGCTATGAACCTGGCGAGAACACGATTTGGGATGTGTTCCTGCTGTCGATTGCGAACACCCTCATTATAGCTGTGGTCGGTATCATTTTTGCGACGCTCTGGGGGTTCTTGCTGGGAATTTTCCGGCTGTCGCAGAACTTTGTGCTGCGCAGCTTTGCGACCATGTATATCGAGCTTTTGCGGAATATTCCGCTGCTGTTGCAGATCTTTTTCTGGACAGCGGTTCTGCGGATCGTGGCGCCGGGCCCAAGGGACGCCGGCACGCTGGTGCCCGGGCTGTTCCAGTTCAACATCAAAGGCATTTACGGCCCGTTCCCCATCATCGAGGACGGGTTCGCCTATACCGGCTGGGCTTTTGTCATCGCCGTGGTCGCGGCGATCGGTTTCGCGAAATGGGCGCGCAAGCGGCAGGACGCCACCGGCCAGCCATCGCCGGTGGGTCTGGTCTCTGCCGGTCTGATCATCGGCATTCCGGCGCTGGTCTTTTTGGTCACCGGGCGTCCGATGACCATCGAATGGCCCAATTTCGTGACCGAGGGCCCGATCCTGCGGCGCGGCTTTGAAAGCGGGGTCGGCTCTTACATCGTGCCGGAATTCGTGGCGCTGTTCCTGGCGCTGACCACCTATACAGCTGCCTTCATCGCCGAAGTCGTGCGCGCCGGGATCCAGTCTGTCGCCAAGGGGCAAAGCGAAGCCGCCGAGGCGCTGGGCCTGCCGTCCGGGCTGGCGATGCGGAAGGTGATCCTGCCGCAGGCGTTCCGGGTGATCGTTCCGCCGCTGACCAGCCAATATCTCAACCTGACCAAGAACTCCTCGCTGGCGGCGGCCATCGGTTATCCCGAGCTGGTCGCTGTGTTCGCGGGCACAACCCTGAACCAGGTGGGACGCGCCATCGAAATCATCGCACTCGTGATCCTCGTCTATCTGACGATCTCGTTGCTGACATCAGCCTTCATGAACTGGTTCAACAATCGCGTGAAGCTGGTCGAGCGTTGAGGAGAGGGACAGAAAATGACTGATCACAACATCGCTTTCGTCCGCACGCAGGATGCCCCCAAGCTGCCGCCGCCGGCGTCAGAGATCGGGGTGCGCGGCTGGCTTTGGCGCAATATCTTCGCGTCGATGTCCGATTTCGCCTCTGTGCCGGCGGGCATCATCTCGATCCTGATGATCGGGATCACCACCTTTACCGCCTATGCGCTGGTCTGGATGATCTGGACGACGCTGGATTTCGCGATCCTGTCGGCCACCTTCACCGATCCCGAAGGCCTCAAGCGCGAGGCCTGTCTGGACAATGCAGGGGCGTGCTGGCCCTTCATCAAGGCCAAGTTCTACCAGTTCATGTTCGGCT
This sequence comes from uncultured Maritimibacter sp., assembly GCA_964352155.1. Lineage (GTDB taxonomy): Bacteria > Pseudomonadota > Alphaproteobacteria > Rhodobacterales > Rhodobacteraceae > Psychromarinibacter. The sequence continues at coordinate 5,280 of CAYGRI010000120.1, read as the reverse complement.
TCTATCCGCGTGAAGAGGTCTGGCGCGTCATCCTGTCGATGGCGGGTCTGGCCGTGGGCACAACCTATATCATGTTCCCGTCGGCACCGGGCCGGGCCAAGGTCGCGCTGTTCATGCTCACCGGCTTTCCGGTCATCTGCTACGTGCTGCTGAACGGCATGCCGATCGATTCGCCGGGCGACATCGGGCACGTTGTGTCCGGGGTCTGGTTCCCGCTGATCGTGGGCGGCATCGCAACCATCGGGTGGTATCTGGTCCGCGACGGCCGCTATGGCGAGGTCGCGATGGCGATGTCACCGGCCCTGCTGATGGCGGCACTGGTGCTGGGCGTCTTTGCCTTCCTGCCGCTGGTGACCATGGGCCTCGACCTGGCGCTGGGCACCGAGGTGGTGGAGACCAACAAATGGGGCGGCCTGACCATTACGCTGGTCGTGGCCTTGTTCGGCATCGTGATCTCCTTGCCGGTGGGCATCCTGCTGGCGCTGGGCCGCCAGTCGAACGCGCCGATCATCAAGTACAGCTGCATCATCTTCATCGAGGTCGTTCGGGGCATTCCGCTGATCTCGGTGCTGTTCTTCGCCTCGGCGATGCTGCCCTACTTCCTCGCGCCCGGGGTGGACTTCAACAAACTGCTGCGGGCCATGGTAGGCGTTGTCCTGTTCGCCTCGGCCTATATGGCAGAGGTGGTGCGCGGCGGCCTGCAAGCCATGCCCAAGGGCCAGTACGAAGGCGGCATGTCGCTGGGTCTGTCCTATTGGCAGCAAATGCGGCTGATCGTGCTGCCGCAGGCGCTGACGACGGTCATTCCGGGGATCGTGAACACCTTCATCGGGCTGTTCAAGGACACCACGCTGGTTCTGATCATCTCGATCTTCGACCTGCTGGGCATCCTCTCGGCGACGCTGAAGGATCCCGAATGGTCCACGCCCAACACCGCCTATACCGGCTATCTTTTGATTGCGCTGATCTACTTTGTCTTCTGTTTCGGGATGTCTCAATATTCCGCCTACATGGAAAAGAAACTCAGCCGCGGTCACCGCTAAGGAGCATTTGCAATGTCTGTCGAGACCCAAAAAACCGACCTTTCTGCGCTGACCGTCTCTGACGAGGTGGCGATCGAGATCAACGGGATGAACAAGTGGTACGGCCAGTACCACGCCCTGCGCGACATCGACCTGACGGTCTATCGCGGCGAACGGATCGTGATCTGCGGCCCGTCGGGATCCGGGAAATCTACCCTGATCCGTTGCATCAACGCTTTGGAAGAGCATCAGGCCGGGTCCATCGTGGTGGATGGAACGCGGCTGACCTCGGATCTGAAGAATGTCGACAAGATCCGGTCCGAGGTTGGGATGTGCTTTCAGCATTTCAACCTGTTCCCGCATTTGACGATCCTGGAAAACTGCACGCTGGCGCCGATCTGGGTCCGCAAGGAACCGAAGAAGAAGGCGATCGAGACGGCGATGCACTTTCTGGAAAAGGTCAAGATCCCCGAGCAGGCCGACAAATATCCCGGCCAGTTGTCGGGCGGGCAGCAGCAGCGTGTGGCCATCGCGCGCTCGCTGTGCATGAAGCCGCGGATCATGCTGTTCGACGAGCCGACCTCGGCCCTTGACCCGGAGATGATCAAGGAAGTGCTCGATACGATGATCGAGCTGGCCGAAGAGGGCATGACGATGCTGTGCGTCACCCACGAGATGGGCTTTGCCCGTCAGGTGGCGAACCGCGTGATCTTCATGGATGCGGGGCAGATCGTGGAACAGAACGAGCCCGAGGGCTTCTTCAACAATCCGCAATCCGAGCGGACGCAGCTGTTCCTGAGCCAGATCCTCGGGCACTGATCCGGCGCCGGTGCAGACCGAGTGGCGAGGGGGCAGCCCCTCGCCATTTCTGTTTCGGCCGGTTTAGTTTTGCGCCGGTCTGCCCCTGCGTGGGGGCCGGTCTTTCCGCCCCCGGGTTTGGGCAAGCGGGGGCGTGCAGCCCGACCGCCGGGGCGCCTATCCCGCGCGCAGGAAGGCGGCCAGCAGATCCGACCGGCGCAGTATCCCGATCAATTCGCCGTTCTCGGTGACGGGATAGGCGCGAAACGGTTCTGCCAGAAAGGCCTCGGCCGCGGTGATCAGGTCGGTGTCGGCGTCCAGCGTGCGGACCGACTTGGTCATATGTTCGGCGACAGTGCCGCTCCATTGCTGGTAATAGGCGGCGTGCAGGGCCGAGCGAAAGCAATCCTTCTGGGAAAGGATGCCAACCAGATTGCCGTCGGGGTCGAGCACCGGCGCGATCGAGGCGCCTTGCGCGACCAGATGGGTGACGGCCTCGCGAATTGGCATGTCGGGGCGCAGCCGGGTGAAATCGCTGCGGCAGATGGCGGCGATATGGTCGGACATCACGGATCCTTTCGGCGGCGGGGGCAGCCTGCGCAGCGGCTGTCGGGCAGGCAGGACAGGCCGTCACAGGCGGTGCGCGGGGCACGTCCCCCCAGGATCAGCCCCAGCGACAGGCCGATGGCCGCGAGGCAGATGATCAGGACGGCAAACACAAGCTCCATCCGCGCCTCCTATACCAGATGCCGCGCGAAGGCGCCGGTTGTGCGCCGCCGGACCCCCCGCGCGTCGTGATACAGAAACAGAGCGGCGATCCGGTTCGTTTCGGCCAGCGCAGGCCCGTTCTCGCCCGCCGCCAAAAGCGCCGTGGCCCAGCCATCCGCTGTCATCGCGTCGCGGGCAATGACGCTGACCTGATCGAGCTGCCCCGCGACCGGCTCTTGCGTTGTGGGGTCGATGATATGGCTATAGCGCCGTGTCCCCAGGGTGTAGCCATTCGTCTTGCGCCCAGAGGTTGCGATGGCGCCGCGATCCAGCGCGATTCTGGCAGCGAGACCGGCAACGGCGGGTCTCGGATCCTCGACCCCCACTTGCCAGGGGCGGCCATCGGGATGTGTCCCTTCGGCGATCAGTTCGCCGCCAAGGTCGATCAGAAACGCGCTGTGGCCGGCTCGTTTCAGCACCGACCCGATCCCGTCCAGCGCCCAGCCCTTGGCCAGCCCGCACAGATCCAGCGTGGCCGAGGCGCGGGTCTTTTCCAGCCCCCGGTCGCCCGCGCCAAGGGCGTGCCAGTCGGGCTCTGCCGCGCCATTGATCGGGCCAAAGCCCCAGCGCGCGACCAGTGGTCCGACGGAAGGGTCAAAGGCGCCGCCGCTGGCCTTTGCAAGCCGCAGGGCCGTCGCGGCGACCTGTGCGGTTTCGGCAGAGACGGGGACCCCGCCCGCTGGCGCCGCGTTGAACAAGGACAGTTCGCTGTCCGCGCGCCAGGGGGACATCATTCGGTCGGTGCGCGCCAGAAAGGCGGCGATGGTGTCGGTCAGACGCTCTGCGCCTGACCTGGCGGGCAGCGACACGCGCCACGCTGTGCCAAACGCGCGGCCGCCGAACGGATGCACGGCAGCAACGCCGGGGCGGGCCAGAAAGGGCGCAGCCAGCGCTGCGGCGCCAAGCGTCAGGAACCGGCGGCGGCCTTGCATCGGGGGGGATTGGGGCATCATTCACACTCCGAAATCGTCGTTGAAGATGGATTTGCGTTCAACGCCCAGGCGTTTCAGCGTCGAAAACACGGCGGCGATCATCATCGGAGGGCCGCACAGGTAGTATTCACACTCTTCGGGCGCTGGATGGCGCGACAGGTGGGCGCGCACCGTTTCGTGGACAAAGCCGGTGGCGCCGGTCCAGCGGTCGCCCGGCGCCGGGTCGGACAGGGCGGGCACCCAGTCGAACCGCTCATTGGCGGCGGCGATCTGCTCGAACTCCTCCACATAGAACAGGTCGGCGGCCGAGCGTGCGCCATAGAAGTACGTCATCTTCCGGCCGCTCTGCTGCCCGATCTGTTCGTGGATCAGCGCGCGCAGGGGGGCCATGCCGACACCGCCGCCGATAAAGACCATCTCGCGCGTGGTGAGCTGGGCGTGAAAGGCGCCGAACGGCCCCGACACGTCCAGGCTGTCGCCTGGCTTCAGCGAAAACAGATAGGACGAGACGATGCCCGGCGGCACCTCGGCCTCGCGCCCGGCGGGGGGGACGGCCAGTCGGATGTTGAAGACGATGCGGTTCTTGTCATCGGGACGGCTGGCGATGGAATAGGCGCGCGTCACCGGGCGGTCGGAGGCGATGCGCAGCCCGCGCCAACCCGCGGTCTGCCAGGTCGCGGCGAATGGCTCGGGGACGTCGATCCGGGCGAAATCGAGGCTATAGGCCGGGGCGGTCAACTGCGCAAAGCCCCCGGCGCGAAAGGCGAAATGTCGGTCCTTTGGAAGGTCGACGATCAATTCGCGGATCAGCGGCGCCAGCATGCGGTTGGACAGCACCCGGCAGGCAAAGCCTTCGGCGGCGAGGATCTCTGACGGAACGGTAACGGCGACGGGTCCGCGCAGGCTGACCTGACAGGCCAGGCGCATATGCGCGCGCCGTTCCGCGCCCGACAGGATCCCGCGTTCGGTCGGTTGGACGTCGCCCGCGCCCTCGCCCTCGGCGGTGACGCGGCACAGACCGCATGTGCCCACGCCGCCGCAGCCCGCCGGGATTGCAACCCCCGCGCCATGCAGAACGGCCAGCAGGCGATCGCCCCGCGCGGCCTCTATCCGGCGCGACTCGTTCACGGTGACGGTCAGTGCCCCTTGCGGCACCAAAAGCCGCCGCGCGGTCAGCAATCCGGCGGCCAGCAGCATGACAAGGGTGACGATGATAAAGCTGCCGATCAGGATCTCGGTCATGGCGCCACGATCTGTGCGAAAGCGGAAAAGCCGAGCGACATCATGCCCGCCAGAAAGAAGGTGATCCCCAACCCGCGCAGCCCGGCGGGCAGGTCGGCGTAGGCCAGCCGAGACCGGATCGCCGCCAGCATTGCAACCGCCAGCGCAAAGCCCGCGCCGCTGCCAAACCCAAAGGCGACCGATTCTGGAAAGTCGTAGCGTCGCTCGACCATGAACAGGCTGCCCGCAAGGATCGCGCATTGCACTGTCAGCAATGGCAGGAACGCGCCGAAGGCGGCGTGGATCCGGGGGAAGAACCGGTCCAGCGCCATCTCGATCAATTGCACCATGGCGGCGATGACGCCAATGAAGGCCAGCAGCGACAAATAGGACAGGTCCAGATCCGGATAGCCCGCCCAGCCCAGCGCGCCCGGTGCCAGCAACGCTGCATAGAGCAATTTGTTCACCGGCACTGTGATTCCCATCACCGCTGTCACGGCAACTCCCAGGACCAGGGCCGTCTCGGGCTTGCGGGAAAG
>CAYGRI010000119.1:0-13828 GCA_964352155.1 uncultured Maritimibacter sp. | reverse complement strand
GGGCGGGGCCCCGCCCGCCGCATCAGAACCCGCCAGAGAACCCATGGCACTGGTTATAGCTGCGCTGCCCCGAGGGCAGGACGGTGTGGCAGATCCGTGCGGTCGCGGTCTCTGCCCCCGTCAGATCGGCCCGGAACAGATCCGCGCCATACAGATCCGAACCGCCCAGAACCGCCCCGGACAAATCCGCGCCCTGCAGGATCGCGAAATACAGGATCGCGGCCGTCATGTCGGCGCCGGACAGATCCGCCCCGGACAGCACGGCGCGCGACAGATCCGCGCCAAAGAAATCGGCCCCCGACAGATCGCAGCCGATACAGGTCCCGGTGGCTTCCAGCCGCGCCAGATGCGCCGGGTCCGCCGCATGCGCGGCCGAAGAGATCACGGAAAGGGCCGCGGCGACAAAGCACGCCGCGGCCCGATGCGACACTCTCACGCCTTGAGGGCCGCCGACACGCGGTCCGGGTTCATCGGCAGCGCCCGCAACCGCTTGCCGGTGATCTGGGCAAAGGCGTTGCCGATCGCCGCACCGACCGGCGGCAAAGACACCTCGCCCATGCCTCCGGGACTGTCGACGCTGTCCATCATCGCCACTTCGATGTTCGGCGTTTCGGACATGCGCAGCAGCTCGTAATCCCAGAAATTCGACTGGTCCACGGCACCGGCGGTCACGGTGATCTGCTCTTTCAGCGCGCCCGATATGCCAAAGACGATCCCGCCTTCCACCTGCGCGACGGCGTGACCGGGCTGAACCGTGACGCCCGGATCGACGGCGGCCCAGACATTCATGACGCGAATGGCGCCAGAGTCGGTGTCGAGCTCGATCTCGACAATCTCGGCGATCCGCGTGTTCCAGATTTCCGAGAATGCCACGCCGAAGCCGCGATTTCCGGCGGCGGTGCGGGGCCAACCCGCCATCTCGGCCACCCGGCGCATCACCGCTTGACCCCGGGGATCGTCCGCCAGCAGGGCGATCCGGTACGCCACCGGGTCCTTGCCCTGATCCACCGCGATCTCATCGATCATTTGTTCAAGGGCGAACTTGGTATAGCCTCCCCCCACCGACCGCCAGAACCCGGTGTCGATGCCATCGGCGCTGTGCACATAATCCAGATCGTGATCGCCCAGCGCATAGACGCTGTGCCCGCCTTCGACAACGGTTTCGTCCTTGCCGCCCGACGCCTCGAAGGCATCCGGCCGGAACCGCGCGGTGATCGACTCGCCCACGATCCGGTGCCGCCAGCCGACGATATTGCCCTCGGCATCGACACCCGCGTCGATCCGCTGCGCGGTCAGGGGGCGGTACTTGTCGTGGCGGACATCGTCTTCGCGGGTCCAGATCACCTTGGCCGGAGCCCCGATCATCCCGCTGACAATCACGGCGTCGATCACGAAATCCACATCGACCTTTCGGCCAAAGCCCCCGCCCAGCAGCGTCTGATGCACCACAATCGCCGAAGGATCCTTTTTCAGCATCCCGGCGACCGCAAACCCCACGATGCCCGGCGCCTGTGTCGGCGCCCAGATCTCTGCCCCGTCGGCGGTGACATGGGCGAGGCAGGTCATCGGCTCCAACGTGGCGTGATGCACCAGATCCGAGGTGAAATCGGCAGTGTAGGTCTTTGCAGCCCCGGCAATGGCAGCGGCGGGATCGCCCTCGATGGCATGCAGGGCGCCCGCAACGGACCGGTCCGCCGCAAGGGCCAGGTACTTTTCGGTGATGGCGCCGCTGTCGTATCCGGCGGCCTTGCCGGTCTCCGTCCAGGTCACGCCCAGCAGGTCGCGCCCCACCAACACGGCATCAAAGTGCTCGCCGACGACCGCCACGCCATAGGGCAGTTCCAGCACCTGCTCGACCCCCGCAACCTCCAGCGCTGCCGCCGCGTCGACAGAGGCCGGGCTGGCCCCGTTCACCGGCGCCCGCAGGATGGTGACATATTTCTGGCCATCCACGTTGGAATCGATTCCGAACACCGCGGTGCCGCGCGTCTTGCCGGGGATGTCGACCCGGTCCACCGTGGTGCCGATCAGGCGCCAGGCGGAACGCGGCTTCAACTCACTGTCGGCGATCTCTGGCAGGGTCTCGGGCACAGTCGCCAGAGACGCGGCCTCGCCATAGGTCATCCGCTGGCCGCCGGGCCCGACAACGACCGAGGGTTCGGTCGTCAGGTCGGCAAGGTCTACGCCCCAGGCTTCGGCGGCGGCACTCATCAGAACACGCCGGGCCTGAGCGCCCGACCGCCGCAACAGCGGCCAATAGCCTTGCGTGGTACGGCTGGCGCCCGTGACCATCAGGTTGCCAAAGCCGGGGTTGCCAAAGCCCGGCGCCACCGGCGATTGCGCCACGGTGACCTTGGCCCAGTCGGCGTCCAGTTCCTCGGCCAGAATGATCGGGCAAGAGGTCAGCACGCCCTGCCCCATCTCGGCGGCGGGTGCGAAGATCGTGATCGTATCATCGGCGGCAATCGTCACGAAGACATTGGGCGTCAGGCCCGCCGCGTGACCCGCGGCGCGCGCCCCCTTCGCCGGAAGCATACAGACTACAGTCAGACCGGCGGCGCCGGACAGAAAGCCGCGACGGGACAGGTTCATCATATCGGTCATCTGCTCAGCCCTCCATCTCGGTTGCTGCCATCTCGATGGCGGCGAGGATGCGCGTATAAGTCCCGCATCGGCACAGATTGCCGTCCATATGGGCGATAATCTCGTCCCGGCTGGGCTTGGGGTTTTCGGCCAGAAGGGTCGCGGCCTGCATGATCTGGCCCGACTGGCAATAGCCGCATTGGGGCACCTGCATGGCAACCCATGCCTTTTGCAGCGGGTGCTGCCCGTCGGGGTCCAGCGCCTCGATGGTTGTCACCGCCGCGTCTGCCACATCCTCCAGCAGCGTCTGGCAAGAGCGTACGGCCACGCCATCCACATGCACCGTGCAGGCGCCACAAAGGCCCGCCCCGCAGCCGTATTTCGTGCCCGTCAGCTTGAGCCGTTCGCGGATCACCCACAACAACGGCGTATCGCCGGGCGCGTCCACGCTCTGCGCCGCCCCGTTCAAAGTAAATGCAACCATAAGGACCTCCCCAGTCTTATTTCGCGTAACATAGCTCGGCGCCACCCGACGTCATCTTTTTTTCAAACCCGGTCGCGCGCCGCCAAAGCCCGGTGTTCCGCCCGCCCCCAACACGAACCGCGAGCGGGGCCGGGGTTGACGTGACATGCGCGCCACCGGCGCACGCTGCGCGCGCATGTGTTGTTCTGGCGGGGCAGAATGTGCTCTGTTGCCCGGCATCAGCCAGGAAAGGTCTGCCCATGTCCAATTGGGAGGTTTACGCTCTGAAATACGCCGACCGCACCGAACGGCTGCGCGGCGACAGCTTCATCTTCGACGAGGCGCATGACACGCCGCATCCGATGGATTACTTCCTGTGGGTGCTCCGGCGCGGCGCGCAGGTGTTGCTGGTGGACACCGGCTATGATGCCCAGGAAGGCACGGCGCGCGGCCGTCCGATCCGGCTGGACCCGGCGGCGGCGCTGGCCCCGCTGGGCCTGACGCCCGAGGCGATCGACACCGTGATCGTGACCCATCTGCATTATGACCACGCGGGCGGGCTGCATCTGTTCCCGAACGCGCGGCTGCATTTGCAAGCGGCCGAGATGGCCTATGCCACCGGCCCCTGCATGTGCCACGACACGCTGCGGATGCCGTTCACCGCGAACCATGTCTGCGAGGCGATCCGGCGGCTTTACGCGGGCAAGGTCGTCTTTCACGACGGCGACGCCGAGATTGCCGATGGCGTCACTGTGCACCGGATCGGGGGGCATTCGCGCGGGCTTCAGGCCGTGCGGGTACGTACCCAGGCGGGGTGGATGGTGCTCGCCTCGGACGCGGCGCATTTCTACGAGAACCTGTGGCGGCGCAAACCCTTTCCCATCGTGGTCGATCTGCAGGACATGCTCGACGGGTTCGACAGGCTGGAGCGTCTGGCCAGCCGGCGCGCGCTGATCGTGCCGGGGCATGATCCGCTGGTGACGACGGTCTTTCCCCTCGGTCCCGCCGCGCACATTCGACGGCTGGACCAGGGGCCGCTGCGCGACATCGCTGTCTAGTCCCGCTTCCGACACCCCGGTCACGCCACGTGTCGCCCGATCCTCGACCCCGCCTAATACGGGTTCTTCGGCCCGCGATCCGTTGACAGCGATTGCTGCGACCGGGCGACGAGCAGCTCGATGGCATCGGCCAGATGCTCTTCCTGGATGTTGTAATCCCCGCGCGCGACGCGGATCCGGTGTGCCTCGATCATCACGTCGGCATGGCGGTGGCCCTCGGGCGGCTCGAACCGGTACGAGGCCAGCTCGATTAGTAGGCCCAGCGGATCCTCGAGATAGATCGAATCCATGAACCCCCGGTCCTTTGGGCCGGAATGTTTGATGCCGCGCGCGTCCAGCCGCTTGACCGTTTGCTTGAAGGTCGCCTGGCTGACGTTCAGCGCCAGATGATGCACACAGCCCACATCAGTCGAGGTGCGCGTCGGGTCGGCCTTGCGCGCTTCGTTAGTGAAGATCGTGATCAGCCGCCCGTCGCCGGGATCGAAATAGATATGGCCCTGAGTCGGATCGTCCAGATTTGGCTGATCGAAGATAAAGGGCATCCCCAGCAGCCCCTCCCAGAAGTCGATCGAGGTCTGCCGGTCGGCCCCCATTAGCGTGATATGATGCACGCCTTGTGTTTGAATCTTGCGGATCTCGTCGGTCATGAAGTTCCCCCTTGGGCCCGGTCATCCTTCGCCGGGCTGCGATATCGCGAATGACCAGGCTGTTATGCGCTGAACAGGCGTGCAGCAGTAGACCGTTTGCCTCGCAGTCTTGCTGAATTTCCAGGCAAACTTCTGATTCGCAAATAAAATACCGCCTGCCCCCTGGCAAAGCTCGGACAGACCTGACATAATAATCACGCTCCCGTGATCTTGGGGCTGCATGCATAGATTGTATCTTTTCAGAATCACTCGCCGTGCTTTTATCGCACCACACGCCACGTCAATCGGTAGTTCACGAGTGTGAAAGGGTATGGGAATGGCGCTTCGGTTGTTTAGGTGCAGCGACTGCGGGCACAAGATGCGCGTGATGTCGACGGAATGCGGGAATTGCTACAAACCAAAGCGGCTGACAGAGACCTTGACTGGCTGGATCGGTGGCGTGGTGGCGCTTGCGGGACTGGTTGCCTTCGTCGTTTTGTAACACGCGATCCGCCGCAGGCGCCGGCGCACGGCCATTCCAGCCCCTGACGCCCATCCGGCACGCCCCCGTCCCGTGCCTCAGATCGTCCCGTTGCCTCAGCCTGCCCCGTTGCCTCAGCCTGCCCCGTCGCTTCAGCCTGCCCCGTCGCTTCAGCTCATATCGGCGGGTTCAAAACTATCCGCTCGCGCGCGCCCAGCGAGCCTGATAAGCGCCCGCCTCTGCGCCGCCGGTACGCAGGATGCCGACGGGCAGACAGGGACAGCCGTCTTCGCCCGTCACCATCTCGCAGTCGCTTTCGCGCATGATGAGGTGGTGCGGCAGGAAATCGCCCGGCTGGCGCAGCCCGGCGGCGCCGGTCATCTCGGCCATCGCATGCAGGGTTTTTTGCATGAAACCGCGCCACCCGTTCTGACTCGTCGTTGACGTCCGGCGCCCGCACGCGGCGGGGGTCCTGGGTGGCCACGCCCACCGGGCATTGGTTGGCGTGACAAGCCTGCGCCAGAATGCAGCCCACCGCGAACATGAAGCCCCGCGCCGAATTGGCCCAATCCGCGCCCAAAGCCAGCATCTTGAGGATCTGGAAAGAGGTCACCAGCTTGCTCGAAGCCCCCAGCCGGATCTGATCGCGCAGCCCGGCCCCGCGCAGCGTATTGTGGGCGAATGTCGGCCCCTCGACCAGCGGCATGCCCACATGGTTGGCGAATTCCAGCAGAGCGGCGCCGGTGCCACCCTCCTTGCCGTCGATCACGATGAAATCCGGCACGATCCCGGTTTCCAGCATCGCCCTGACGATGCGCATGAATTCCCGCCGGTGCCCGATGTACAGCTTGAACCCCACCGGCTTGCCCTCCGACAGCTCGCGCAGGCGGCAGATGAAGGGCATCAGCTCCAGCGGCGTCGAGAATTCCGGATGCGTGGCGGGCGAAACGCAATCGCGGCCCATGGGCACCCCGCGCGCCTCGGCGATTTCGGGGGCGATCTTGGCGGCGGGCAGAACGCCGCCATGGCCAGGCTTGGCGCCCTGGCTCAGCTTTACCTCGATCCTCTTGACCTGCGGCTCGGCGGCCTGCTTGCGGAACCGGTCCGGGTCGAACCGCCCCTTGGGCGCGCAACAGCCGAAATAGCCCGACCCGATCTCCCAGATCAGATCGCCGCCGCCCTCGCGGTTATAGCGGCTGATCCCGCCCTCGCCGGTGTCATCCGCAAAGCCGCCCGCCTTGGCGCCCTTGTTCAGCGCCAGCATCGCCTTGCCCGACAGCGCCCCGAAACTCATCGCCGACATGTTGAACAGCGACAGATCTTAGGGCTGCCGACAGGCCGGCCCGCCGACCCGGACGCGGAAATCGTGGCCGGCGAGGTGCCGGGGCATCGCCGAATGGGTCAGCCATTCATAGCCCGCGTCATCTACCCGGCACTTGGTGCCCAAGGCGCGCTTGCCCTCGACCCCCTTGGCGCGCTGATAGACCAGCGAGCGCCGTTCCCGGCTGAACGGTTCCTCATCCGCATCGCATTCGATCAGTTATTGGCGGATCTCGGGGCGGATCCCTTCGAAGACAAAGCGCATATGTCCCAACACGGGATAATTGCGCAAGATCGAATGGCTGGGCTGCGTCACGTCCCACAGCCCCAGCGCCGACAATGCCCCGAACAGGACCAGCGGCACAAGGAACCAAATGGTGAAGAACAAGCCAATCAGCGAGACGAGGGCCAGCGCCGCGACCCCGGCAAAAGTGCTGAAACGGATCATCCGATCACTCCGGTGATCGCGGCGTCAAGCTTGTCTGTCAGCTCGTCCAGCTGCGCGTCTTCGATGATGAAGGGCGGCGCCAGCAGGATGTGATCGCCCCGGCGACCGTCGATGGTGCCGGACATCGGGTAACAGATCAGTCCCGCCTCAAAGGCCGCCTTCTTGATCTTGCCCGCCACGCCGCGGGCCGGGTCGAAGGGTTCTTTGGTCTCGCGATCCGCCACAAGCTCGATCCCCCGAAACAGCCCGCGCCCCCGAATGTCGCCCACATGTGGATGCTGCCCGAACCGCTCCGTCAGCTTTTGCGCCAGCTTTTCGCCCTGGGTCTGCACCCGCGCCACCAGCCCCCGCTCCAGCATCGCCCGCAGCACGGCGCGTCCCGCCGCCGCCGCCGTGGGATGCCCGATATAGGTATGCCCGTGCTGAAAAAACCCCGAGCCCTGCTCGATCGCCTGATAGATCGCGCGGGTGCACAGCATCGCCCCGATCGGCTGATAGCCAGCCCCCAACCCCTTGGCGATGCAGGCAATATCCGGCGCGATGCCGTCTTGTTCACAGGCAAACAGAGTACCGGTACGCCCCATGCCGCACATCACCTCGTCCAGGATCAGCAGCACGCCGTAGCGGTCGCAGATCTCTCGGATCCGGCGAAAATAACCCGGCGCCGGCGCCAAGGCGCCCGCCGTCGCGCCCACCACAGGCTCTGCCATGAAGGCCATCACCGTGTCCGGCCCCAGCCGCAGGATCTCATCCTCCAAGGCCTGGGCGGCGCGCTGGCCATAGGCCTCGGGGCTCTCGTCATCGCGCTTCAGGCGGTATTCATAGCAGGGGTCGATATGGCTGACATCCAGCAGCAGCGGCCCGAACTGCGCGCGGCGCCATTCGTTCCCGCCCGCCGACAGGGCACCGATGGTGTTGCCGTGATAGCTTTGCTTGCGTGCGATAAGCTTGCCCCGCTGCGGCTGCCCGATCTCGACGAAATATTGCCGCGCCAGCTTGATCGCGGCCTCGGTCGCCTCGGACCCGCCGGATACCAGATAGACCCGGTCCAGATCGCCCGGCGCCTGGGCGATCAACAGATCCGCCAGCTCTTCGGCCGGGTCAGAGGTGAAAAAGCCGGTATGGGCGAAGGCCAGCGTGTCGAGCTGCGCCTTGATCGCCGCGACCACATCGCGGTCGCTGTGGCCCAGACAAGACACGGCGGCCCCACCGGAGGCATCCAGATACCGCTTGCCGCTTTGGTCGATCAGGTAGCAACCGTCGCCACCCACGGCCGTGGGTGGCAGCGCGCGGGTGTGGCGGGGGAATATATGAGACATCAGGGCACCTTCCGAGTCTGGGACAGGCTCAGCCTACGTCAGCGGCCCGCATTTGGAAACGCCGACGGCGGGGCGGGCCGTCTCGAATCCAACCACGGCGCAGGGTCCCGGGGGGCCGCCGCCCCCCGAGCTGAGGCGGGAATTATTCCGCCGCGTGCGCCTGCCGCTCGGCCATGGCATCGGCCAACGCCAGTTCGAAGATCGCCATGCCTTCGTCGATGATCGCGTCCGAGGCCGTCAGCGGCACCATGATCCGCACCGCATTGCCATGCATCCCGCAGGACAGCAGGATCAGCCCCCGCGCCAGCGCATGAGCAATGACCAATTTGGTAAAGGCCGCATCCGGCGCCGCGCTGGCGAAATCCGTCACGAACTCCACCGCCAGCATCGCGCCAAGCCCGCGAATGTCCCACATCCGAAACGGCGCCACCCGGGCGCCCATATCGGCGAAACGGGTCCGCAAGGCCTCCCCCATCGCGGTGGAGCGCGCCAGAAGCCCTTCGGACTCGATGGCCTCGATCGCGGCCAAGGCGGCGGCGCAGGCCACTGGGTTGCCGCCGTAGGTGCCGCCCAGCCCGCCCGGCGCCAGCGCATCCATCACGTCGGCCCGGCCGATCACCGCGGCAATCGGATAGCCCCCGGCCATCGATTTGGCACAGGTGATCAGGTCCGGCGCCACGCCCGAATGGGAGATCGCGAACCAGGCGCCCGTCCGGCCAAAGCCCGACTGGATCTCATCCGAAATCAGCAGGATGCCGTGCTTGTCGCAGATCGCGCGCAGGGCCTGCCACATCTCTGTCGGGACGGGGTGATAGCCGCCCTCGCCCAGCACCGGCTCCAGGATTATTGCGGCCACGCGGGAGGGATCGGCATCGGTCAGGAACAGCGTTTCAAGTGCGGTCAGCGCATCCTGCACCGTCACGCCCGTGCGGGCATCGGGGAAGGGCGCGCGGAAGATGTCGGCGGGGAACGGGCCCACGTCCTTCTTGTAGGGCGTCACCTTGCCGGTCAGACCCAGCGTCATCAGCGTGCGCCCGTGATAGGCGCCCGTAAACGCGATGATGCCCGGACGCCCCGTGGAGGCGCGCGCGATCTTGACCGCATTCTCGACGGCTTCGGCCCCGGTTGTCACCAGCAGCGACTTCTTCGCGAAATCGCCCGGCGCCAGGGCGTTCAGCTTTTCGGCCAGCGCCACATAGGGCTCATAGGGGACAACCTGGAACGAGGTGTGAGTGTACAGGTCCTCTTGTGCTTTCGCGGCGGCGACGACACCGGGATGACGGTGGCCGGTGTTCAGCACCGCAATCCCGCCGGCGAAATCAATGAAGCGGCGGCCTTCGACATCCCACAGCTCGGCATTCTCGGCCCGGGCGGCAAAAACCGGCGCGGCCGAGGCGACGCCACGGGGCACGGCAGCGTCGCGGCGGGCGAGAAGCTGGGCATTGGTGACAGCAAGCGTCGCGGCGGGCGTGTCCGTCACGGTGGCGTCGGGGGTCTTCGCGGCTGCCTTTTTCGCGGCAGTCCGGCGGGTCTTCTTCGGAGCTGTGGTGGTCATGGGACTCCTCCTGGACATCCGATTTTCGATGAGTATTTCGCTACAGCGTTTAGTATTATTGTCAACGAGAATCTCCGCAAAGAACCGGCGCCTTCTTGCCGGACTTTGAACCACAACTGCTTAATAGACTGAATTAAATAGCAAAAAATGCGTTGACCCGGCGCCAAATCCAGCGCTTAATATTTCGATCACTCAAAGCGAAGGATCAACACTTGGACATTGGCGGCAGGTTGAGGGCAGTGCGCGAGGCCAGGGGGCTGTCGCAGCGCGAACTGGCCAGCCGCGCCGGACTGACCAACGGAACAATCTCGCTGATCGAGCAATCCAAGACCTCGCCCTCTGTCTCGTCGCTGAAAAGTATACTCGACGTGTTCCCGATGAGCCTGTCGGAGTTCTTTGCAGAGGTAGAGGATCAGGCGGCGCCGAAATACTTCTTCACCGCCGATGAATTC
This sequence comes from uncultured Maritimibacter sp., assembly GCA_964352155.1. GTDB lineage: Bacteria > Pseudomonadota > Alphaproteobacteria > Rhodobacterales > Rhodobacteraceae > Psychromarinibacter. The sequence continues at coordinate 3,523 of CAYGRI010000119.1, read as the reverse complement.
ACCGAGCTGTCGCCGCAGAAAATCGGCCTGGGCGAGACGGCGGGGCGCGTGTCGCTGCGCCAATTGGGCGACGCCAGCCGCCATGCGCTACAGGTGCTGCACGAGCGCTATCCGCCGGGCGCCGACACCGGGGCGGACATGATGACCCATGAGGCCGAGGAATCGGGTGTCGTCATCTCGGGAATCATTGAAATCACGGTCGGGGATCAAGTGCGCGTTCTGAATCCGGGAGACGGATACATCTTTGACAGCCGCCTGCCGCACCGGTTTCGCAACATCGGCCAAACCGACTGCGTGCTGGTCAGCGCCTGCACGCCACCGACCTTTTAACCTGCTGGAGTTATGAGCGAAACACCCAAAAATTCACGCATTGACAAGAGCTTGAATCGCGCCACGCCCGCCTTGCCATTGTGCTTCACACTCAGCGTGTTAACCTGAAAATAATAATAGCGCGCAGCGCAGGTCAATCGGGCAACGAATCGAGCGACGAAGAACAAACACTAGGGAGAATTTCATGTTCAACTTCAAGATCGCTGCCACCGCAGCCGCCTTGGCCCTCGGCGGGCAGGCTGTTACGGCGCAGGAAACATTCATAACCATCGGCACCGGCGGCCAGACCGGCGTGTATTACGTCGTCGGCCAGTCAATCTGCCGTCTGGTGAATCGCGGCACCGCCAATCACGGTCTGAAATGCACCGCGCCCTCTACCGGCGGGTCGATCGCGAACATTAACGCGATCAAGGCCGGCGACATGCAGATGGGTGTCGCCCAGTCCGACTGGCAGTTCCACGCCTACAACGGAACCTCGCGGTTCGAGGGCGACAAGTTCGACAATCTGCGCGCCGTCTTCTCGGTGCATGGCGAGCCGTTCAACGTCATCGCCCGCGCCGACAGCGGCATCGAGTCGTTTGAGGATCTGCTGGGCAAGCGCGTCAACATCGGCAACCCCGGCTCTGGCCAGCGGGCGACGATGGATGTGGTGATGGACGCCATGGGCTGGTCGCTGGATGACTTCGCCCTCGCCTCCGAGCTGAAGTCCGCCGAACAGGCCGCGGCCCTGGGCGACAACAAGGTCGACGCGATCATCTTCACCGTCGGCCACCCGGCGGGCTCGATCCAGGAAGCGACGACCACCGTCGATGCCAAGCTGATCGCCGTTGAAAACGACGCGATCGGCGGTCTGGTCGATAACAACCCGTTCTACGCCTGGGCGACGATCCCCGGCGGCATGTACAAGGGCAACGACGCCGACGTGACGACCTTTGGCGTCAAGGCGACCTTCGTGTCCTCTGCCGACGTTCCGGACGAAGTGATCTACGAGGTCGTCAAGGCCGTGTTCGAGAACTTTGACCGTTTCAAGGGCCTGCACCCCGCCTTTGCGAACCTGACGCCGGAAGACATGATCTCCACCGGACTCAGCGCCCCGCTGCATCCGGGCGCCGAGATGTACTACAAGGAAATGGGCTGGATGTAGTCCGGACCTGACCGACTTGCGGCGCGTGTCTCGGCGCGCGCCGCCCTTCCCGACAGCGCGAACACAAGACCGCTGAACGCGGTCAAGGGGGATCCATGGCCGAGAATGACAAGCGCAACGAAAAGCACCAGTTCGAGGCCTCCCGGGTCGAGATGGAGGCCGCCGGTCGCGGCGGGCTCAGCCAGGCGGAACTGGACGAGCTTGTCTCGTCGTCCGACACCGGCGGGCGTACCCCGGCGGGTCCGGTTGGCGTGTTGCTGCTGGTCGTGGCGCTGGCCTGGTCCCTGTTTCAGCTATGGATCGCGTCTCCGCTGCCCTTTTCGCTGGGTTTCGGGGTGCTGAACGACACGGAATCCCGCTCGATCCACCTGGCCTTCGCCATCTTCCTAGCCTTCGGCGCCTTCCCGGCGCAGCGCACCCCGTTTCAGCTGATCCTCGGCATCGGCATTCCCCTGCTGCTGACCGTGCTGTTCATCATCGGCGCCAAGGACGGCACCGCGATCTGGTGGATCCCGCTTGTAGGCATCGCCGTGGCCGCCTGCGTCTTCCTGGGCTCGCCCAAGGATCACATCCCGGCCTGGGAATGGGCGATGATGATCTTCGGCGGCGGCGCCGCCCTGTATCTGTTCCTGTTCTATCGCGAGATCGGCGACCGCGTCGGCGCGCCCATCATGCAGGACTTTGTCGTCGCCGTGATCGGCCTGATGCTGCTGCTCGAAGCGACGCGCCGCGCGCTTGGGCCGGCGCTGATGATCGTGGCTTCGGTCTTTCTCGTCTACACCTTCCTTGGGCCCTATATGCCGGGGATCATCGCGCACAAGGGCAACAACCTGTCCGAAGTCGTGAACCACCACTGGATCACCACCGAAGGCGTGTTCGGCATCGCGCTTGGCGTTTCCACCTCGTTTGTGTTCCTGTTCGTTCTGTTCGGCTCGCTGCTGGACCGGGCGGGGGCGGGCAATTACTTCATCCAGGTCGCGTTCAGCCTGATGGGCCATATGCGCGGCGGACCGGCCAAGGCCGCCGTCGTGTCCTCGGCGATGACCGGCCTGATCTCGGGCTCCTCCATCGCCAATGTGGTCACCACCGGCACCTTTACCATCCCGCTGATGAAGCGTGTCGGCTTCTCCTCTGAAAAGGCCGGCGCGGTCGAGGTTGCCTCTTCGGTCAACGGTCAGATCATGCCACCGGTCATGGGGGCCGCCGCCTTCCTGATGGTCGAATACGTGGGCATCCCCTATTTCGACGTGGTCAAACACGCCTTCCTGCCGGCGGTGATCTCTTACATCGCGCTGGTCTACATCGTGCATCTGGAGGCGATGAAGGCCAATATGCAGGGCCTGCCCCGCGCTTATACGCCCAAGCCGATCATGCAGCGGCTGATCGGCATTGCCTTTACCGTGGCGGCGATCTGCGCGCTGTCCTTCGCGGTCTACTACGGCATGGGCTGGATCCGGCCCGCCTTTGGCGCCTCTGCCAATTACGTGATCTTCGGCGGGCTGTGTGTCGCCTATCTCGGGCTGCTGTTCATCGCCTCGCGCGAAGAGCCGCTGAAGATGGAAGATCCAAACGCCCCTGTCACCTCGCTGCCGCTGCCGGGGCCGACGGTGCGGTCTGGCCTGCACTACATCCTGCCGGTGGTCGTGCTGGTCTGGGCGCTTATGATCGACCGCCTGTCCCCCGGCCTCTCGGCCTTCTGGGCGGCGTCGTTCATGATCTTCATCCTGGTCACCCAGCGCCCGATCCTGGCGATCATGCGCGGCCAGGGCAGTGATCTGGTGAGAGCATTCGGGCAGGGCTTTGTCGATCTGTTCGACGGCATGATCGCCGGGGCGCGCAACATGATCGGCATTGGCATCGCCACCGCAACCGCCGGGATCATCGTGGGCGCTGTCAGCCAGACCGGGGTCGGCTCGTCGCTGGCCGATGTGGTCGAGGTGCTGTCGGGCGGCAATCTGATGGCGATCCTGCTGCTGACGGCGATCCTATCGCTGATCCTCGGGATGGGCCTGCCGACCACGGCCAACTACATCGTCGTGTCGGCGCTGC